>JAZBPT010000237.1:0-4003 GCA_036351755.1 Wenzhouxiangella sp. | reverse complement strand
GCCCATCATGGCTTCGGAGGACTTCAGTTATTACCTCAAAGAGATACCCGGCGCCTTCGCCCTGGTCGGCGCCGACGACGGGCAAGGGCATCACCATGCCTGCCACAGCCCGCAATATGACTTCAACGACCGGCTGATCGACGTGGTCGGCCGAACCTACGCCCGAATCGCTGGTTGTCCAGTGGAGGAGCAATAGCACGAGCGCCCGGCCGAGGAAAGCCGGGACAGAGCCCGAGGAGGTGCAACATGCAGGTATTCGAACAGTGGGAATCGGAAATTCGCGGCTATTGCCGGCTGTATCCGACCGTGTTCAAGTCCGCGTCCAACGCGCGACAGACAGACGAGAACGGCAAGTCGTACATCGATTTCTTCGCCGGGGCCGGCGTGCTCAATTTCGGGCACAACAATGCCCGCATGAAGCGAGCGATGATCGACTTCATGGAACGCGACGGCGTGGCCCACAGCCTGGACATGTACACCGACGTCAAGCGCGACTTCATCGAGAAGTTCGTCGAGACCATCGTCAGGCCCCGGGGCTGGAACCACAAGCTGCAGTTCATGGGGCCGACCGGCACGAACGCCGTCGAAACGGCGCTGAAGCTGGCCCGCAAGGCGACCGGCCGCCGCAGCGTCGTGGCCTACGAGCACGGCTTCCACGGCATGACCCTGGGCTCGCTGGCCTGCACGGCCAACGCGTACTTCCGCAACGCCGCCGGCGTGCCGCTCGACCATGTCCTGCGCCAGCCCTTCGGCAGCGACGAGGCCGCGCTCGACCAGTGCCTGGCCTGGGTCGATCAGCTCCGGGCCATGTACGAGGACTCCTCCAGCGGTCTCGAGCCGCCGGCCGCCTTCCTGATCGAGCCCATCCAGGCCGAAGGCGGGGTGCACGTGGCGCGACCCGAGTGGCTGAAAGCCGTACAGGACCTGGCCCGTGATCTTGGCGCCCTGGTCATATACGACGACATCCAGGCCGGCTGTGGTCGCACCGGCCACTACTTCAGCTTCGACGACATGGGACTCGATCCCGACATCATCACGCTGGCGAAGGGCATCGGCGGCTTCGGCACGCCGATGGCGATGAACCTGGTCAAGCCCGAGTACGACAAGCACTGGTCGCCGGGTGAGCACACCGGCACGTTCCGCGGTCAGGGCCTGAGCTTCGTCGCGGGCGCGGTGGCGCTCGAGTATTTCGACGACGACGAGTTGATGAATGCAGTCAAGGCCAACGGCCAGACCATGCGCGAGCGGCTCGAATCCATCGCTACGGGCCAGGAAGGCTTTTCGGTCAGGGGCCGCGGCATGATGCAGGCCCTCGATGTCGGCGACGGCGACCTGGCCAAGCGGATCGCCTCGACGGCCTTCGAAAGTGGCTTGCTGATCGGCGCCTGTGGCACCGGCGGGCGCACGCTTAAGCTGATTCCGCCCCTGACCATTCCGGAGGCGGACCTGGCCGAAGGGCTCGACATTCTCGAGCAGTCGATTGCCTCGGCAAGGAGGGCGGCGGCATGAGAAAGCGTGACGACATGACCTTTCCTTTCGAGGAGTACGAGCGCCGGCTCAAGGAGCTGCGTGATCGCATGGCCGAGCGCCTGCTCGACGCGGTCGTGATCACCGACCCGGAAAACCTGATGTACCTCACCGATTACCAGACGACGGGGTACAGCTTCTTCCAGGCGTTGGTGGTCCCGCTCGAAGACGAGCCCTTCATGATCACGCGAATGATGGAGGAGTCGAACATCCACGCCCGGACCTGGGTCGAGGAGACGCGGCCCTACCCGGACACGGGCGACGCCATCCAGATGCTGGTCGAGGCCCTGCGGGAGTTCGGCCTGACCGGCAAGAGCATCGGCTACGAGCGCAACAGCTACTTCTTCCCCGCCTACCACCAGGACAGCATCCACACGACCTTCCTGGACGGCAAATTGCTGGACTGTTTCGGCATCGTCGAAGAGGGCCGCGTGTGCAAGTCGAAGCACGAGATCGAGATCATGCACAAGGCCGCCGCCGCGACCGAAGCCGGCGTACGGGCCGGCTTCGAAGCGGCTCGTGCCGGCGTGACGGAAAACGAGATCGGCGCGGCGATCAGCTCGGCGATGTTCCGGGCCGGCGGCGAGCCGCCGGCGGTCATGCCCTACGTGACCTCCGGCCCCAGGAGCATGATCGGACACGCCACCTGGGAGGGCCGGACCGTGCAGCCCGGCGAGCACGTCTTCCTCGAGGTGGGCGGCTGTTATCGGCGCTACCACACCGCGATGATGCGCACCGTGGTCCTCGGCGAGCTGTCGGCGTCGATGGCGCACGCCCAGGACCGAATGAAGCAGGCCCTGCACGAGATCAAGGAAGTGCTGCGGCCCGGCATGACCGTTTCGGACGCCGACAACCTGATTCGCAACGTCATCACGGCCAACGAAGTGGGTGCGCGCCTGATCACGCGCTCGGGCTATTCCATCGGCATCGCCTTCCCGCCGAGTTGGGACGAGGGCTACATCATCAGCCTCAAGCAGGGCGACTCCAAGGTGATCAAGGAAGGCATGACCTTTCATATCATTCCCTGGATGTGGGGCGTGGACGGTGACAAGACGGTCGGTATCTCGGACTCGATCTACGTCACCGACACCGGCTGCAAGTCCTTCTTCACGCTGGACGAGGACTTCGTCGTCAAGCCCGGCGAGGCGCCCCGGGAACTGCCGGAACCCGAAGGCAAGGACCTGCCGCGCGCGAAGGGCGGCGATTCGGTCAAGCACATTCACGAAGCGGGAGGGAGGTGATCATGCTTCGATCGATCGACCCGGCCAGCGGCCGGACCCGGTACGAAGTCGCCGCGCTGGACGACGCCGCGCTGGAACAGCGGCTGGCCGGAGCCCGTTCCGCCTTCGACGGCTGGGCGGCGACGGGCTTCGACGAGCGCGCCCGGGTGTTGCGCGAGGTGGCCGCTCTCATGCGCAACGATTCGGAATCCCTGGCCCGATTGATGACCGACGAAATGGGCAAGCCCATCCGCGAGGCGCGCGGCGAGGTCGAAAAGGCGGCCTGGTGCGCCGAGCACTACGCCGAGCACGCCGAAGCCTACCTGGCCGACGAGCACCTGGCATCGGATGCCAGCGAGAGCTACGTCCAGTACCTTCCGCTGGGCGTGATCCTGGGCATCCTGCCCTGGAACGCGCCGTTCTGGCTCGCCTTCCGTTTCGCCGCGCCGACGCTCATGGCGGGCAATACCTGCCTGCTCAAGCACGATCCCAACGTGCCGGCCTGCGGCGAGGCCATCGGTAAGCTGTTCGAGCGGGTCGGTGCACCCGCCGGCATTTTCGCCAACCTGCCGCTGGAAACCGAGCGGGTCGAGGGCGTCATCCGCGACAAGCGCGTGCAGGCCGTGTCGTTCACGGGCTCGGAGAAGGCCGGCGGCATCGTGGCGGCGACGGCGGCCTCGGAGATCAAGCACTCGGTGCTGGAGCTGGGCGGCTCCGATCCGGCCATCGTGCTGGCCGACGCCGATCTCGACAAGGCCGCCGAAGTGATCTGCCTCTCACGCATCATCAATGCCGGACAGAGCTGCATCGCCGCCAAGCGCATCATCCTGGAAGACTCGGTGCACGACGCCTTCGTCGAGCGTCTGCGTGAGCGCCTGGCGCGGCTGAAGGTGGGCGATCCGGCCGAGGAAACGACCGACATCGGTCCGATCGCACGTGCCGATCTGCGCGAGAACCTGCATCGCCAGGTGCGCGAAACGATCGAGGCGGGGGCCGACTGCCCGCTCGGCGGCGAGTTGCCCGAAGGCCCGGGTTTTTTCTACCCGGTGACCCTGCTGACCGGTGTGCGGCCGCAGATGACCGCCGCCCGCGAGGAGACCTTCGGTCCGGTCGCGGTGGTGATGAAAGTCGCCGACGAGGACGAGGCGGTGGCGCTGGCCAACGACACGGACTACGGACTGGCCGCGGCGCTGTGGACGCGCGCGGAACGCGGCGTCGCCATCGCGCGGCGGCTGGAAACCGGCCAGGTTGCGGTC
>JAZBPT010000236.1:0-3665 GCA_036351755.1 Wenzhouxiangella sp. | reverse complement strand
GCGGCCATTTGCCGATTCCCTTGCCGCTGGATTACGATGCATCCATGGCTGCCGCTCGAGGAGGCAAGCATGGCGGAGCACGAAACCGGCGCGATACGCAACGTGGCCCTGCTGGGTCACGCGGGTTCCGGCAAGACATCCCTGATGGAGATGCTGCTGGTCAAGGCGGGTGTTCTCGGTGAGCCGGGATCGCTCGAGCGAGGGACGACCGTCAGCGATTTCGATCCCCTCGAGAGGGAATACCAGCACTCCCTGAATTCATCGATTGCTTCGTTGTCGTTCGAAGACATCCACGTCAACCTGCTCGACACGCCGGGCGATCCCGACTTCCGGGGACAGGCCCTGGCCGCAATGGGCGCGGCCGAAACCGCGGCCATCGTCGTCAACGCGGCGGCAGGCATCGAGATGTCGACCCGACGGCTCATGCGGCGTGCCCGACAACGCAAGCTCTGCCGCATCATTGTCATCAACCGGATGGATGCCGAGGGCGCGGATCTCGAGCAACTGGTGCGCGACATCCGGGAGGAATTCGGCGCCGAGTGCCTGCCGATCAACCTGCCGACGGACAACGGCGCCACGGTCCGTGACTGCTTCTTCAAGACCGACGGCGAGACGGACATCTTCTCGGTGGCCGACGCCCACACCGAAATCGTCGATCAGGTCGTGGAGGTCGACGAAGCGCTCATGTCGCGTTACCTCGACGGGGAAGAGATCGACCCGCAGTCGCTGCACGATGCCTTCGAGAAGGCGCTGCGCGACGGACACCTGGTGCCGATCTGCTTCACCTCGGCGCTGACGGGCGCCGGCTGCGGCGAGTTCCTGCGCTTTTGCCGGCATCTGTTGCCGAGTCCGCTCGAAGGCAATCCGCCGCCGTTTCGCAAGGGCCCCTATGCTGAACGGGTGAAAGCCAGTTTAGAGTCCGACGGGCACGTGCTGGCGCATGTATTCAAGGTCAGCAATGATCCCTATGCCGGCAAGCTGAGTATCTTTCGCGTCTACCAGGGAAAGGTGCGGCCCGATACGCAACTGTACGTCGGCGAGGCGCGAAAGCCGATCAAGGCCGCCCATCTCTACCGGATTCAGGGCAAGGAGCACATCGAGATCGATGAAGCCGTACCCGGTGACATCTGCGCCCTGGCCAAGGTGGAGGACATCCATTACGACGCCATCCTCCACGACAGTCACGACGAAGATCACTACTTTCTCAAGCCGATCGACTTTCCCCAGCCGATGTTCGGACTTGCCGTGGAGGCGACTACGCGCGGTAACGAGCAGAAGCTGGCCGCCTCGCTCTCGCGCCTCGCCGAGGAGGATCCCTGTTTCCTCGTCGAGCACAACCAGGAGCTGAACGAGACGGTGGTCCGTGGGCTCGGGGAGATGCACCTGCGCGTCATGCTCGAGCGCATGAAGCAGCGCTACAACGTCGAGGTGGAAACGCGAAATCCCCGGATCGCCTATCGCGAGACCATCACGCGTCCGGCCGAAGGACACTACCGCCACAAGAAGCAGACCGGCGGTGCCGGCCAGTTCGGCGAGGTGTTCATGCGGGTCCGGCCGCTCGGTCGCGGCGAGGGCTTCGTCTTTCGTTCCGAAGTTGTCGGCGGCGCCATTCCCAGCAGCCTGATTCCCGCGGTGGAGAAGGGCGTGAAGCAGCTGCTCGACGAGGGCGCGGTCGCGGGCTTCCCGCTACAGGACGTCGAGGCCGTGGTCTACGACGGCAAGCACCATCCGGTCGACTCGAAGGAAGTGGCCTTCGTGATCGCGGGTCGCAGGGCCTTCCTGGACGCGGTTCGCAACGCCGGGCCCCAGGTGCTCGAGCCGGTGGTGGAGCTCGAAGTCACCGTGCCCGATTCATCGATGGGTGACGTGACGGGGGCGTTGGCGTCCAAGCGGGCCCGCATCCAGGGAACCGACAGCCTGCGCGGCGGACTGACGACGATTTCGGCCGCGGTGCCCTTGTCCGCCCTGGCTGAATTTCCCACCGAACTCAAGAGCATGACCGGCGGGGAAGGGCGCTACACCATGTCCTTCTCGCACTACGACGCAGTCCCGGCCAACGAACAGGCGGACTTGATCAGTTCCTTCGAGGCGCGCGTCAGCGACGACGACTGAGCCGGATCAGCTTGCCGTGCAGTCGGTCCGTGGCCTGCATCAAGTCCTCGATTGAGCCACTGTTGTCCAGGACATCGGTCGCCGCCGCCAGGCGGTCGGATCGTGAGGCCTGGGCGGCAAGCATCGACTCCGCCTGGCCGCGGTCGACGTTGTCGCGCTCGAGAAGGCGATCGATCTGCACCGCCTCGGGCACATCGACCACGACGACCCGGTCGGCGTCTGTGAACAAGCCGGACTCGACGAGCAGGGGGACGACGAGTACCACGTAGTCGGTTTCGTGGTGAGAGGCCACCTGTCGCCGCGCTTCCGTCTCGATCAGGGGATGCAGGATGGCCTCGAGCCTCTCCCGCAGTTCGGGACGAGCGAAGATGCGTTCGCGCAATGCCCGCCGGTCGAGATCGCCCGATGCATCCAGTATGTCCGGCCCGAATGCCTCGACGACCCGATCCAGTCCGGGGCTGCCCGGGGCCACGACCTGGCGAGCGATCAGGTCGGTATCGACCACCGGAACGCCCTGGGCCGCCAGGCGGTCGGATACACTCGTCTTGCCGCTGGCCACGCCCCCGGTCAATGCGACCAGCATGGGGCGCTTGTGCGTTCCTTGATACGTCTCGCCAGTCATCCTGCCGATCGGGCTCCGTTCAAACGTTCTTCACTCGTCCATCAATCTGCGGTAGTGTAATTCCCGCGGGAGGGTAGTTCGCAACACGGGGACAAGCAATTGACCGATATCCTGATTGTCGATGACCACGATCTGGTCCGCACGGGGCTGAAGAACATACTGGCAGGAGAGAGCGACCTGAAGGTCGCCGGCGAAGCTTCCACGGGCGAGGACGCCATCCGCCTGTCGCGCAAGCTCGAACCCGACCTCGTTCTCATGGACGTCGGATTGCCCGGCTTGTCGGGTCTGGAGACGACCGAGAGAATCCTCAAGGCGCAGCCCGATGTGCGGGTGATCGTGCTCACTGCGCACAGCGAACCGCCGCTACCGGCCCGGCTCCTGGATTCCGGCGCATCGGGCTACCTCACCAAGGCCTGTGACGCCGGAGAACTCTTGCGGGCCGTTCGCAAGGTCGCGCAGGGGGAACGCTACATTGGCGCCGACATTTCCCAGCAGCTGGCCATCTCCCTACTGCCCGGAACGCCGCAATCCCCGTTTCAGGAGCTGACCGGCCGCGAGCTGGAAATCGCGCTGATGTTGACTCAGGGCATGCGCATGCAATCGATCGGGGAAGTGCTCAACGTCAGTCCGAAGACGGTTGCCACGTACAAGTACCGGATTTACGACAAGGTCGGTGTGGGCAGCGAAGTCGAGCTGCTGCGCATGGCCCTGCGTCACGGGCTGGTTTCGGAAGTCTGAAATCCCGAAACGCCCCGGGCCGTCCGGCCCGGGGCAGTCGCCTGGATCAATCGCCGTCCTTGAGGCGGTAAATCCCGCCGCCTTCGGGGATGGCGCCCGAGCTTTCGCGGCGACGGTCTTCGCTGCGCTTGCCAGAGCTCTCGCCTGATGATTCCTTCTGCTGTTTCTGCTCGGGCTTCTGCTCGGGCTTCTG
>JAZBPT010000235.1:0-6303 GCA_036351755.1 Wenzhouxiangella sp. | reverse complement strand
CCGTCGAGCACGCGGCCGTCGGCAAGCACGACCTCCAGCCCCAGCACCTGCCGGCGCATGTTGCCGTAGCGCACGGTCAGGTGGCCCCCGGCATTGGTGGCGATGTTGCCGCCGATGGTGGCCGTTCCCTCCGAGGCCAGGCTCATGGGAAACAGCAGCCCGGCGGACTCCGCGGCGGCCTGTACGGTGGCCAGGGTGCAGCCGGCCTCGGCGACCAGGCTGGCGCCGTCGGCATCGACCTCGCGAATGGCGCGCATTCGCTCCAGGCTCAGGATGACCTGGTTGTCGGGTCGGTCGATGGTCTGCCCCCCGACCAGTCCGGTATTGCCGCCCTGGGGCACGATGGCGATGCCGTGTTCGCGGCACAGCGAGACGGCCGCGGCCACTTCCTGGGTGCTGGCCGGGCGCAGCACCGCCAGCGGTCGTTCGTGATACCGCCCGCGCGGCTCGTCGGTGTAGCGATCCAGGTCGGCCGCGTCGCGCACGACGCCCGCTTGCCCCAGCACGCGGGAGAAGGCTTCGAGCAGACCGGAACGCGCGGTGATGTCCATGGCGGCATTATCGCAGACGCAAGCGGCCAGTCCCCTGAACCTGGCGCGCCTATCATGGTCATCACTGACATGACCGCATCCACGAAGGCCCGACGATGAAAAGACTGCTCGCCCTGCTTACCGTCACCCTCTGGCTGGCCGGCTGCACCTGGACGGTCGACATGCGCTCGGATGACGAGCCGGCCGAGGGCGGGGCCGAAGCCCCCGATCCATTCTTCGTGGAAGCGCGGCTGTTCTACCCCGAACGGATCGCGCTCCCCGGCGACGCCGAAATGCTGGTCGCCGTGGATGCCGTCGGCCCCGACGGCCGCAGGTCGCTGACCCGTTTCAACACGCGCCTGGAAGGTCGCCAGGTTCCCGTCCCGCTCGGCTTCTCGGTCCAGCCCGAAAATGATGCCCCCTCGATCTACGAGCTGAGCGCGGCCGTGCTCGCGGGCGACGAGCTGCTGAGGCTGACCGGGCCGGTCCTCGTCATGCCGAAGGATGGAGGCGCCGAGCTGGGCGAAGTGCGCCTGCACGAGCCGATTGCAGCCGGCTTCGGCCAGGCCTGGCAGTGCGGTGACACGGAAGTGATGTTCGGTGCCGTCGACGAGCACCTGTTCCTGGCCGTCGACGAGCGGCTGCACAGCGTCGAGCAGGTTCCGGCCGCATCGGGGGTTCGCTACCGCGCCCGGGACGAATCGGGATGGGGCATCCACGAAAAAGGCGGCGAGATCCTGCTGCTTCGGGGCGATGAAGCCTTCAGCGATTGCCGCCGCATCGAAGCGCTGACGGCCCCGCTCTCGGGAGGAGGCAACGAGCCCGGATGGCGCGTCGAGATCGGCAAGGACCGGATCGAGCTGACCAGCGACTACGGTCAGACCGTCACGTCCGCGCCCGTCGTCCAGACCGGCTCAAGCGGCCGGACCACGCGGTTTCGCGGCCTGGGCGAGCACGGCCCCATCCTGGCGGCCTTCGAACAGACCATCTGCCGCGATTCGGCCACCGGCATGCCGCATCCCTACTCGCTGGCCGTGCAGTTCGAAGACGGCCGCCTGGACGGCTGCGGCGGCGAACCGCGGGACCTGCTCACCGCCAACACCTGGCAGGTCGTCCAGCTGGGCGACGATCCCGTACCCGAGCCGGAAGGGGAAGACGAGGAGATCGAGATTACCCTGACCTTCGACGAGAAGGGTCGGGTCGGCGGCCGCGCCGCCTGCAACCGCTACACGGCCGGCTACGAGCTCGGCGGCGAGGGTCTTGCGATCGGCCCGGCGGCCGCGACGAAGATGGCCTGCCGCGAACCGCTGATGACGCTGGAAAGCCGGTTCCTGGGGCTGCTCGCCGGGGTGGGGCGCTTCGACATCGGCCCCGACGGCGAGTTGATCCTGATCGGCCCGCAGGGGCGGATCATCGCGATCGCTCAGGGACTGTAGGGCGTTTCGTCCTCGCCGTCGGGCCGGGCCTGCCCGGCCTCGCCGGCCCGCCGCAGGGCCAGGCGCGTGCAGGGCGGCCCGAAGATTTCGAAGATCACCGTTGCCGCGATCACCATCGTCAGCAGGTAACCGTCGATCTCGGGAAAGCGCTGCTCGATGATCAGCGCCAGGCCCAGCGCGATACCCGCCTGCGGTAGCAGCGCCGGACCCAGCCAGCGCCTGAGCGTCGGGTTGCCGCCGGCCAGCGCCACGCCCAGCACCCCGCCACCGATCTTGCCGATGACGCGCAGCGCGACGTAGGCGAAACCGAGCACACCGACGCCGAGCAAGACGTCGAGATGCAATGACGCGCCGGCCAGCACGAAGAACAGCAACAGGAAGGGCCACTCGATGTGTTCGATCTCGTGGAAGGCGCGCTCGTGGTGGCGGGCGACATTGGTCATCACCGCGCCCAGCGTGATCGCCGCCAGGATGAACGACAGGTTCCAGAGCGTGGCGAGTCCGGCGGTGAGCAGCACGATGCCGAGCGCTTCGAGCAGGGTCGGCTCGCCCGGCCGGATGCGCTGCGTCAGCAGGCCGGCCAGCAGGCCGAGCACGCCGCCCAGTAACAGCGCACCGCCGACCTCGCGCAGCGCGTGAAACAGGAAACCGTTGCCCTCGCCCATGCCGGTCATGACGGCCACCGCCGCGGCGGCCAGGCTGAAGATCAGCAGCGCCCAGGCGTCGTCGAAGGCGACCACGCCCATGAGCGTGTCGGTCAGCGGCCCGTCCGCGGATTCCTCGCGTACGACATCGAAGGTCGCCGCCGGCGCGGTCGCGCAGGCCACGCCGCCGAGCAGGAGGGCGACGGCCGGCTCGATGCCCAGCAGCATCAGGCCCAGGGTTGTCACGGCCGCGGTCGCGATGGCCTGGACCAGAGAGACGATCAGCGCCACGCGTCCCCAGGCGCGCATGCGCTCGGGGTGGAATTTCTCGCCGATCAGGAAACCCACCATCACCAGGGCGATGGTGGTCATCGGCTCGAACCAGCGCTGGGCCTCCGAGGCGTCGAGAAACCCGGCCATGTCGGGTCCGATCAGGTAGCCGAAGATCAGCAGCAGGGTCACGCGCGGCACCGGCAGCCGCCGGCCGATCGTCTCTACGGCCAGGCCGCCCAGCAGTAGGGCGCCCAGCGTGATCAGCGTCTGCGCGTGCGAGGCGGTGGTTTCCATGCGGGAAGGATAGCGGTCTCAGGCGCCCTTGCGGCCCAGGGATTCGATCCGCTCGAGCCAACGCGAGCGGCCGCGATCGTTCTTGCCGGCCACGCCGCCGACGAAACAGCGCCGCACGGGCCGAATCCCGCAGAAATGCAGGATATTGCGCTTGAGGTTGCGGTAGCCGTGGGCGCCGAAGAACCAGCGGTAAGCGGGTCCGGGCATGCCCATGGTGATAATCACGCGAGCCGACTTGCCCTTGAGCAGGCGCTCGCCGATGCCATCGCGCGCCTCCGCGGCAAAGGCGAAGCCGGGACGCATGACCTGCTCGAGGAAGGCCTTGACCCGCGCAGGCAAGGTACCCAGCCACAACGGGAAGAAGAACACCAGGTGGTCGGCCTCGGCGATCTGCTCCTGCACCGGCCGCAGAGCAGCCGGCACCTCGCCCTCGGTCCACTCCTTCTCGCTGGTGAGCATCGGGTAGTCGAGGTCGGCCAGACGGGCCTCTTCGACGCTGTGCCCGGCGGCCTCGGCGCCCTTGCGGTAGGCCGCGGCGAGGGCATGCCCGAAGTGCTCCCCGGCCGGGTCGGGGTGGCCCTGGATGATCAGGATACGGCGACTCACGGCGGCGTCCCGCGCAGGAATTCCAGCGGCCCGGGCAGCCCGCCCCGGCCGGTCAGCTGGCGGGCCACGGCCTGGCGAAACGGCGCGACCTGATTGGCCACGCGCAGCACGGAGCGACGCAGCAGCCTCGCCGGCAGACGGTCGTCGGTATACAGGCCGACGACGGTCGCGGTCGCCAGATACAGGGGCAGGCTGGCCATCCGGTGCCGGCGCTGGTAGGCCGAAAGGACCGCGCCGTCGGAGACCGGAAGGCCGCGCTCGATCGCCTTTCGCATTTCGCTCGACAGGCTGTCGATGCCCGTCAATCCGAGGTTGAACCCGTGCGCGGTCACCGGATGCATGCCCACGGCGGCATCGCCGACGGCGGCCAGGCGCTCGCTCACGAGCCGATCCGGCCAGACGCCGACGAGGGGATAGAGGTGACGCTGGCCTTCGAGCTGCATCGCGCCGAGTCGGTGGCGGTACATGGCCGTGAGCTCACGGTTGAATTCGGCCTCGTCAAGCTCAGAAAGTCGCCGCGCCTGCTCGTGCGGCAGGGTGATCACCGCCGAGGCCCGGCGCCCGTTGAGCGGCAGCAGCGCCAGGGTTCGGTCGTAGCCGAACCACTCCCAGGCGACGTGCTCGTGATCGGCTTCGAGGGACACGCGGGCGAGCAGCATGCTGCGCCCGAAGTCGCGCATTCGTGCCCCGATGCCGGCGGCCCGGCGCAGGCCGGAGAGGCGTGAATCGGCGGCGATGACCAGCCCGGCCTCCACCGATCGGCCGTCGGACAGGGAGATGCGGCGACCGGCCGCCGACAGCGATGTCCCCTCGACGGAGACACCGGCCTCGATCTCGACGCGGTCCTGCGCTGCCACGGCGTCCCAGGCCGCCTTGCGGATCTGGTGGTTGGCCACCAGCGTGCCGAGGCGCTCGGTGCCGCCGTCGGCGTGGCTGATGCGCATCGGGCGCTCGGACTCGCCGTCGAAGACAGCGGCATCGCGCAGGGCGCTGAGCCCCTCGGGGTCGAGTCGCTGCCAGATACCGAGACGCTCCAGCAGCGCTTGCGAGGCGTGCGTCAGAGCGATTTCGCGGCCGTCTTCGGCCGGCTCGGCCAGGGCCTGCCGCGGGCTGCCGTCGAACAGCCGTATCTCCAGGCCCAGACCGTCGAGGGCACGGGCCAGGCAGAGTCCGGCCGGCCCGGCACCGACAATGGCCACGTCCGTGTTCATGTCGTATGAAACTCCTGCTTGCCTGATGGTGAAGTTAGCATGCGCATCCGGCGCGGAATTTGACATCGATCAGGCCCGCCGGGGACGCGCCCGAAGCGCCCGGCCTCACCATCGCGGGGCGCAAACGGGTACCATATTCGCTTTGTATCGCACCCATCGCGGAGAGAGCCCCATGGTCGCCAAGCGCAAGGAAGGTGAAGGCAAACCCGCCTGCCAGCAGGACGAGTACGAGGTCAACTGGGAGGACCTGCCGCTGTCGTGCCCGACCCCGGAAATGAAGGTCTGGAACGCCCACCCGCGCGTCTACGTGCCCGTCCATCGATCCGGCCGCGAAGCTTGCGAATACTGCGGCGCGGTTTACGTGCTGCGCGATCCCGACCCGGACGCGCCCATGCCGATGTTCGACAACTCCGAGATCGAAGATGCTTTCCGCCGCGCCCAACAGCGCGTGCGCGACGAGCGCGGTCAGCGGGACTGAATTCCCGCCCACTCCAGTTGCTCTCCCGTCGGATGGCCGTGGTTTCTGCTTGCAATTGATGCATATAGACAGCATCTTAGGCCGGGTAAGCCGCGGCCCGGTGCCGCTGAAGCCACTGTTACCCGATCATCGAGGAGAAGTATCATGAAGAACTGGCCCATCGCAATCCTGCTCGCCGGACTGCTGGCCGTTGGCACGCTGGCAGCGGAGGAACCCGACGGAGCGTCTGCCGAAGATGCCGAGGATCGGCTCAGCCTCATGACCGATACGCCGGCCGAAGGCTTCGACCTGGCGGTCCAGCTGGCGCGCCGGGCCGTGGTGGCCACGCAGCCTGACAAGGAAGTGCTGTTCGAGCAGCGTCCGGAGTATTCGGAAGATGCCGAGGACCTGATCGCCGCCTCGCACGTGGTCGCGGTGCATTTCCGGACCATCGCCGAAGCCAACGATTACTGGCGGGACTGACGGCCCGCTTCGTCCGGTCTAGGACTGAAGCATTTCCCCGAGGACTTCCCGGAGCACGACCGCCTGGTTGTGCTCCTCGTCCTTCGCCCCGTAGAGCAGCACCAGCTTTCCGTCGCTGGCGATCTCGGCCAGTTCTTCCAGCTGCTCGCGCTTTTCCTCGTTCCTCAGCTCCTTGCGGTATTTCTGCTTGAAAGCCGCCCACAGCCTGGGGTCGTGGCCGAACCATTTCCGCAGTTCGCTCGAGGGGGCGAGGTCCTTGAACCAGTGATCCAGGTCGGCATCGTCCTTCGAGATGCCGCGCGGCCACACGCGATCGACCAGCACGCGCGTGCCCCCGCCCGCCAGGTCGTCGTCATAAATGCGCTGAAT
>JAZBPT010000234.1:0-3946 GCA_036351755.1 Wenzhouxiangella sp. | reverse complement strand
GTCAAGGGCGCGCGCGTGGCGCGCGCGCGGGGTTCAGGTTTCAGGTTTCAGGTTTCAGGGCGGGTCTGTCTGGCCTGGGAGCCCCGATCAGGAGTGCGGCGCCGTGGCGTTGATGCGGAGTCTGTTTTCGTTCAGCTCCATGACGCTGGTCTCGCGCGTGCTGGGCTTCGTGCGCGACGTGGTTCTGGCGCGCTGGTTCGGGGCCGGGCCGGCGATGGACGCTTTCGTTTTCGCCTTCAAGATTCCCAACTTCCTGCGCCGGCTGTTCGCCGAGGGGTCGTTCTCGCTGGCTTTCGTGCCGGTGCTCAACGAATACCGCGAGAAGCACGACCATGCCAGCCTCAAGTCCCTGATCGACGCGACGGCCGGCAGCCTGCTGGCCGTGCTGCTGGTGGTCACGGGCCTGGGAATGTTCGCCTCCGGCTGGGTGGTCACGCTGTTCGCGCCCGGCTTCCTGGACGACCCCGAGCGATTCCAGCTTGCCACCGACATGCTGCGGGTGACCTTTCCCTACCTGCTGTTTATCGCATTGACGGCGCTCGCGGGCGGCATTCTCAACACGCTGGGCAAGTTCGCGCTGCCGGCGCTCACGCCGGCCCTGCTCAACATCGCGCTGATCACCGCGGCGGTGGCCTTCAGCCCGATGTTCGACGAACCGGTCAAG
Source organism: Wenzhouxiangella sp. (assembly GCA_036351755.1). Lineage (GTDB taxonomy): Bacteria > Pseudomonadota > Gammaproteobacteria > Xanthomonadales > Wenzhouxiangellaceae > Wenzhouxiangella. Next base: position 3,282 of record JAZBPT010000234.1, on the reverse strand, counting down.
GCGCTGGCCTGGGGCGTGCTGGCCGCCGGGATTCTGCAGTTGGCCGTTCAGCTGCCCGTGCTGGCGCGTCACGACGTGCTGCCCTTTCCGAAGCCGGATTTCAGGCATTCGGGGGTGCAGCGCATCATGAAGCTGATGGTGCCGACCCTGTTCGGTTCCTCGGTGGCGCAGGTCAGCCTGCTGTTCGACGTCTTTTTCGCCTCGCTGCTGGCGTCGGGCTCCCTGGCCTGGCTGTACTACGGCGACCGGCTGATGGAGTTTCCGCTGGGCATGTTCGGCGTGGCGCTGTCGGTCGTCATCCTGCCGACGCTCTCGTCGCTGCACGCGCGCAACGGCCGCGAGCAGTACCGGGCCGTGCTCGACTGGGCGGTGACCCTGGGCCTGATCATCGCCCTGCCGGCCGCCGTCGGCCTGGCGATGGTCGCCGAGCCGCTGGTGATCACGCTCTTCCACCACGGCGCCTTCACCGACCGCGACGCGACGATGGCGGCCTGGGCCCTGCTGGCCTACTGCCTGGGACTGCCGGCCTTCATCGGCGTCAAGATCCTGGCCCCGGCCTATTTCTCGCGCCAGGACACGAAGACGCCGGTCAAGGTGGCCGTGATCGCCCTGGTCGCCAACATGGGCCTGAACGTGGTCTTCGTGGTCGCCATCGCGCAGTGGCTGGCCGGGGGGGACTACGCCGGCGGTTTCCTGGCCATGCTCTCCGATCATCCGGGCGCCCACGCCGGGCTGGCCCTGGCCTCCAGCGTTTCGGGCTGGATCAACGCTTCGCTGCTGTGGCGCGGCCTGCGGCACGAGTCGCTGACGCCGCGCCTGCCCTGGCGCAGGGTGGGGCAGGTCGCCGCCGGCTGCCTGGCCATGGCCCTGGCGCTGCAGTGGTTGCAGCCCGAGGTCGAGCGCTGGCTCGAGGCTGCGACGATTTGGCGGGTCGGCGCGATCGCAGGCGTGATCGGCGCCGGAGCGGCCGTTTACGCGCTGGTGCTCGTCGGTACGGGGCTGCGACCGCGCCACCTGGCCCGTCCGCAGACGCCGTAAACCCCGCGCTTCGGGCCCCAAAAGACGGTAGAATCCGTCGCTTGCCATGCGACTCGTCCGACACTTCAATTCCGACCGCGACAAGCTGCCCGCCACCTCGGTGGCGGTGGGCAATTTCGACGGTCTGCATCGCGGCCACCAGGCGTTGATCGACGCCGCCCGTGGCGGCGCCGGCAAGCTGTTGCCCGCGCTGATGTGCTTCGAGCCGCTGCCGGCCACCTTCTTCAAGCCGGATTCCCCGCAGCCGCGGCTGCTCAGCGTTCGCGACAAGATTCGCCTCACCCGCGACTACGGCCTGGAGTTGATGTTCATGCTTCGCTTCAACGCCGAATTCGCCCGCCAGAGCCCGGAGCGCTTCGTGCGCGACGTGCTGGTGCGCGGTGCGCGCGCCGAGCGCGTGGTCGTCGGTGCCGATTTCCGTTTCGGCTCGCGTGCGGCCGGAAACGTGGCCATGCTCGAGAAACTCGGGCCGCGCTACGGCTTCACCGTCGAGCGGGTCGAGGCGGTCGCCGACGGCGAGGAGCGCATTTCCTCGACGCGCATCCGCACGGCGCTGTTCGAGGGCGATCTGGCCGAGGCCGAGCGCCTGCTGGGTCGGCCTTATCGCATCTCCGGACGGGTGCTGCGCGGCCGCGCCCTGGGTCGCGACCTGGGCTTTCCCACGATCAACATCCGGCCGCCGGATCCGCCGGCCCTGTCCGGCATCCTGGCGGTGCGCGTGTCCGGCGACGGCCTGGAATCGCATCCGGGCGTGGCCAGCCTGGGCCATCGGCCCGTGCTGGGCGGCACCGACTGGCTGCTCGAAGTGCACCTGTTCGATTACGATGGCGACCTGTACGGCAAGCATCTGAAGGTCGAGTTCGTCGAGTTCATCCGTAACGAAGAGCATTTCGACGATCTAAAGGCCATGACGAAGCAGATGGAAGAGGATGCCCGCAGTGCGCGGAGCGTGCTCGAATCTCGTCCGTCGGGGATGCGACCCCGACCTACACCTGAAACCTGAAACCCGAAGCCTGTGGATTACAAAGACACCATCAACCTGCCCAAGACCGCTTTCCCGATGAAGGCTTCCCTGGCCCAGCGCGAGCCGAACATGCTCGAGCAGTGGTATGCCGACGGCCTCTACGAGCGCATCCAGGAAGCGACCGAAGGACGCGAGACTTTCGTGCTGCACGACGGCCCGCCGTATGCCAACGGCGACATCCACATCGGGCACGCGGTCAACAAGATCCTCAAGGACTTCGTGGTGCGTTCGGCTCTGCTGGCCGGCTACCGGGCGCCCTACGTGCCGGGCTGGGACTGCCATGGGCTGCCGATCGAGCTGCAGGTGGAAAAGAAGGTCGGCAAGGTCGGCCAGAAAGTGGATGCGGCCACCTTCCGGCAGAAGTGCCGCGAGTACGCCGAGCGTCAGATCGACAACCAGCGCGAAGACTTCAAGCGCCTGGGCGGGCTGGGCGACTGGGATCACCCCTACGCCACCAAGGACTTCAAGTACGAGGCCGACATGCTGCGCGCGCTGTCGAAGATCGTCGAGCGCGGCCATCTCAAGCGCGGCGTCAAGCCGGTGCACTGGTGCTTCGACTGCGGCTCGGCCCTGGCCGAGGCCGAGATCGAATACCAGGACAAGACCTCGACCGCCATCGACGTGTTGTTCCCGGCCGTCGATCCGGCCGAGCTGGGCAAGCGCTTCGGCGTCGACTGCCTGGCCGGCGATGCCGGGGTCGTCATCTGGACGACAACGCCCTGGACGATTCCGGCCAACCAGGCGGTCTGCCTGAACGCCGAACTCGACTACGACCTGGTGCGCGGTGTTCGCGACGGCAAGCAGCTCGACCTGGTGCTGGCCACCGAGCTGCGCGATTCCGTCGCCGAGCGAATCGGCCTGGACAAGGTCGAGGTGCTGGCTACGGTCAAGGGTGAAGCGCTCGAACATCTGAAGCTGCACCACCCCTACCGCGGTGACGACGTGCCCGTGATCCTCGGCGATCACGTCACGACCGAAACCGGTACGGGCGCGGTCCACACCGCGCCGGGGCACGGCCAGGACGACTTCGACGTCGGCCTGGAGTACAACCTGCCCGTGGTCAATCCCATCGACGGGCGCGGCATCTTCGTCGACGACACGCCGGTGGTCGCAGGCGAGCACGTCTGGAAGGCCAACGCGAAGCTGGTCGAGGCGATGCGCGAGAACGGCACGCTGCTGGCCGACGAGGACTTCGGCCACAGCTATCCGCACTGCTGGCG
>JAZBPT010000233.1:0-22933 GCA_036351755.1 Wenzhouxiangella sp. | reverse complement strand
CTTCCTGCAGGCCCGGCGGGTGGCGGCGATGTCGCGCCCGGCCAGCTGCGGCTTTCGCTCGATCTGCGCCCGCGTGTAGCGTTTCATGAACGGGAAATCCAGCGCCCACCAGGCCAGACCCAGCAGCGGCACCCAGATCAATTGGCTCTTTAGGAAGAAGCGCAACAGGGGCAGTCGGCGGTTGAACAGCTTCTGCAGGACGGGAATGTCGACCCAGCTCTGGTGATTGCAGACCACCAGCATCTGGCCGCCGGTGTCCGCTTCGGGCAGGCCCTCGATCTCGATTTTCGTCGAAGTCAGGGTGTCGAAGAGCCAGGAGTTGAAGTCGATCCAGCTCGCCGCGATCGCCGAAAGGGTTCGATCACAGCCGCGAGTCACCGGCCGGACTCGGACCACCAGCTTGACCAGGGCGACCACCAGCAGGGGCAGGATGTGAACGACTGAATTGACGGCCAGCAGCAAGCCGGCCGCGAGGATGCGCAGGGAGGCAATCAGCTTGTCGATCATAGCCGCATTATCTCATGCGGACGCAGCGGATCGGGAGAGAAAGGGCGGGGTGCGGCGTTATAATCGCCGGTTTACATACCGCCTCACACTGGACACGAAGACATGAGCGATTTCCGTACCGAGAAGGACAGCATGGGCGAGCTTCAGGTGCCCGCCGACGCATTGTGGGGTGCGCAGACCCAGCGCGCCGTCAACAACTTTCCCGTCAGTGGACAGCGCATGCCCGCGCCCTTCATCCGGGCCCTGGGCCTGATCAAGGCCGCCTGCGCCGAGGCCAACGAGGAACTCGAGCTGCTCGACGGGAATCGCGCCCGTGCCATCGTGCGGGCCGCCGGTCGGGTCGCGGCCAATGAAGTCGACGAGCATTTTCCGGTCGATGTCTACCAGACCGGTTCGGGCACCAGCTCGAACATGAACGCCAATGAGGTCATCGCCCACCTGGCCGACCCGGACGGGGACCTGGGCGTCCATCCCAACGATCACGTCAATATGGGGCAGAGCTCCAACGACGTGATCCCCACGGCCATTCAGGTCAGCGCCTGCCTTACGGCGGCCGAGCACGTGCTTCCGGCCCTGCATCACCTGCACGACACCCTGCGCAAGCGTTCCGAAGCCCTCGCCGAGGTTGCCAAGACGGGCCGGACGCACCTGATGGATGCCATGCCCGTCACGCTGGGCCAGGAACTGGCAACCTGGGCGGCGCAGATCGCCAGCGCAGAACAGCGCATTCGCGACGCGCTCTCACGCATGCGCTACCTGCCGCAGGGCGGGACCGCCGTGGGCACCGGCATCAACGCGCACGAGGACTTCGGCCGCCGCTTCGCCGCTCGCCTGGCCAAGTCGACCGGTTTCGAATTCGCTTCGGCCGACAACAAGTTCGAGGGCATCGCGAGCCAGGATGCCGCAGTGGAGCTCTCGGGTCAGCTCAAGACCCTGGCTGTGGCGCTGATGAAGATGGCCAACGACCTGCGCTGGATGAACTCCGGTCCCCTGGCCGGGCTCGGCGAGATCGAGCTCGAGGCCCTGCAGCCGGGCAGCTCGATCATGCCGGGCAAGGTCAATCCTGTCATCCCCGAGGCCGTCTGCATGGTCGCCGCGCGCGTCATCGGCAATGACGGCACGATCACCGTGGCCGGACAGTCGGGCAATTTCCAGCTCAACGTCATGCTGCCGGTCGTCGCCGCCAGCCTGCTCGACAGCCTCACCATCCTGGGCAACGCCGCGCGCCTGCTCGCCGACCGCGCCATCGCCAGCTTCAAGGTGCGCGAGGACCGGCTGGGCGAGGCGCTCGCGCGCAACCCCATCCTGGTGACCGCGCTCAATCCGGTCATCGGTTACGAAAAGGGTGCCGCGGCCGCCAAGAAGGCGTATGCGGAAGGTCGTCCGATTCTCGACGTGGCCGCCGAAATGACCGACCTCACCCGAGACGAACTCGAGGAGCTGCTCGACCCGGTCAAGCTCACCAAGGGAGGGCTGTAGTCCTGCCCCGGAGTCCGCACATCACGCAGGCCGGTCACCGGCAGCTGCAGGATGAACTGAAACACCTTTGGGAAAAGAAGCGCCCGGAAGTCACCCGGGCGCTTTCTGCCGCGGCAGCCGAAGGCGACCGCTCGGAAAACGCCGAGTACATCTACCGCAAGAAGCAGCTCAGGGAAATCGACCGGCGCGTGCGCTACCTGCGCAAGCGTCTCGACGAGGTCCGTCCCGTCCCGCCGCGCAGCGACAACCCCGGCAAGGTCTTTTTCGCCGCCACGGTCACCCTGGCCGAACTCGACGGCAGCGAGGTGCGCTACCGCATCGTCGGGGCCGACGAGACCGATGCTGTAAAGGGCTGGATTTCCGTCGACTCCCCCGTCGCTCGCGCACTCCTGGGCAAGGCGGTGGGCGAAGAAGTCTCCGTGCGCACGCCGACCGGCGAACGTCTGCTCGAGGTCGTGGAAGTGGAGTACTGAAACCTAGCGACAGCCCCGCCCTTGAAAAGAACCACAGCGACGCCTATCTCTTTTACCGAGATCGCCGCAAGGGATCTCACCGAGCCCGGCCTGAGACAGGCGGGCGTCAACCGACAACACCGATTGCTTCTCAAGGAGGATACGGTTATGAACACGTTCGATCTTTCACCCCTGTACCGCACGGCCATCGGCTTCGATCGACTGGCCGACATGCTGTCCAACGCCCAGCGCGTCGACAGCAACGGCTATCCGCCCTACAACATCGAGTCTCTGGGCGAGGACCGCTACCGCATCACCATGGCGGTGGCCGGCTTCAGCCGGGACGAGCTCGATATCGTTTCCGAGCAGAACACGCTGACCGTCTCAGGCAGCAAGCAGGAAGCGTCCGAAGAGGACAATGGCGAGCGCCAGTTCCTCTATCGCGGCATCGCGAATCGTTCGTTCGAGCGGCGTTTCCAGCTCGCCGACCACGTCAAGGTGGCCGGTGCCGACCTGGAGAACGGGCTGCTCCACATCGAACTGCAGCGTGAACTGCCCGAGCGGATGAAGCCGCGCAAGATCGAGATCGGCAGCGGCGACGGCCGCGTGCTCGAGAGCGGCAAGGACAAGACCGCGGAAGCGGCCTGATCCGGCTCTCGGATGCCGTGATCGACACGGACAGGGGCGTCTTCGGACGCCCCTTTTTTGTGTAGCATAATCCGGTATGACCACCTCCCGATCGTCGAGCCGGCCCGCCTGGCTGAATCTCTATCCGCTCTACCAGTGGCTCGTCTACGTGCCCCTGGTCGTATTGGCGACCCTGCTCGGTGCCTTGCTGGCCGTGCCGCTGGCGCTGCTGGTCTCTCCGCGACTGGCCAATCTCTGGGTCGCCGTGCCCTGGGGGCGCGTGCTGACCTGGCTGGTGCCCGTTCGCGTGGAAGTCGAAGGTCTCGAGCATATCGACGCGGGACAGAGCTACGTGGTGGTCGCCAATCACCAGAGCCAGTTCGATATCCCGGTCATCTACGGATGGATCGGCCTCGACCTACGCTGGGTGGCCAAGGCCGAGTTGAGCCGGATTCCCTTCGTGGCGGCCGGGTGCCGTGCCATCGGACACATCTTCATCAACCGCGCCGACCCCGAACAGGCCCGCAAGGCGATCAATCGTGCCGTCGGCCGGCTCAAGCCCGGTACCGGGCTGATGTTCTTCGCCGAGGGCACTCGCAGCCGGACGGGAGAATTGCTGCCTTTCAAGAAGGGCGCCTTCCGGGTGGCCGTCGACCAGCAGCTGCCGATCCTGCCGGTGACCGTGATCGACACGCGTGAGATCCTTCCGGCCAGGAGCCTGCGCATCCGGCCGGGGCGGGTCCGCATGATCGTTCACCCGCCGCTGGAGACCGGGGGCCTGGCGCAGGACAAGTCGGGCGAGCTCCGCCGTCGCTGCCACTCGGTCGTCGCCGGTGCCCTGCCGCAGGGCAGCGCAGCCTGATGCACCTGCACCGACCCGATCCGAACTACACCGGTTCGAAGCGGGCGCAGCGCAATTTCTGGCTGGCCGTCCGCCTGACCGCCGGCTTCATCGCGGTGATGTGGTCGGTCTTCCTCTTCGACTGGATCGCCGGGCTGGATCTCGCCCGCTTCGGACTGCGTCCGCGCGAGGGCGTCGGGCTGCTCGGCCTGGCCACCACGCCGTTGCTGCATGCGCACCTGGCCCATATCGCATCCAACACCGTCCCGCTGTTCATCGGCGGGGGGGCGATGCTGTTTCTCTACCCGAATTCCGCCCTCAAGGCCCTGCCGGTCATGTATGTGGGCAGCGCGGCCCTGGCCTGGGTGATCGGGCGCTCCAGCCTGCACATCGGGGCCAGCGGGCTGGTGTATGCCATCCTGGCCTTCGTGTTCGTTTCTGGAATACTCAAGCGCGACCTGCGTTCGGTGGGCGTGTCCCTGATGATCTGGTTCCTTTACGGGTCGATGCTCTGGGGCGCGCTGCCGGTGAACGCCTCGAGCAGTTGGGAATTGCACGCCAGCGGCATGATGATCGGCGTGATCCTGGCCTTCGTCTTTCGCGGCGACGACCAACCGCCGGTCAAGCGCTACGATTGGGAGTGGGAAGAGGAATTCCCCGAGGAGCTGGATGAGCGGCACGAACGTCGGCCCGGCGATCCCTGGCCGTGAGTAGCGAGAGGTAGCAATCATGATCAGAAGACTGTTCGGCATCCTGCTGGCGCTGGTGGTGGCCCTGATCGTCATCGGCTTCCTGCTGCCGACGAGCGTGGAAGTCGAGCGCTCCCGCGTGGTGGAGCATCGACAGGACATCGTCTTCGAAGTCCTGACCGACCTCAGGCACTTCACCCAGTGGTCGCCCTGGCTCGCGCGTCGCCCCGACATGGAATGGCGCCTCGAGGGGCCCGCGCAGGGCGTCGGCGCCACGCTGGTCTGGCATGAAACGCCGGAGTCGGAGGCGAGCCGGCTGTGGATCGTCTCGACGGAGGCGCCGCGGCGCATCGACATGAAGCTGGAACTCGGCGGCACCGAGGCGGACAGCTGGTTCGAAGTCGTCGAAGGCGAGGGCGGTCGCGAAGTCCGCTGGGGGATGCGCATGGAATTCGGTGCGCTCGACCTCGTCGGCCGCTACGTGGGCCTGATGCTGCCGGGACTGGTCGGCCGGGACTACCGCGATGGCCTGGAACGGCTCGACGAGTACCTCGCCCGTAATCCGGGCCAGATCCCCGAACTCCCCGAAGGACTCGAGTCCGGTCAATGAGCGAGGCGCCGGCCCTGCACGTGCTCGGCTGCGGGCGGGCGGCGCGGGCGGTGGCCCGCCGGCTGCTCGATACCGGGCGCGTTCGCCCCGGGCTGATCGTCAATCGCAGCCTGGCGAGCGCCCGCTGCGCGACGGACTTCCTGGGCGCCGGCGAGCCCGCCGAGCGACTGGACGAACGCGTCGCCGGCGGCTGGCTGATGCTCGGGCTGCCCGACGGTGTGCTGGCCGATTCGGCCGACGAGGTCGTGCGCACCTGCCCGAGTCCTCCGGCCCTGGCTTTCCACCTGTCCGGCTCGGTCGAAGCCGCGGTTCTGGCAGGGCTCGGCGCACCGTTCGCGGCCGTCCACCCGGTTCGGGCCTTCGCCGATCCGGACGCTGCCGCGTCCCGCTTCGAAGGCACCTGGTGCGTTGCCGAAGGTGAGGCCGCGGCGCTGGATCTCCTCCGGCCGCTGTTCGAGGCCGCCGGCGGGCGCTGGCTGCCGTTTTCCGCTCGCGACAAGTCGGCCTGGCACGCCGCGACGGTGGCGGCGAGCAATTACCTGGTCACGATCCAGGCCCTGGCCCGCGATTTGGCGGACCGGGCGGGGTTGCCGGAAGCGCAGGCCGCCGAGATTCTTTGTGACTTGCAGCAGGGCGCGCTCGACACCCTCCGCGAGAGACCGCCGCGCGAAGCCCTGACCGGTCCGATCGAGCGCGGGGACGCGGGCGCCTGCCGGCGATTGGCAAATGCGGCTTCCGGCCTGGATGCCGAAAGCGCCCGGCTGTTCGCCGAGCTGGCCCGCGCCACCCTGGCGCTGGCCCGCGACAAGCGCGGCAAGCGCGAGGCCGACGGTGAAATCGAATCCTTGTTCGGGCCTACCAGCGACTGAAATCGACCCCTTCGATCGCCGTGCGCCAGTCTTCGACGGCGGCCGGCTCGGCAACACCCCGGGCGATCGCGGCGCGAAACAGTTCGCCGGAGAGCATGCGCACGCCCAGCCGCTCCAGGTGGGGGTTCCAGAGCTGGCAGTCGCAGAGCAGGAAGTCCCACTCGGCCAGGGCCCGCATCAGCGCGGCGAGCGCGATCTTGGAGGCGTCGCGCCGCCGGTGGAACTTGGATTCAGCGAAGAAGATGCGGCCCAGGGCCACGCCGTAGAGCCCCCCGATCAGTTCGCCTTTCTCGCTGAAGATCTCGATGCTGTGCGCATGGCCCAGCTCGTGAAGCCTGCCGTAGGCGCGCCGCATCTCCTCGGTGATCCAGGTGCCGTCCTGGTCGTGCCGGGGCGCCGCGCAGGCGGCCACGACGGCGTCGAAGGCCGTGTCGGCACGCACCTGGAAGCGTCCCTGCCGCAGCGTGCGCCGGAATCGTCGGGACAGGTGCATGGCCTCGGGCAGCATCACCGCGCGCGGCTCCGGCGACCACCAGAGAATGGGGCCCGGCGCTTCGTACCAGGGGAAGATGCCGAGCGAATAGGCATGCAGCAGGCGGCTGGGGTGAAGGTCGCCGCCCCAGGCCAGCAACCCGTCCTCGCGCGGGCAGTCCGCAGGATCGGGGAAGGGGCTGTCGGGCGACTCGCCCAGTCGGGGCACCGGTTCGATCATCACCCGGTCCGGAAGGGATCGAGTTCCGTGAGCCGCTCGCGGCGCTCCTCGAGGAATTCGCCTTCGGCGGCCAGCCAGCGCCGAACGCCTTCGCGCAGGCCCGGGTGACGGATGTAATGGAAGGAGCGCGTCCGCTGCGGCAGAAAGCCCCTGCGGATCTTGTGCTCGCCCTGCGCGCCGGGTTCGAACCACTCGAGTCCTTCGCGAATGCAGTAGTCGATGCCCTGGTAGTAGCAGGTTTCGAAGTGCACGTCCCGGGTCTCCACGAGGCTGCCCCAGTAGCGGCCGTAGAGGCGCTTCGCGTCGCGCCAGAATACCGCGCAGGCGAGATCTTCGCCGCCATGTTCGGCGATGCAGACGAGGAACTCCCGGCCGAAGCGAGCCGCGGCCTTTGCGAAGAACTCCCGGTTGAGCGAGGGCAGGTTGCCGTAGACGGCAAAGGTCGTCTGGTAGCAGCGATCGACCAGGTCCAGCTCGGATTCGTCGAGGGAGTCGCCGTCTCTCCAGCGGAAGCGCCAGCCCGCTTCGTGTACGCGCCGGCGTTCGGCGCGGATGTTCTTGCGCGGCTTGCGGCGCAGGCGGGACAGGAATTCGTCGAAATCGCGGTAGTGGTCGTTGCGCCAGTGGTATTGCCAGTCGAATCGCTCAAGCCAGCCGGCCTCGCGCAGGACGGCAGCGTCGTCGGCGTCACAGAAATTCACGCCGGCCGACCACAGACCCCGATCTTCGACCAGCGACTCCATGCGCCGGACCAGGTCGAGGGCGGCCTCCGGGTGGGAAGTCGCGCCCAGCAGCCGCGGTCCGGTCACGGGCGAGAAGGGCGCGGCGACCAGCAGCTTGGGGTACCAGGGCATGCCGGCCTGGCCGGAGGCCTGCGCCCAGGCGAAATCGAACACGAATTCGCCGTGGGAGTGATCCTTGAGCCAGGCGGGCGCGGCGCAGACGAGTGCGCCGTCATCCCGCGCCTCGCTGAGGGGACAGGGCTGCCAGCCCGTGTCCGCGCCGGTGCAGCCGGCTTCCTCGGCGCTGGCAAGAAAGCGCCAGTCCACGAACGGGCCGGTGGCTTCGCACAGCCCGTTCCAGGCCGTCTCGCTGATACTGGAGAACGGCCGTTCGGGATCCGGCGATTCAGTCCTGCTTTTCGTCAAGGTAGCGTTCGGCGTCCAGGGCGGCCATGCAACCGAAGCCGGCCGAGGTCACGGCCTGGCGATAGATGTGGTCGGCCACGTCGCCGGCGGCGAACACCCCGGGCACCGAAGTGGCCGTGGCCATGCCGTTCTGCCCGGTGCGGATATGGATGTAGCCGTTGCTCATCTCCAGCTGGCCTTCGAAGATCTTGGTATTGGGATCGTGCCCGATGGCGATGAAGACGCCGTCGAGCTCGATATCCTCCGGTTCGCCGCTTTGCACGTGATTGATGCGCATGCCCGTGACTCCGTCGTCGTCGCCGAGCACTTCGTCGAGCACGTGGTTCCAGCGGATTTCCACCTTGCCCTCGGCTTCCTTCTGGAACAGTCGTTCCTGGAGAATCTTTTCCGCGCGCAGTTCGTCGCGGCGGTGGACCAGCGTCACCTTGCTGGCGATGTTGGCCAGGTAGAGCGCCTCCTCGACGGCCGTGTTGCCCCCGCCGATGACCGCCACCGGCTTGTCGCGATAGAAAAAACCGTCGCAGGTCGCGCAGGCCGAAACGCCGCGACCCTTGAAAGCCTCCTCGGAGGGCAGGCCGAGGTAGCGCGCCGAGGCGCCGGTCGCGATGATCAGGCTGTCGCAGGTGTAGACGCCGCTGTCGCCCTCGAGGCGGTAGGGCTTTTGCGACAGGTCGGCGGTGTGGATGTGATCGAAGACGATCTCGGTGTCGAAGGCCTCGGCGTGCGCACCCATCTGCTGCATCAGTTCCGGCCCCTGGAGATCGGGGTAGCTGCCGGGCCAGTTCTCCACGTCGGTCGTGGTGGTCAGCTGGCCGCCCTGTTCGATGCCGGTGATTACGGCGGGTGCGAGGTTGGCGCGGGCGGCGTAGATCGCTGCGGTGTAGCCTGCGGGGCCGGATCCGAGGATCAGCAGCCGGAAATGACGGGGGTCGGACATGTATAATTTCTCCGTTTCGGGCCGGGCGATTCAAAGGGACAGACTTGTGGTCGGCCGCCTCCCAATCCAAGGCGGGCCGGTCGACGACCGGCCCATATTATTCTGGCAGTTTTCAAGGAGCAGTAAGGATGCGTATCGGAATTCCCCGCGAGATCAAGACCCTGGAAGGCCGAGTGGCCCTGGTGCCGGCGGCCTGCGGCGACCTGGTCCAGGCCGGGCACGAGGTCTTCATCGAGGCCGGGGCGGGCAGCAAGAGCGGTTTCTCCGACGAGGACTTCAAGCAGGTCGGGGTCGAAGTGCTGCCGGACGCCGAGGCGCTCTACGGCAAGGCCGAACTGGTGGTCAAGGTCAAGGAGCCCATCGAGGGTGACCTTCAGTACCTGCGCTCCGATCACCTCCTGTTCTGCTACCTGCACCTGGCCGCCGAACCCAAGCTGACCGATCGCCTGCTCGACATCGGCCTGACCGGCGTGGCGTTCGAGACGGTCGAGGAAGCCGACGGCTCGCTGCCCCTGCTGGCGCCCATGAGCAATATCGCCGGGCGTATCGGGGTCCAGGTCGGCACGCACCTGTTGCACCAGCCCGAGGGGGGCCGAGGCGTGCTGCTGGGCGGACTGCCCGCCGCCGACCGCGGCCACGTGGTCGTGCTCGGTGCCGGTGCCGCCGGCGGCAATTCCGCTCGCCTGGCGGCCTCTTCCGGCGCCCGGGTGACGGTCTTCGACAAGCGCCAGGATCGCCTGGCCGAAATGATGGACATCGGTCCCAACGTGACCGCCCTGTATCCGTACGGCGAGGCGGTCGCGGAATTCGTGTCGAAGGCCGACCTGGTCATCGGCGCGGTGCTGGTCACCGGTGCCCGCGCACCGCACGTCATTTCGCGCGAGATGATCTCCTCGATGAACGAGGGCGCGGTCGTGGTCGATATCTCGGTGGACCAGGGTGGCTGCGTGGAAACCACGCGTCCGACGACCTACGCCGATCCGACCTACCAGGTCGACGGCGTGACCCATTTCGCCGTGACCAACATGCCCGGCGCGGTGCCGCGCACCTCCAGCCAGGCCCTGTCGGCGGCCATCCTGCCTTACGTGCAGCACATGGCCCGGCCGCAGTGGGAAGGTGTCGAGGCCCTCTCGCGCGGCGTGAACGTGCGCGGCGGCGAGCTTGTGCACCCGGCTCTTAAGCAAGCATAATCAGTTAATTGCGAATCGAACTTGATGCAGGATAGCAGGTGAGCCAGCGCGCGAAGAAGAGCGAAAAGGTCGATGAATCAGCGCTGGCCATGAAACGGCGCCTCTCCGAGGCGCTGTTCCTGCTGATTCTCGTCGCGGCCGTCTACCTGCTGCTGTGCCTGCTCAGCCACGACGCGTCCGATCCGGGCTGGTCGCGGGCGGCCGCCGATTCCGACATCGACAACCTCGGCGGTGCCTTCGGTGCGTGGCTGGCCGACCTGTTCCTCGTCCTGTTCGGCTACATGGCCTATGCGGCGCCGCTGCTGATCGGCTTCGCCGGTTTTCGCGTGTTGAGCGAGCGCGGCGAACCCGCGGGCCTTCCGGAGTGGAGCGTCCGGACCGCCGGCCTGCTGCTGGCCGTGCTGACCGGCTGCATGCTGCTTTCGATGCAGGCGCCGGATGCCGGATCCAGCCCCGGGGGCGGCGTCATCGGGGACGTGCTGTCCGGGCCCATGGTCGGCACCATGGGGCTGACCGGCGGTGTGCTCATCAGCCTGAGCATCTTCCTTGGGGGCATCACCCTGTTCACGGGCTTGTCGTGGATCGACGTGGTCGACCGCACCGGCCGCTTCGCCCTGAGCGCTTTTGCCTGGTCGGCGGACAAGGCGGTCCAGGGCCGGGACTGGTTCGCCGGGCGGCGTGCCCGCGCCGAGCGCGAAGAGGTTCGCAAGCGCGATTCGATCAAGCGCAAGTCGCGCAAGGAAGTGCGCATCGAGCCGCGCGTCGAGCCAGAGATCAGCAAGCCCGCCGAAAAGAAGGCGCGGCAGCAGCCGCTGTTCAAGAACCTCTCGCCCGGCGAGTTGCCGCCGCTGGAGCTGCTCGACGAAGCGCCGGCCAAGCGGGCCGGCTACTCCGAGGATGCGCTCAAGGCCATGAGTCGCCAGGTCGAGCTCAAGCTCGCCGATTTCGGCGTCGAGGTCGAAGTGGTGGCCGTCCACCCCGGCCCGGTCATCACCCGATTCGAACTGCAGCCGGCACCCGGTGTGAAGGGCGCCCAGGTATCGAATCTCTCCAAGGACCTGGCGCGCGGCCTGAGTGTCATTTCGGTCCGCGTGGTCGACGTGATTCCCGGCAAGAGCGTCATCGGCCTCGAGATTCCCAACCAGAACCGGGAGATCGTCTACCTGCGCGAGATCCTGGCCTCCGAGGCCTACGCGCGGTCGAGTTCGCCGCTGACCCTGGGCCTGGGCAAGAGCATCGCCGGCAAGCCGATGGTCGCCGACCTGGCGCGCATGCCGCACCTGCTGGTCGCCGGTACGACCGGTTCGGGCAAGTCGGTGGCGATCAACGCCATGATCCTGAGCCTGCTCTACAAGGCCACGCCGGACCAGGTTCGCCTGATCATGATCGATCCCAAGATGCTGGAGCTTTCGGTCTACGAGGGCATCCAGCACCTGCTCACGCCGGTGGTCACCGACATGAAGGACGCCTCCAACGCGCTGCGCTGGTGCGTGGCCGAAATGGAGCGTCGCTACAAGCTGATGGCCTCGCTGGGCGTGAGGAACCTGGCGGGTTACAACCGCAAGATCAAGGAAGCGGCGGACAAGGGCCAGCCGCTTCCGGATCCCTTCGTGGATCCCTCTGAGCTGGCCGAGGGCGAGGACAAGCCGGTTCTCGAGCAGCTCCCCTACATCGTGGTCGTGGTCGACGAATTCGCCGACCTGATGATGATCGTGGGCAAGAAGATCGAGCAGCTGATCGCTCGCCTGGCCCAGAAAGCGCGCGCCTCGGGCATCCATCTCATCCTGGCCACGCAGCGGCCCTCGGTGGACGTGATCACCGGCCTGATCAAGGCCAATATCCCCACGCGCATGGCCTTCCAGGTGTCGTCGCGGGTCGATTCCCGGACCATTCTGGACCAGCAGGGGGCCGAGCAGCTGCTCGGTCACGGCGACATGCTCTACCTGCCACCCGGGTCGGGCCTGCCCGAACGCATCCACGGCGCCTTCGTCGACGATCATGAAGTGCATGCGGTGGTCGAGTCGCTCAAGCAGCAGGGCGAGCCCGACTACCTCGACGAGGTGCTTTCCGAGACCCAGACCATGGCCGACGGCCAGCAGATCGGAGCCACCGGCCTGCCGGAGGGCGGCGGCAGCGGCGATTCCGAGGACGAGCTCTACGACAAGGCGGTCGCCTACGTGCTCGAGAGCCGGCGCGCCTCGATCTCGAGCGTTCAGCGCCAGTTGCGGATTGGCTACAACCGCGCCGCGCGCCTGATCGAGGACATGGAAGCGCAGGGCGTGGTCAGTCCGCCCGAGCACAACGGCCAGCGCGAGGTGCTCGCGCCCAAGCCGCCGCCGCGCGACTGAGTCAGTCGCCGTTCAGCGTGGTTGGAGCACACTCGCAACCGCAACGCTTCGAAGGAGATTTTCGCAAATGATCATGGACTGGCTGGCTGCGCTCTTGCTCGCGGTCTCCGCTTCCGGGGCGCCGCAGGACGGCAGGGCGCAACTGGACGCTTTCGCCGAGGGTCTCGACACCTTGTCGGGCCGTTTCGAGCAGGTGACGATCGACGCCGAAGGCCGCGTCACCGAGGAGTCGTCGGGCGAACTCTACTATGCCCGGCCGGACCGCTTTCGCTGGAACTACGGCGAGCCCTTCCCGCAGGAGATCGTCGCCGACGGCGAGAAGCTCTGGCACTACGACGTGTCGCTCGAGCAGGTCACGGTGCGTGACCAGCCCGGCGCGGACGAGTCGCCCTTGCTGGTCCTTATGCGGCCGGAACTCCTCGACCGCTTCTACCGGGTGACGGCTTCGGGGCGGGAATTGATCGAATTCGAACCGCTCGAGGAGGGCACCGACATCGTCGAGGGCCGGCTGATGTTTCGCGACGGGCTGCCCTGGCAGCTCGAACTCGAGGACAGCTTCGGCCAGCTGACGCGCCTGCGCCTGCTGGAGCTGACGCGCAACCCGCAGCTCGATGCCGGCCTGTTCGAATTCACCGTGCCTGAAGGCGTGGACGTGCTCGAGGGCTATTGAGCCGGCGTCAAGGCGGACGCCTTGCGGGGATTTCGTTCGCCGTGCGGGCCGGCCGCTTCAGCCTGCCGGCTTGCCGAAGTCCTCTGCCGACGCTTCGTCCTCGGGGCGGGTCAGGATTTCCACGGACTGCCGCGCCTGGTCGAGCATCTCGTGGCAGTGCTTGGACAACTCGACGCCGCGCTTGAAACGTTCGAGCGATTCGGCCAGGCTGAGCTCGCCGGACTCGAGCGCTTCGACCAGGCCTTCCAGTTCCGCCAGCGATGTCTCGAAATCAGGTTCTTCCCCGGACTTCTCCGCGCCCGACCGCTTGGTGTTTGCAGCTTTCTTGCTCATGGATCGGATTTTAACCCAGCCTTGGCCAGGCGACGTGGCCCGGTCTCCCAGACGAGCGTTTGCCCACGTTGCAAGAGAAGATGCCGAAAGTCGTGCGAGAGCCAGCGTGCCCCCAGTGCCACCAGCCGGTCGTCCTGCCACAGGCGCGGCCACTGGTTTCTCTGCCAGGGCGGAACCCCGGCGTCGGCGAGCAGGCGCTTGCAGTCGCGTCGTGGTCCATTCGCCTGGACTTGCAGGGTGTCTCCTTCCCGCTGGCTTCCGACAGCCAGGTCGAGCGCCGGTGCAGCGTCGCCGGTGAGTTTCATGACGCCGAGTCCACTTGGCAGCGACAGGGGTTGGATGCCGCTCCATTCCAGTTGCCAGTCGTCGTCTTCCGCCTCGTCCAATTCGAGCCACAAGCGATCGCGCCAGCGGCGCAGCACGGCCCGGTCCCAGCGCAGCGCCGGACAGCGGTCCCCGGCAGCGCTGGAAAGCTGTGCGAGGAAAGTGTCCAGGCGTCGGCCGGGTGGCGGTTCGAACCCTTCGCGAATGCACCAGGCGCGAATCGCGGCTCCGCGGTAGTAGTCGCTGTCGGCGGCCAGTCGCTCGAGTCGCAACGCACCGTTTTCGTCCGGTGCGCTTTCGAGATCGCGCGCCACTTGCTCGGCGACGAAATCGGCGGCGCCCCGGCACAAGCGGCCGCTGCGCAGGAGGGCCTGGTCGACGCCGGCCCAGCGTTCACGCAGCGCCGGCAGGACCGTGCGGCGCAGGAAGTTGCGGTCGAAGTCGGGGCATTCGTTCGCCGGGTCGCGGATGCAGTCGAGATCGTGACGCTGCAGCCAGCCCTCGATGTCGGAGCGCGTCCATTCGAGCAGGGGCCGCGCCAGCCATCCCGGGCCGAAGCGGCGCACGGCCGGAATGCCGGCCAGACCGTCGGGCCCCGCGCCTCGCAGCAGTCTCAGAAGCACCGTTTCGGCCTGGTCGTCTGCATGGTGGGCGGTGAGCAGCGTGTCGCCGCTGGCCATGGAGCGCTCGAGGGCGCGGTAGCGGGCACGGCGCGCGCTGGCCTCGGGACCCCGTCCCGCATCGACCTCGACGCGGATGATCTCGCATTTGACGCCGATCTGCCCGGCGATGGCGGCCGCTCGCCGCGCCCGCTCGCCGCTTTCGGGATCGAGTCCGTGGTCGACGTGGATGCAGGCCAGCGAGCGTTCAGGCTCGGCCTGCGCCATCTGGTGCAACAGGCAGACCGAGTCGGGGCCGCCGCTGAAGGCCACGACGAGGCGACCTCGGCCGGGCAGGGTGGTCGGATCGGGGGAGTCGGCCGGCATGGCCGCGGCAGGCGCCTCAGGCCTGCTCGAAGGCCCCGTGCGCCATCAGCCGCTGGTACCGCTCGGACAGCAGGGTCTCGACCGGCTGGCTGGCGAGGTAGTCGATCTGGGCGACGATGGTTTCTCGGATGCGGACGGCGACCTCGTGCGGCGATCGGTGCGCGCCCCCGGCGGGCTCCTTGATCACCTTGTCGATGAGCCTGAGCTTCTTGAGCTTGCTCGCCGTCAGGCTCATCGCTTCCGCGGCCACCGGCGCCTTGTCGGCGCTCTTCCAGAGGATCGATGCACAGCCCTCCGGCGAGATTACCGAATAGATGCTGTACTGGAGCATGCTGGTGCGGTCGCCCACGCCGATGGCCAGGGCGCCGCCGGAGCCGCCTTCGCCGATGACGAAGCAGATGACGGGAACGGGCAGGCGCGCCATCACCGCCAGGTTTCGCGCGATGGCCTCGGACTGGCCGCGTTCTTCGGCGCCGACCCCGGGATAGGCGCCGGGCGTGTCGATGAAGGTCACGATGGGCATTTTGAAGCGCGCGGCCATTTCCATCAGGCGCTGAGCCTTTCGGTAGCCTTCCGGACGCGGCATGCCGAAGTTGCGGTAGACCTTCTCGCGGGTGTCGCGGCCTTTCTGGTGGCCAATGAGCATGACGCTGAGCCCGTCGAGCATCGCCGGGCCGCCGACGATGGCATGGTCGTCGGCGAAATGCCGATCACCGTGCAGCTCCTCGAAGCGGTCGAACACCATGGGCACGTAATCGAGCGTGTAGGGACGCTGCGGGTGACGCGCCAGCTGCGAAATCTGCCAGTCACTCAACTCCGAGAAGATCGTCTCGGTGCGTTCGCGGCACTTCTGCTCGAGGCGCTGGATCTCTTCTTCCAGGTTCATGGAGACGCCTGAGCCGACGTTTCGCAGCTCGCGGATCTTGGCCTCGAGCTCGGCGATGGGCTGTTCGAAATCGAGATAGTTGGGATTCATTCGGTCTTGGAGCTGCCGCTGGTCAATCGATGAGTATAACGTTGTCGTTACAAGGGATGAACCCCGACGGCGACGGGGCCACGAGGGATTCTGGCGATTTCGAAGTTGGCCAGGGCCCAGTCCAACTGGGTATCGAGCGATCGCGCGCCCGCCGGCGGTTCGTGGCCGAGGGCGCGCAAGGCCAGGCGCATGGCTTCCGCGTGCGGACGGGCGATGACCGGATCGTCGTCGTCGGACTTGCTGAGCTTGCGTCCGTTGTCGTCGGTCACGATCGGCAGGTGCATCCAGTCCGGCGGCTTCAGGCCGAGACGCCGGTAGACCAGCAGCTGGCGCGGAGTCGAGTCGATCAGGTCCGCGCCGCGGACCACTTCCGTGATCGCCGAGGCCGCATCATCGACGACGACCGCCAGCTGGTAGGCAATCAGTCCGTCGCCGCGCAGGATGATGAAATCGCCCCCCATGCGACCGGGATGATCGCAGTACTCGCCCTGGACGGCATCGACGAAGCATTCGATGCAGGTGTTGTCGGTGCGCATGCGGACGCTGCGGGGTTCGCGTCCGGGCGGCAGGCCGTGCCGGCAGGTACCAGGGTAGATGCCGTCGTCCGGCAGGTCGCGACGGCTGCAGCCGCACCAGTAAGCCGCCCCGCTGTCGAGCAACTGTCGCAACGCTTTCTGGTGAAGGGAGGCGGAGCGACTCTGGTAGGCGACCGGGGCATCGGGAATCAGGCCGAAGGCGGCGAGCGTCTCGACCTGCTCCTCGGCGGCCCCCGGCACCTCACGCGGTGGGTCGAGATCCTCGATGCGGACGAGCCAGCGGCCGCTGAGGCTGCGCGCCCGAAGGTAGCTGCCGACGGCCGCCACCAGCGAACCGAAGTGCAGGGCGCCCGTGGGAGACGGGGCAAAGCGGCCGATGTAGGCGGGCGGGACGCCGTCCTGGGCCGTCATGAAGGGACTTGGAAAGGCACGCGCATGCCGCCATTTTAGCGATCTAATCGTCCTGTTCGGAGACAAGGTCGTCATGCGCAGAATCGTTCTCTTCCTGGCCACCAACCTGGCGGTCCTGGTCGTTCTCGGCACGGTCATGAACCTGCTCGAGCCCTGGCTCGTCCGGCAGGGCATCGACGTCAACAATGCCGCCATCCTGATCATCGCCGTGGTCTTCGGCATGGGCGGCGCCATCGTGTCGCTGCTGATGTCGAAGAAGATCGCGCTGATGAGCACGCGCGCCCACGTCATCGACAAGCCGCGCAACGGCACCGAGCAATGGCTGGTCGACACCGTTGCCAGGCAGGCGAAGGAAGCCGGCATCGGGATGCCCGACGTGGCCGTCTACGATGCGCCCGAGCCCAATGCCTTCGCAACGGGTGCTTCGCGCAACAACGCCCTGGTCGCCGTCAGCACCGGCCTGCTGCAGCACATGCGACAGAACGAAGTCGAAGCGGTGCTGGCCCATGAGGTCTCCCACGTCGCCAACGGCGACATGGTCACTATGACGCTGCTTCAGGGCGTGCTCAACACCCTGGTGCTCCTGCTCTCGCGCGTGCTCGGCCAGATCATCGACCGCGCCGTGTTTCGCAGCGAGCGCGGCTACGGTCCGGGCTACTTCCTGGTCGTGATCGTGCTGCAGATCGTGCTCGGCATCCTCGCGAGCATGATCACCATGGCCTTCTCTCGCTGGCGCGAGTTCCGGGCCGACGCCGGTGGCGCGAAGCTTGCCGGCCGCCAGAACATGATCGCCGCCCTCAAGCGCCTCGGCCAGGCCCACGGCCCGGCCCAGCTGCCGGAGTCGGTGGAGGCCTTCGGCATCCGAGGGCGCGTGGCAGGCGGGCTCAAACGGCTGTTGATGAGCCACCCGCCGCTGGAAGAGCGCATCCGGGCCCTGTCGGAGGGGGCGCGGTAAGCGGCGGCTTTGCCGCCGCCTTAAGCCGAAGCCTCCTCGCGCACGAATTCGCCCTGGACGAGGATGATTCCGAACTGCCAGAGCGTGGCCAGGTCGCCGGTGTTCTCGACCTTCGGCGCGATGATTCGGGTGTCGTGTTCGCGGGCGTGGGCGACCAGGGTGGATAGCTTCTGGCGCAGCGCGTCGTTGCCGCTCAAGTCCTGGATCATTTCCGGTGCCAGGCGGAGAAAGTCGACGCCCAGGTGGCGCAGCAGGCTTTCGGCGGGCGCCTCGGGGCCGACATCGCACAGCGCGAAACGGCAGCCGCTTTCGCGGAAGCGTTCGATGAAGCTCTGCACGGGCCGCAGCTTCTCGCGGATCTCGGGTTCACGGAAGCCGAAGATCATCCGCTTGGGATCCAGGCTGGGATCGCCCAGGCGCTTGAACAGGTCCAGCGCCGACTGTTCGTCGCTGATGGTCTCCAGGCTCAAGGGCACCAACCACTGGCCGTTCTCGTCGTTGCGTTCGTTGGCCAGGGCCTGCAGGCGATCCATCATGTCGGCATCGACCTTCGGGGCCAGGCCCACGCGCGAGGCGATATGCATGTAGACCGAAGGCAGGACGACCTCGTCGCTGTCCTCGGGCCGCAGCCGGGTTTCCACTTCGCTGATCAGGAATTCGTCGTCTTCCATGCTGGTGATCGGCGAGGTCACCAGGCCGAATTCGTCGTGGTCGAGCGCGTGCCGCAGGCGCTCCGCCCAGGCCGCATCGTCCTCGTCGCCTTCGGCCGACACGCGCGGGCGGTAACGCACGAAGCCGTTGCCGCCGGCACGCAGGGCTTCGGCCAGGGCCGATTCGGACTGCTCGATCAGGGCTTCCGGGTGGGGCAGCTCGCTGCCGGCGATGGCCAGGCCGACGCCCACCGACACCGTCAGGCTGTTGTCGCGCACGTCGATGATGCGCCCCGAGCAGTTCTCCACGATATCGCTGGCGAGTTTTTCAGCCTGAGCGCGGTCGGCGCAGTCGGCGATCAGCGCGAAGGTGTGATCGCGCAAGCGAGCCATCGTGTAGTCCTTGCCGACCACGTCGCGGAACAGGTCGCCGGTGCCGCTGACGAGGTCGTCGGTGGCGCCCACGCCGACCTTGTCGAGCAACTCGTCGTGGTTGTCGAGTGAAAGCGCCAGGACGGACAGGCCGGCGGTATCGGCGCGGCCGTCGACCGTCTGATTGAGCAGGTCGATGAAGGCCGGTGCGTTGAGCATGCCGGTCAGCAGATCGGAAGTCTTGAGCTTGCGTAGCTCTTCCTCGAGTGCCGGATCGGAACCGGCCACCTTCTCGCGAACCAGCATCTGGGCGCAGTACTCGCCGCCGTAGCGCGCCGGCGAGAAGTCCACCGAGGCGGTGAATGCCGAGCCGTCCTGTCGGTGCGCATTGAGCTGAAGCGGTTCGTCGGGCAGATCGTCCCGGGCGATAGCCTTGAGAACCTGCTTGAGATCCGGCACTTCGTCGCTGGCCGAGAGCAGGTCGAGCATGGACAGGCCCTCGAGCTCCTCGAAGGAGTCGAAGCCGAACAGTTCCAGGTACGCGCGGTTGGCGTAGATGTGAAGCCCCTCGTGGATGTAGGCGATGGCCTCGCTGGAGCTGTCCAGCAGCAAGGTGTAGCGGTCCTCGATGTCGGCCAGGCTCTTGAGTGCCTGTTCGGCGTCCTTGCGCGCCCGCAGTGACTCGACCTGGCTGAGCGCCAGGCGCTTGAGCTGCCGCAGCCCGGCCTGGTTGACGAAGCCTTCCACGCCCACGGCGGCCACGGCCATTGCCGAGCCGGTGTCTTCTTCCTCGATCATCGCGAGCACCGGCACGAAGCGGTCCTGTTCACGGGCCGCGCGCACGCTGGATTCGAACAGCGGCAGGTCGGCGGAATCGACCTTGACCACCACCATGTCGACACGCTCGGACTCAAAGGTGCGCGACACGGCGTTGCCGGTATCGGCGAACAGGGTTCGCACGCCGGCATCGTCTCCGAGCATCTGCTGGAGCTGGCGCGGCGCGGACGGATCGTCGGTGACGGTGAGGATGCGGATTTCGGTCGGCTGGTTGGCCATCAGGGCTGCCTGTGTCTCGTATCGTGTTGAATCTTATCGCTGCTGGGCGGCCGATTAAAGTACCGGCAGCTTGTAGGGTTCGCCTGCGACCTCGCGAACCAGTCGGGGAACAAGATAACCCGACAGCTCCCGCCGCAGGGTGTCCATCATCTCCAGGGCCCGGGCGGAGTCGGTATCGAAACGATGGGCGCCGGAAACCGGGTCGAGCAGGTGGAGATAGTAGGGCAGGGCGCCGGCCTCGAAGGAGCGCCGCATCAGTTCGGCCAGTTTCGGCGACGAATCGTTGATTCCGGCGAGCAGGACCGCCTGGTTGAGCAGGTGCACGCCCCGCTGCCGCAATTCTTGCAGGGCCTCGCATACGGCCGCGTCGAATTCGTTGGCGTGATTGGCGTGAATCACCATGACCACGGGCCAGGGCAGTGCGCCGAGCCAGTCGAGCAGGTCTGCCGTGACGCGGTCGGGGAGGATGACCGGCAGACGGGTGTGAATGCGAAGCCGCCGAATGTGCGGAATGCCGGCCAGCCGTGCGGTCAGTTCCCGTAGCCGTCGGGTGGGCAGCATCAGCGGATCGCCGCCGGAGAGGATGACTTCCTCGATGCTGTCGTCGGAGGCGATATAGTCGATCGCCGCGCTCCATTGACCGGATCCGGCATGCTGGTTCGCGTAGGGGAAGGCCTGGCGAAAGCAGTAGCGGCAATGCACGGCGCAGGCGCCGGTAGTGATCAGCAGGACGCGACCGCGATACTTGTGAAGCACGCCGCGTTCGGCCGAACTCGCGCCGTCGCCCACGGGGTCGTCGCTGAAGCCTGCCGCGATATCGGATTCCTGGCGCTCGGGGAGAACCTGGAGCAGCAGTGGATCCCGCCTGTCGCCCGGGCGCATCCGGTCGATGAAGGCCTGGGGCACCAGCATGGGAAATCGGCTGGCGGCCGGTTCGTCGCCACGCGCCAGGCCGAGCTTGTCGAGCAACACGCCGGGGGCGCGAACCGCCCGCTTGACCTGGTCGCGCCAGTCGGCTTGCTTGGGTGCAAACGTGGTTCGCGCTAAACTATCGGTTTTCATTGATCAGCTTTGCTGGCAGCCAAGAAGAATCATCGCCCCGAGCCGCGCGGCCGGGGCGTCATTGTAATCCGGAGTGATCATGGCAACCTACAGTACCAACGAGTTCAAATCGGGCCTGAAGATCATTCTCGACGGTGATCCCTACAACATCGTCGAGAACGAGTTCGTCAAGCCGGGCAAGGGCCAGGCTTTCAGCCGGGTCAAGGTTCGCAACCTGTTGACCGGGCGCGTGATCGAGCGGACCTTCAAGTCCGGCGACACGGTCGAGGCCGCCGACGTGTTCGAAAAGGAAGTCCAGTATCTCTACAGCGACGGCGAGTTCTGGCATTTCATGGATCCCGAGACCTTCGAGCAGCTCCCCGCCGACGAGAAGGCCATCGGCGACTCGGCCAAGTGGCTCAAGGAAGAGGACATGTGCCAGGTGACCCTCTGGAACGGCGCGCCGATCCAGATCCTGCCGCCCAATTTCGTGGAGCTGAAGGTCGTCGAGACCGACCCCGGCCTCAAGGGCGACACGTCCGGCAGCGGCGGCAAGCCTGCACACCTCGAAACCGGTGCGACGGTCCGCGTGCCGTTGTTCGTGCAGGAGGGCGAGGTCATCAAGGTCGACACGCGCACCGGCGAGTACATGTCGCGGGTCAAGGACTGAGCGAGTGAGTGCCGATCGCGAAATCCTTCTTCCGCGCTGGGTCGTTCCGGTCAGGCCGGAGGGCGTCGTGCTCGAAAACCACGGGGTGCTGATCGAAGCAGGACGGATTGCCGCCCTGGGTCATGGTGAGGAGCTGCGCAGGGACTATCCCGACGCAAGGGTCACGCAGTTGCCCGATCGCGCCCTGATCCCCGGCCTGGTCAATATCCACACGCACAGCGCCATGGCGCTGATGCGGGGGCTTGCCGACGACCTGCCGCTGATGCGCTGGCTGGAGGATCATATCTGGCCGACCGAGCAACGCTGGGTCGGAGCGGAGTTCGTTCGCGTTGGTACCGACCTGGCCATGGCCGAAATGCTCAGGGGCGGCACGACCTGCTTCAACGACAACTATTTCTTCCCGGACGTGACGGCCGCCGCGGCCGACCGGGTCGGCATGCGGGCGGTCATCGGCATTCCGATCATCTCGGTGCCGACGGCCTGGGCGCAGACGGAGGACGAGTATTTCCGCCGCGGCCTGGACATGCATCAGCAGTTGCTCGACATGCCGCTGGTCTCCTCGGCCTTCGCGCCGCATGCGCCCTACACCGTCACCGACAAGGCCTTCCACCGGATTCGCTCCCTGGCCGAGGAAATGGACATTCCCGTTCATCTCCACCTGCTGGAGACCGCCGGCGAAATCCAGGGCAGCATCGACCAGTACGGTCTCTCGCCGCTCGACCGCATGGATTCCCTGGGCCTGCTCACCGACCGGCTCCTGGCCGTGCACATGACCCAGCTCGACGACGCCGACATCGCCCGCTTGTCCCGGGCTGGCGTGCACGTGCTCCACTGCCCGGCATCCAACCTCAAGCTGGCCAGCGGCATCTGCCGGGTCGCCGACCTCGATGCTGCCGGCGTTAACGTGGCCATCGGCACCGACGGGGCCGCCAGCAACAACACCCTCGACATGTTCGCCGAGACCCGCCTGGCCGCCCTGCTGGCCAAGGGCGCCAGCGGCGATCCCGAAGCCGTGCCGGCCGAGCGCGCACTGTCCATGGCGACGATCAACGGGGCAAGGGCGCTCGGTCAGGAGGATCGATTCGGCTCGATCGAGGTGGGCAAGTGCGCCGACCTGGTCGCCGTCGACCTGTCGGCGATGGAAACGGCACCCGTCCACCACGTCATCTCCCACCTGGTGTACGCGGCTTCGCGCAGCCAGGTGAGCGACGTCTGGATCGAGGGTCGCCGGGTCGTCGACGGCGGGGTCCTGACCACGCTGGATGCCGACCGCACCGCACAGGAAGCGGAACAGTGGGGCAGGCGCCTGCTGACCAGCGACCAGGGCGGCGCCGGGGAGCTCAGGTCATGAATGCCGAGGTTTCGGGCGGCAACGTCGATCCGCGCGAGTCGGGCAAGTTCGATGCCCTGGCGGCGCGCTGGTGGGACCCGGAGGGAGACTTCCGCACCCTGCACGACATCAACGGTCCCCGGGTCGAATTCCTCGCCGAGCGCGTGCCCCTGGCGGGTCGCCGCGTGCTGGATGTGGGCTGCGGCGGCGGCGT
>JAZBPT010000232.1:0-3073 GCA_036351755.1 Wenzhouxiangella sp. | reverse complement strand
GCGCGCTCGTCGGCCGGCGGCTGCGAGGGCCAGTCGTCGCCGCCGTCGAGGGCGGCAATCGCTTCATAGAGGTCTTCGGGAAATTCTTCCTCGGCGGCCTGCAGCAGGGCCGGCGAACGCCAACCGGATCGGCGCAGGTGTTCCGCGGCCTCGGCATGCTGCTCGGCCTGGTCGAGCGCGCGCGCCAGCATCCAGCGCAGGTAGGGGTCGTCGTCGCCCTCGGCCGCCAGCGGGCCCAGCGCATCGATGCAGGCTTCCGGGCGGTCGTCGGCCAGCGCCAGGCGCGCGCTCAGCAGCCGCGACTGGCGCTTGATCCGGGGGCTGTCGTCTTCGTGAAGCCCGCCCGCCAGTTCGGCGGCGCGGGCGCGATCGCCTTCCAGCTCGGCCAGCATCGCCCGGACCAGTTGCGCGGCCTGCGGCCAGTCGGCTTCGATCTGTTCGAGCAGTTCCGCGGCCCCCTCGGCTTCGCCGTCGGCCAGGCGAAGCTCGGCCAGCATCAGCAGGCTGGCGGCGTCGAGCAACTGGTGGCGCGAGAGCGCCTCGAGCCGGCGGCGCGCCTCGGGCAGGTAGCCGAGCTGGCGCAGGGCGTGGATTTCGAGCAGCGCCAGGCGATGGTCGGTGGCGCCGCAGCGGCGCGCTTCCGCGGCCGCCGCCAGGGCCTCGTCGGGCCGGCCGCGCTCGAGCAGCAGTTGGCCCATGGCGCGATGGATCTCGCCGTTGTTGGGCGCCGCGGCCAGGGCGTTGTTGAGGCAGCGTTCGGCAAAATCCGGGTGACCGCGGCGCTTGAACACGCGCGCAGCCGCCAACTGCGCTTCGATGCTGTTCGGCCGCATCTGGACGGCCCGCGTCGAGAGCTCGTAGGCCCGGTCGACCTGGCCGGCCTCGAGCAGCCGCTCCGACAGGCCCACCAGCGCGGGCACGCAGTCCGGGTGGGCGCGCAGGGCCGTTCGATAGTGGCTCTCGGCCCGCTCGCCGTCGCCGGCGGCCAGGGCCTGGTGGCCCAGCTCGACGCGCGCCAGGGCGTGGTTGGGGTCGAGCAGGATGGCCTTGTCCAGCGCCTCGGTCGCGCCCTTCTCGTCGCCGGCCTGGCGCCGGGCCCGGCCGAGCTGGAACCAGGACTCGGCGCGCGAGTCGTCGGCGGCCACGGCCTGCTTCAGCGTCTCGAGGGCGTCGTCTTGGCGGCCCTGCGCCTGCTGGCAGGCGCCGATGATCAGGGTCACGTCGATGCGCTTGTCTTCGGGCAGTTGCCCGACCAGGCCGCGATAGGCCTGTTCGGCGCCCGCGAAATCGCCGCTTTCGAACAGGCGGCGCGCCTGCCGGATCAGTTCTCCGTCAGTCTGCATAATTCACTCTTCACTCTCTGTTCTATCCAGCTCTCCAGCCGCCAGTTGGCCAGAAAGCCGCAGTGGCCGCCGTGTTCGTGCACCTCGATATCCAGCGCCGCCGGTCTCGGCAGCGCCCGGATGTCGTCGATCGGAATGATCGGGTCGTCCGCGGCGGTAATGATCAGGGTCGACGTTTCCAGGCCGGCCAGGTAGTCGCCGGCCACCGAATACCCTTCCAGGTAGGCGTCGATGTTTTCGAACTCGGTGAGGCGCTCGACCAGCCACTCGGTCTGGGCCCTCACCCGCCCCAGGCGGAACCAGGGGTGCAGATTGTACCGCTCGGGGAAGAGCGATTGCTTGTGCTTGAGCGACTTGCGCCACTTGTGCACGAAGTAGCGCTCGTAGATGGGCAGACCGCTCTCCATGGCGTCGAGCACGTTGTGCGGCCGGATCACCGGGCTGACCGCGATCGCCCGACGGATCTCGAGCCCTCGCTCCGGCGCGTGGCGGGCGATCCTGAGCGTGAAGTTGCCGCCCAGGGAGAACCCGGCCAGGAATACCGGACCGTCGTACTCGCCGGCCACGGTTGCCACGGCGTCGAGCACTTCCTCGAGCAGGCAGGAATGGAACAGCCCCTCGTTGAGGTGGTGCGAGCCGCCGTGGTCGCGAAAGTTCAGCCGAAAGGTGTCGAACCCCGCCTCGTCGAGGGTGACCGCCGTCGACAGCAGGTAATTGGAGTCGACGCTGCCCTCCCAGCCGTGGAGCATGATCACCAGGGCGTCGCGCCGACCCGCCTGCGCGTGATTGGAGAAGCCCAGCAGCCGCGTTCCGTCGCGTGCGGTGACGATACGTTCGGTCCGGCGGGCCAGGTACTCGCCCGCGCGTTTTTGCACCTTGCGCCGGCGCAGCGGGCCGGAGGTGAGAATCGACTGGATGTGCGGACTGGCCAGCAGGCCGCGCGGAGCGTATTCGGGCAGCGACGATTCAGGCATTGTCGTAGAAATCCTTGACCACGGCGCCAGCCTTCTCGGCCAGGCGGCGCCGGCCGTTATCGTAATCCAGGATGGGCTCGCCGATCATGATCCGCCCGGTCAGCGGCGGCTCGGCCATCAGGCGGAAGAAGTTGCGCAGGAAGCTCTCGTTGGGACCGAACACGAACTCCTCGTGCAGGTCGTCGTCGCGCTCGTAGCGGATGGCGACCGGCACCACCGGCAGACGCGTGCGGATGGCCGGCGCGAACAGCGGCGCGTGGAAGCGGTTGACCCCGCGGTCGGGCCGGATGCCGCCCTCGGGAAAGATCCCGACCCGGTCGCCGCGCCGAAGCAGCGCGGCCATTCGGCGCCCGATCTTCTGCCGCGACTCGAGCTTGCCGCGCACGATGAACAGCGTCCCGCCGACCTGCGCGAGCCAGCCGATCAGGGGCCAGGCGCGGATCTCGGCCTTGGCGACCAGCCACATCGGCCACAGCGCCTGCAACAGGACGATGTCGAGCCAGCTGATGTGGTTGGCCACGACCAGGCAACCGCCCTCGGGCAAGCGCCCGGAGACGTCCAGGCGCACGCCGAACAGCCGCAGGGTGATGCGCTGCCAGGCCCGGTGCGCGCGCTTGCGCAGGGGCATGCCGGCAATCGGGATCCGGTTGATCCCGGGCAGGAAGCACAGCAGGGTCACCGGCAGGCCGACAAGGGCGTGGAGCAGGAACAGGGGAACGCGCCAGGCCAGCCGCCAGGGCGTGCGAAAAGGCGGGC
>JAZBPT010000231.1:0-60135 GCA_036351755.1 Wenzhouxiangella sp. | reverse complement strand
TCGCCGACGGCGATTTCTTCCATGGCGCCGGCGAGCATTTCGAGCATGCGGTCGGCCACGTCGGCCTGGACGTAGAGTACGCGCAGCGCCGAGCAGCGCTGGCCGGCGCTGAGAAAGGCCGAGTGGATCACGTCCTTGACGACCTGCTCGGGCAGCGCGGAGGAGTCGACGACCATGGCGTTCTGACCGCCGGTCTCGGCGATCAGGGTGGCCAGCGGGCCTTCGCGCTCGGCCAGGCTGCGGTTGATGATCCGCGCCGTTTCGGTCGAGCCGGTGAAGGCCACGCCGGCGATGCGCGGATCGCCGGTGAGTGCGGCACCCACCTTGCCGTCGCCGGGCAGGCACTGGATGACGTCCTCGGGCACGCCGGCCTCTTGCATCAGGCTCACGGCCCGGGCGGCGATCAGGGGCGTCTGCTCGGCGGGCTTGGCCAGCACGGCGTTGCCGGCGACCAGG
The DNA here is from genome assembly GCA_036351755.1 of Wenzhouxiangella sp. Lineage (GTDB taxonomy): Bacteria > Pseudomonadota > Gammaproteobacteria > Xanthomonadales > Wenzhouxiangellaceae > Wenzhouxiangella. The sequence continues at coordinate 59,679 of JAZBPT010000231.1, read as the reverse complement.
GCGGCGACGATCTGGCCGGTGAAGATGGCCAGGGGGAAGTTCCAGGGGCTGATGCACACGAACACGCCCTTGCCGTGCATGCGAAGCGTGTTGGACTCGCCGGTCGGTCCCGGCAGTTCGACCGGTTCGGCCAGCTCGTTGCGGGCCTGCATGGCGTAGTAGCGGCAGAAGTCGACCGCCTCGCGCACTTCGGCGATGCCGTCGAGCAGGGACTTGCCGCCTTCGCGCGTGCAGATGGCCATGAGTTCGTCGCAGTGCGTCTCGTAGAGGTCACCGATGCGATCGAGAATGTCGGCGCGCTCGGCCGCGCCGCGACCGTCCCAGTCCTTCTGCGCCGCAATCGCCGCACTCACGGCATCGGAAACCGATTCGGGATCGGTCCAGGTCACCTTGCCGACCGCCAGGCCGGTGTCGACGGGCGAGAAGACGGTGCCCTGCTCACCGGCCCGCGCGGACTGGCCGGTCGGCGCCGCGCTCCAGTCGTTCTGGACGGCACGCTCCATGCCCTGCTTGAGTTCGGCCAGTTCCGAATCGCGGCCCATGTTGATGCCGTGACTGTTGCGTCGTTCCCGCCCGTAGATGTCGACCGGCAGCGGAATGCGCGGATGCGAGATGCTCGAGTGCGACTGCACTTCGGCGATCGGGTCGTCGACCACCTTTTCGACCGGCAGCTTCTCGTCGACGATGCGATTGACGAAAGAGGTATTGGCGCCGTTCTCGAGCAGGCGACGCACCAGGTAGGGCAGCAGGTCCTTGTGGTTGCCGACCGGCGCGTACACCCGGCACTGGCCGTTGAAGCGGTCGCCTTCGAGCACTTCCTCGTAGAGCTGCTGGCCCATGCCGTGCAGGCGCTGGTACTCGTACTCGGTGTTGCCGCCGGCCAGCTCGGCGATGGTGGCGATGGTGTGGGCGTTGTGCGTGGCGAACTGAGGATAGAAGCAGTCCGGCAGCGACAGCAGCTTGTCGGCGCAGGCGATGTAGGACAGGTCGGTGTTGGCCTTGCGGGTGAATACCGGATAGCCCTCGACGCCCTCGACCTGGGCGATCTTGATCTCGGTATCCCAGTAGGCGCCCTTGACCAGCCGGATGGGAATCCGGTGCCCGGTCTTGCGCGCCTGCTCGGTCAGCCAGTCGATGGCCGCCCAGGCCCGCTTCTGGTAAGCCTGCAGGGCGAGGCCGAGGCCGTCCCAGCCTTCCAGCTCGGGGTCGGCGAGCACGGCGGCGAAGACGTCGAAGGACGGCGTCAATCGATCGGCCTCCTCGGCGTCGACGGTCAGCGCGATGCCGGCCTTGCGCGCGCGGCGGGCCAGTTCGAGCAGGCGCGGCACCAGTTCTTCCATCACCCGGTGATGCTGGGCATGCTCGTAGCGCGGGTGCAGGGCCGAGAGCTTGACCGAGATGCTGGGCAGCGCGAAGACGTTGTCGCCCTCCGTAACCCGGCCGATGGCGTCGATGGCGTCGGCGTAGGAATCGAAATAGCGGCGCGCGTCGGCGGCGGTCAGGGCCGCCTCGCCGAGCATGTCGAAGGAGTAGCGGAAGCGGCGGTTGGCCTTTTTCTTGGACCGCTCCATGGCTTCCTCGATCGTGCGGCCCATGACGTACTGGTGCCCCATGATGCGCATCGCCTGGCGGATCGCGGTGCGCACGACCGGCTCGCCGGACTTGTTGGCGATCTTCGACAGCACCGTCCCGATGCTGCGCTTCTCCGAGCCCTTCACGCTGACCAGCCGCCCGGTGAGCATCAGCCCCCAGGTGCCGGCGTTGACGAAGACCGAAGAGCTCTTGCCGAGGTGCGATTCCCAGTCGGCATCCGAGAGCTTGTCGGAGATCAGCATCTCGGCGGTGTCGTTGTCGGGAATGCGCAGCAGCGCCTCGGCCAGACACATCAGGATCACGCCCTCTTCCGAAGAGAGGTCGTATTCGCGCATGAAGGCCTCCATGACCCCCGCATCGCGACTTCGCTCGCGCACGCGCTTGACCAGGTCGAGCGCGTTGTCGCGAATGTTCTCCCGCTGTCCGGTATCGAGCCGCACCTGTTCAAGCAGGAAGCGCACGTGCTTCGCCTCGTCCATCTGCCAGGCGTCGTCGAGCGCCTTGAGGCGGTCGTCGAGGGCGATCGGTTCTGCGGTCACGAAGGGGTGGGAAACTTGTGTCATCGGGGCCTCTAAATGCGGGTTTGAAGGCATTCACCAAGTGTAACCGAAGCCAGCTGCCCGCTGGCACCCGCGGCCTTCACGCCGGCACAACGGGCCCGCGTGATTCTTGACCGATCGCAATTTCCCCTGCCACGTTGGTGCCGCATGGGCTAGAATATGCAGCGTTAATCAAGAAACACGGTTTTCGGCCCGTGATCGACACCCGGCACAGTTCGGAATCGCGCCAGTCCCGAGTGATCGAGGCGCGCTCGAACTTGTCCATGTCGCTCGACAGGCTGGCAGCCGTGTTTCTCGGTTTGAGCGCAGTCACGCTTCTCGTGGCGCTCGGTCCGCTTCTGCTGGGTTTCTGGCCGATCATGGTGGCCGCGGTCCTGCACCTTGTCGTCGTCGGCTGGTGCATGCGGCTGGCCTGGCGGGGAAACTGGGCCCGCGAACGAATTGTGATCGACCGCGAAACGCTCACAATCGATCATTTCGACGTACGGCAGCGGACGCGCACCGAGTGGCCTTCCGCCTGGGTGCGGATCGAGGTCGAGGAGCAGCGGATGGGTGAACGACGGGTCCAGGTGACCTGCCATGGTCGCCGCCAGGTGATCGGTGATTTCCTGCCGGTCGCCGAGAAGCTGGCCCTGGCTGACGCCCTCAAGGAGAGCCTCCGGCCGTTCGATGCCCGGGGTGGAGCAAGCAATTACAGGTGAGTCGAGGATGAAGAGAACGAACGAATTGATCGTGGCCCTGGCGGTGATGGCGGTCATCATCGTGGTTACTTGGGGGCTGTTCGCCGTCGGCGACAACATGCCCGGTGGCGTCACACCCTTCAGCAAGGACGTGTACCAGCTGCACAACGTCATTCTGGCCGTGGTCACCGTCATCGGCGTGCTGGTCTTCACGGCCATGTTCACGTCGATCGTCGTGCATCGCAAATCCAAGGATCACGAGCCGGCGAAGTTCAGCCACTCCACGGCCGCCGAGATCACCTGGACGGCCATTCCGGTCCTCATCCTCGTGATCATGGCCATCCCGGCCACCCGCGTACTCATCGACATGGAAGACACCGGCGGCGCCGACATCAACATCAAGGTCACCGGTTACCAGTGGCTGTGGCAGTACGAGTATCTCGAAGACGACGTGAACATCTACTCGGCGCTCGACCGCGAAAGCAACCGGGCCCGCCAGATCGGCTCCGGCGTCGATGTACGCACCGTCGAAAACTACCTGCTCGAGGTGGACAATCGCCTGGTGCTGCCCACCAACACCAAGATTCGCTTCCTGCTGACTTCCGGCGACGTCATCCACTCCTGGTGGGTTCCGGACCTCGGCTGGAAACGCGACGCGATTCCGGGCATGGTCAACGAAGCCTGGACGCTGATCGAGGAAGAAGGCGTCTACCGCGGCCAGTGCGCCGAGCTTTGCGGCAAGGATCACGGCTTCATGCCGATCGTGGTGGAGGCCGTCTCACCCGAAGAATACCGCCAGTGGGTCGAAAGCCGCAGTTCGCAGCAGGCGGCCGACAACGCCGACGAGCCGGCGGACGTGCAACAGGTCTCGGCGGCCGATGAGCTCGCCGCCAATGCCGAGCAGGGCTGAAGAGAGAACAGGAGCGAGGAAATCAAGTCATGAGTCATGAAACCACACTGAACCAGGACGAACATCACGCCGATCATCCCACCGGCCTGGCGCGCTGGCTGTTCACCACCAACCACAAGGAAATCGGCACCCTCTATCTGGTCTTCTCGCTGGTGATGTTCCTGCTCGGCGGCGCGATGGCCATGGTCATCCGGGCCGAGTTGTTCGTCCCCGGGCTGCAGATGGTCAACCCCGAGTTCTTCAACCAGATGACCACCATGCACGCGCTGGTGATGATCTTCGGCGCCGTCATGCCGGCCTTCGTCGGCCTGGCCAACTGGATGGTGCCGCTGATGATCGGTGCGCCGGACATGGCCCTGCCGCGCATGAACAACTGGTCGTTCTGGATCCTGCCGTTCGCCTTCACCATCCTGCTCCTGCCGCTGGTGCTGGGCCTGTTCGGCATCGGCAGCGGCGGACCGGCCTCGGGCTGGACGCTCTACCCGCCCCTGTCGCTGCAGGGCGGTACCAACATCGCCTTCGTGATCTTCGCCATCCACCTGATGGGCGTCTCGTCGATCATGGGCGCGATCAACATCATCGTCACGATCCTCAACATGCGCGCACCGGGCATGACCCTGCTGCGCATGCCGCTGTTCGTGTGGACCTGGCTGATCACCGGCTTCCTGCTGATCGCCGTGATGCCGGTTCTCGCGGGCGCGGTAACGATGCTGCTGACCGACCGCTTCTTCGACACCAGCTTCTTCAATGCTGCCGGCGGCGGCGATCCGGTGATGTACCAGCACATCTTCTGGTTTTTCGGGCATCCCGAGGTCTACATCATGATCCTGCCGGCCTTCGGCATCGTCTCGGAGATCCTGCCGACCTTCTCGCGTAAGCCCCTGTTCGGCTACACGTCGATGGTTTATGCAACGGCCTCGATCGCCTTCCTGTCGTTCATCGTCTGGGCCCACCACATGTTTACCGTCGGCATGCCGCTGGGCGGCAGCCTGTTCTTCATGTACGCCACGATGGTCATCGCGGTACCCACCGGCGTGAAGGTGTTCAACTGGGTGTCGACGATGTGGCGGGGGTCGATGACTTTTGAAACGCCCATGCTGTTCTCCCTGGGCTTCATCGTGCTGTTCACCATCGGCGGCTTCTCGGGCCTGATGCTGGCCATCGTGCCGGCCGACTTCCAGTACCACGACACCTACTTCGTGGTGGCGCACTTCCACTACGTGCTGGTCACCGGCGCGGTATTCGCGATCATGGCCGGCGTGTACTACTGGTTGCCCAAGTGGACCGGCTACATGTACAACGAGAAGCTCGGCAAGATCCATTTCTGGACTTCGACGATTTCGGTCAACGTGCTGTTCTTCCCGCAGCACTACCTGGGCCTGGCGGGCATGCCGCGACGCATTCCCGACTACGCCGTGCAGTTCGCCGAATTCAACATGATCTCGTCGATCGGTGGCTTCGCCTTCGGCCTCGCCCAGTTGATCTTCGTCTACATCGTCTGGCAGGCGGCGCGCGGTGGTGAACGAGCCACCGGCCAGGTCTGGGAAGGCGCGCGCGGGCTCGAATGGACGGTGCCCTCGCCGGCGCCGCTGCACACCTTCGACACGCCGCCGAAGGTCGACGACAGCGTGACCGCCCATGCCGACCGGCTCGTTTGAGGAGAACCGGGCCTTGGGCGACAGCAATGAGCAACACAGGGCCAGACGGCGCCGTGCGATTCGCACGGCGCTCGTTCTTGGCGGGGTCGTGCTGCTCATCTACATCGGCTTCATCATGAAGGGCGTGCTCAACGCAGCCTGAGCAACGACGGAGCTGGCCGGCAGGCCAGCCACAAAAGAAACTGAATCAGGGAACAACCATGGCACAAGGACACTACTACGTACCCCACACGGCCAAGTGGCCCATCGTCGGCTCGATCGGCCTTTTCGTGATGATGATCGGCGCGGCCAGCTGGCTCAACCAGGCGGCCATCGGGCCCTGGTTCACCCTGGCCGGCTCGGCGATCGTTCTGGTCATGATCTTCGGCTGGTTCTCCGATGTCATCCGCGAGTCCCAAAAGGGCCTCTACAACGAGGCGGTCGACGGCTCTTTCCGCCAGGGGATGATCTGGTTCATCTTCTCGGAAGTCATGTTCTTCGCGGCCTTCTTCGGCGCCCTTTTCTATGCCCGCATGTTCGCCGTGCCCTGGCTGGGTGGTGAAGGCACGGGCGCGATGACAAACGAGCTGCTGTTCCCGCAGTTCGACTCCGCCTGGCCGACCGCCGGACCGGGCCAGCTTGGCGGGGGCTTCGAAACCATCCCGGCTTTCGGCCTGCCGCTGTTCAATACGCTGATCCTGCTGACCTCAGGCCTGACCATCACCCTGGCCCACTGGGCGCTCAAGCAGGGCAAGCGCGGTGCGCTGATCGCCTGGATGCTCGCGACCGTGGCCCTCGGCGTGCTCTTCCTCTACTTCCAGGCGACCGAATACGTACACGCCTACCAGGATCTCGGCCTGACGCTGGGTTCGGGAATTTACGGATCGACCTTCTTCATGCTGACCGGCTTCCACGGGCTGCACGTGACGCTGGGCACGATCATGCTGATCGTCATCACCCTGCGCTGCATGGCGGGTCACTTCTCCAAGAAGAATCACTTCGGCTGGGAAGCCGTGGCCTGGTACTGGCACTTCGTCGACGTGGTCTGGCTGGGCCTGTTCGTCTTCGTTTACGTGCTTTGACCCGGGACGACAATTGAGCAACGAAGATGCCGGCCTTGTGCCGGCATTTTCTTGTCTTACCCTCGACCGGCAACGGTTTCCCAGCGCGCAGAGATCAGCATCCACTCGCCGTCGTCCAGGCGCCAGCCGGTTTCGAGCCGGTACCAGCCGCCGGTGTCGGGGATCAGCCCGGTGCCGCCGGTGACCACGGCGTGCATGGTGGCGGTTGCCCGTTCTTCGCCCTGCAGCGCCACTTCGATATCCACCAGTCGCGCCTTGATCTGATCGTGAGCGAGCATTTCCCGGCGCAGCAGGAAGCCGGCGGCGCGGCGGTCCAGGTTGCGCGTGGCGGCGGTGAAATCTTCGGCGATCGGCGCCATGAAAGACCGGGCATTGCCTTCCGCAAGGTCGGCCTGCATGCCCTCGATCCGGCTGCGGATCTGTTCCTCGGCCGGGGGACGTTCGCCGCAGGCCGCCAGCATCATGATGCACAAAAGGGCCGGGGCGACACCGCACAGGCGGCTCACTTGAGCTGGTCCTCGCTCAAATAGGACTCGAGCAGGCGGCTGGCGACCACGATCAGGTCGTACTCGGTGACCAGCCCGACGAGCTTGCCGTCCTCGATCACGGGCAGGCTGCTGAGGCGGTTGTCGCGCATCAGGCGGATGGCCTCGACCGTCGTCGTCTCCGGCGTCACCGTGATCGGGTCCGGTCGCATGATGTCGCGGACGGTCACGCCCTCGTCGCTGCGGTTGCCCCGGGCGATCAGGCGTAACAGCTGGCGGTGGGACACCAGGCCGAGCAATTGGCCCGAGTCGTCTTCGACCGGCACGTGCCGGACATGGCGCCACTCCATCAGGCTGGCGGCGAAATCGACGATGTCGTCGGGGCGCACGGTGAACAGGTCGGTGGCCATGAACTGCCCGACGTGGCGGTAGCTGTCGCGCCAGTCCTGCTGATCGCAGAACCCGGCCAGTTCCCACTCCGACACCGGCTTGCCGCTTTCGGACAGCTCGACCATGGACGATACGAGCGCTCTGAGGCGTTCGTGCTCGTTACCCTCCTCGCGCATGCTCTCCAGTGATTCGAGCTGCCAGCGCGCGCCGGTACGCCGGTTTTCGACGCGCGCCCGAATCACGCCCAGGTAGCGGTCGATGTCGCCCTCGTCGATGCCCGCCTCGAACAGGCCCTCGCGGGCCATGGGCAGCAGCTCGTCGAGGATCAGCTCCTGGGCGGTGACCTGGCGGTTGTCGAACCAGACCTGCTGTGCCCGCAGGCCCTCGCGGGCGGCGGCGAGGAAATTGCTCTTGACGTCGCTGAAGTTGAGGTGCTCGCGGATGTCGTCGACCGAGTGGGACAGGCGCGACATCATGCCGAAGAAGAAAGCCGCGTTGGCGACTTCGTCGAGCACGGTCGGCCCGGACGGAATCACCCGGTTCTCGATGCGCAGGTGCGGCTTGCCGTTGTCGGAGATGCCGTAACAGGCGCGGTTCCAACGGTAGACGGTGCCGTTGTGCAGGCACAATGCCCGCAGGCGCGGGACCTCGCCACGCGCCACCATGCCGATGGGGTCCTTCTCGAACTCGGTGGTCAGAACGACGCGGAAGCGGGCGATGTCTTCCTTGAAGATCTCGATGACCGACTCGTCGATCCAGTGATCCCCGAAGTGCACCCGCGGCTTGTGCCCGCGGGCGGCGTGCGCCTCCGATCTGGCGTCGATGGAGTGCTCGAACACGGCGATGCGCGTTTCGTGCCACAGCCGCTTGCCCAGCAGGATGGGCGAATTCACGCAACTGGCCAGCAGCGGACCGGTGACCGCCTGGGCGATGTTGTAGAGGTGGGCGAATTCCTCGGCACCGACCTGGAAGTGCACCTGGAAGCTCGTGTTGCAGGCCTCCAGCATCAGGTTGTCGTGGTTGATGTTGAGCTGGTCGATGCCCTTTATGGCGAAATTGAAGTTGCTGCCCCTCAGGCGCAGCAGCGCTTCGTTGAGGGCGAAGTAGCGCGCGGTCGGGACCATCGCTTCGAGCGACAAGTGCTCGCGCGTGAGCGTGGGCAGGATGCCGACCAGGGCGATGCGGCTGCCGACCTTCGAAGCCTTCTCGCGGGCGATGCCCACGACCTCGTCGGCTTCCTTCTCGAGTTGGCGCAGGCAATCCCCGCCGAGCTCCAGTGGCGACAGGTTGGCCTCCATATTGAACAGGCCCAGCTCATGCGTGAAGCGCGGATCGTCGATCGTTTCGAGGATCTGCATGGCCGTCAGCGCCGGCCGGGAGGCCTGGTCGACGAGGAACATTTCCTGTTCGGCGCCGATGCGCCGGATACCCGACTCGATCATGCCGGCATCGAGCATGTCCTCGAGCGCGCGGACTTCGTCGAGCAGCGCCTTCATGAAGGCACGGCGCGTCTGCTCGTCGGCGGTCTGTTCGACGTTCTGTTCGCCCATGGGACGGTCGCCCGAGGTGACTTCCCGGCGATAATAAACGCCCCTCGTGAAAGGGGCAAATGCTCGCTCTCACGGGGGCCGGGGTAAGCTTGTCTCGGGCTGCGACCTGTGCCAAGCTTTAGCCCTTGATGATATTGCAACGGAACGGATTGGAAGGGAGATCCCATGAGCGACAAGCCCTGGCTCAATGAGTATCCGGAAGGGGTGCAAGCCGAGATCGACATGGACGAGTTCGACTCGGTCGTCGACGTCATCGACAAGAGCTGCAACGAATTCCGCGACAAGGTCGCCTACGTCAACTTCGGCGCCGAGCTGACCTTCGGCCAGGTGGATCGGCACAGCGCGGCCTTCGCCGCTCGCCTGCAGGCCATGGGCCTGGAGAAAGGCGACCGGATCGCGATCATGATGCCCAACGTGCTGCAGTACCCGATCGCCGTTTTCGGCGCGCTGCGCGCGGGTCTCGTGGTGGTCAACACGAATCCGCTCTACACGGCGCGGGAGCTCAAGCACCAGCTCAACGACTCGGGCGCCAAGGCGATCGTCATCATGGACAATTTCGCCAGCGTTCTCGAAGCCGTCATCGACGACGTGCCCATAGAGCACGTAATCCTCACGCGCATGGGCGACATGCTCGGCGGCCTCAAGGGCGCATTGACCAACTTCGTGGTCCGCTACGTCAAGAAGATGGTGCCCGCCTACAACCTGCCCAACGCGCGACCCTTCACCGCGGTTCTTCGCGAGGGCGCCGACGAACGATTCCTGCCCGTCGAGCTCGGCCACGAGGATATCGCCTTCCTCCAGTACACCGGCGGCACGACCGGGGTGTCCAAGGGCGCCGTGCTCACCCACGGCAACATGGTCGCGAACATGCAGCAGGCCTCGGCCTGGCTGGGCGGGCGCCTGGACATCGGCAAGGAAACCATCATCACCGCCCTGCCCCTCTACCACATCTTCGCGCTGACGGCGAACTGCCTGGTCTTCGTCAAACTGGGCGGTCGCAACGTACTGATCACCAATCCGCGCGACATGAGCGGCTTCGTCAAGGAGCTGGGCAAGGAGAAGTTCACGGCCATCACGGGCGTGAACACGCTGTTCAACGGCCTGCTCAACACACCGGGTTTCGAGGACCTGGACTTCTCGAGTCTCAAGATGACCCTGGGCGGCGGCATGGCCGTGCAGCGATCGGTTGCCGAGCGCTGGAAGAAGGTGACCGGCGTGACCCTGGTCGAGGCCTACGGCCTGACCGAGACCTCGCCGGCGGCCTGCATCAACCCCATGGACCTCGAGGAGTACAACGGCGCCATCGGGCTGCCGATTTCCTCGACCGAATGCCGGGTCATCGATCCGGACGGCAATCCGCTGCCGGTGGGCGAAACCGGCGAGCTGTGCGTGCGCGGCCCGCAGGTAATGGAGGGTTACTGGAACCGGCCCGAAGAGACCGCCAAGGTGCTCGGCGACGACGGCTGGCTGCGCACCGGCGACATGGCGAAGATGGACGAGAAGGGGTACTTCTACATCGTCGACCGCAAGAAAGACATGATCCTGGTATCCGGCTTCAACGTCTATCCCAACGAGGTCGAGGACGTCGTGGCCGACCACCCGAAAGTCCTCGAGGTCGGCGCCATCGGCGCGCCGGACGAAAAGTCTGGCGAAGTGGTCAAGGTGGTCGTGGTCCGCAAGGACGACTCGCTGACGGTCAAGGAACTGCGCGAGTTCTGCCGCGAACAGTTGACCGGCTACAAGGTGCCCAAGTACGTCGAGTTCGTGGACGAATTGCCCAAGACCAACGTGGGCAAGATTCTCCGCCGCGAACTTCGCGACCTCTATGGGGAGGCGCGAAGCTCCGAGGACTGACCGCGCGCCCTGCCGGCGGCAATCAATCGAGCAGTTCGGTCTCGTCCGGCCGCTCGGCCAAACCGGATACGCCCACGCCGATCAGGCGCACGGCGAATTGCCGGCGCCATCCGGCCCAGCCCTCCAGCAATTCCCGGGCGCCGGCGAGAATCTTCGCGGCGCTGCGGGTATGCCCGCCCAGCGACTGGCTGCGCGTGATGGTCGAGAATCCGCTCGAGCGCAGCTTGATCGTGACCGTCCGGGCATAGAGGCTGCGGTCGGCGAGCCGCGAGGCCACCTTGTCGGCCTGGCGGGCCATGACCTCGACCAGCGCCTCGATCGAGTGGACGTCTTCGGCAAACGTGGTCTCCTGGCTGATCGAGCGGCGCACGCGTTCGACCTTGACTTCCCGCTCGTCGATGCCGGTCGCCCGCTCGACGAGTTCCAGGGCGTGATCCCCGAACAGCCCCGAAAGCACATCCAGGCTGGTCCGGCGCAACTGGCCGACGGTGAATACGCCGACATCGTGCAGGCGTTCGGCGGTGCGCGGTCCGATTCCCCACAGTCGCCGGATCGGCAGCGGATCGAGAAAGCGCTGCACACGATCGGCGGGGATGTGCACCAGGCCGTCGGGCTTGTCGTAGTCGGAGGCGATCTTGGCCAGGAGCTTGTTGTGCGCCATGCCCACCGAGGCCGTCAGGCCGGTGGATTCGGCGATGCGGCGCTTGAGCCGGCGGCCGATTTCGGGCAGGGATTCGCCCCGTTCGTGGACGGGTTCGCTCACGTCGATGAAGGCCTCGTCGAGGCTCAGGCCCTCGATTCGATCACTGAACTCCGCGAAGATCTCGAAGACCTGCCTCGAGACCTCCCGGTAGCGCTCGAAACGCGCGGCCACGAAAACGCCCGAAGGACACAGGCGCCTGGCCCGTGCACCGGGCATGGCCGAGCGCACGCCGTATTGCCGGGCCTCGTAGCTGGCCGCCGCCACCACGCCGCGGCTGCTGCCGCCGCCGACCATGACGGGACGGCCGCGCAGTTCGGGATGATCGCGCTGCTCGACGCTGGCGTAGAAGGCATCCATGTCGACATGGATGATCGCCCGCCGCCGGTGGGAAGGGGGGCCTGGATTCAGATCGTGCGCGTCGGCTTGTCGCTGTCGAGCATGCCCGCCAGCAGCGAGACGATCGTACTCTGGGCCTGCTGGCCCTCGGCGCTGTCGGAGAACTGAACGCCGACGCCGCTGTTGGCGGTGTGGCGACCGCCCGCCGGCGTCAGCCAGGCCACCTTGCCGGGCACGGCGATTCGCTCTTCGCCCATCAGGCCGAGCAGGATCAACACTTCATCGCCGAGCTGGAACTGTTTACGCGTGGGCACGAACAGCCCGCCGTTGATCAGAAACGGCATGTAGGCGCCGTAGAGCTCCTGCTTGTTCTCGATGTTGTAGGACAGAATGCCTTTCTGGGCCATGGCCTCACTTCCGCGCCGTTTGGGACGCTTCCCATTCTAGCAGCCAACGGCCGAGGAGCAGGTCCTGGCGGACCACGCCGCGCTCGGCCTCGCGATGGCCGTCGAGGGCCATCTGCCACAGGCGCGCCAGCGCCCGGCGATCGACCCCTTCGGGCAGGCGCTTGCCGGCCGGCTGCCAGCCGCCGGCACCGCTGGCACGCGCCGTGACGACGGCCAGCCAGCGCGCCAGCCACTGCCAGGTCGCGGCCGGGTCGGCCTGCCAGCGTTCGAGCACCTCGCCTTGGGGCCGCCCTTCGACCAGGTCGTCGAGGATGGAAAGCCCGGTCTCCAGGCCGCCGGAGACGAGCATGTCGCGCGCGGCCAGCGGAGCGCCCGCGCTCAGCTGCAGGGCCGCTTCTCGATCCGCTTGAGCGGCGTCCGGGCAAGCCTCGGCCAGCCAGGGCTCGGTCATTTCGGGGTCGGGCGCGCGCAGGGGCAGTTGCTGGCAACGCGAACGAATGGTGGCGGGCAATCGGGCCGGCTGTTCGCTGAGCAGGATCAGCCAGGCGCCCGGGGGCGGCTCTTCCAGGGTCTTGAGCAAGGCGTTGGCCGCGTTGCGGTTCATGGCGTCGGCCTGCGGAATCATGCCGACGCGGTTGCTGCCCAGTGAGGCGGTCAGTTGCAGTCGCTCGATGAGCCCGCGGACCTGGTCGACGCCAATGCCCTGCTTGTCTTCGGGCACTTCGATGATGAACAGGTCGGGATGCGTTCCGACTTCGAAAAACCGGCAGCTCTGGCAGGCGCCGCAGGCACCCTGCTCTCCCGGTTCGCTGCACAACAGCAGCCGGGCCAGCCAGTCGCCCAGATCGCGCTTGCCGATGCCGCGCGGACCGTGGATCAGGGGCGCATGTCCCAGGCGCTGGCCCTCGATGCGGTCGCGGAGCGTTCGACAGTGGGATTCGAGCCAGGGCAGCATCAGCGCCACTTCTCCTCCAATGCGTTTTCGATGGCGGCCGAAACGTCCGGCAGCGGCCGGGCGGCGTCGATGACGACGAAACGGCCAGGTTCGCGCTCGGCCTGGCGCAGGTAGGCCTGCCGGACCCGCTCGAGGAACTCCGGCCGGTTCTGTTCCATCCGGTCGGGCCCGCCGTCGCGTCCGCGGATGCGTTCCATGCCGAGCGCCACCGGAACGTCGAGCAGCAGGGTCAGGTCGGGCTTCAGGTCGGGATGGACCAGGTCGGCGAGGGTCTCGACCGCTGCCGCTCCCAGCTCGCGTCCCGCGCCCTGGTAAGCGCGGCTGGCGTCGGTAAAGCGGTCGCAGACGACATCGGTTCCCGCCGACAGGGCCGGCCGGATGATGCCGGCCAGGTTTTCCTGCCGCGCGGCGAACATCAGCAGCAGTTCGCTCATCGGCGTGAGCGTACCCGTTTCCGGATCCAGCAGGAGCTCCCGGATGCGCTCGGCCGCGGGCGTCCCGCCAGGCTCGCGCGTGATGACGGCCTCGCGGCCGCGGCTGGCCAGCCACTCGGAGATGGTTCGCATGGCCGTCGTCTTGCCGGCGCCCTCCCCGCCTTCGAGCGTGATGAATCGTCCCCGCATCAAGGCCGCCCCCGGATGTAACGGTCGACGGCGGCGTTGTGCTCCGCCAGGGTGTCGGAAAACTGGTGGCTGCCGTCGCCCTTGGAGACGAAATACAGCGCCGTCCCGGCGGCTGGATTAGCGGCGGCCTGCAGGGAAGCGCGACCGGGGAGCGCGATGGGGGTCGGCGGCAGGCCGTGACGGGTATAGGTGTTCCAGGGATGGTCGGTGCGCAGGTGAACGCGCCGCAGCCGCCCGTCGAAGTCCTCACCCAGGCCGTACATCACCGTCGGATCGGTCTGCAGCCGCATGCCGCGTTCGAGCCGTCGCACGAAAACGCCCGCGATCCGCGTGCGCTCGTCGGGCTGGCCCGTCTCGCGCTCGATGAGGGAGGCGAGCACCAGCAGCTCGTAGGCGTCGTCCAGGGGCAGCTCCCCGTCGCGCTCCGACCAGGCTTCGTCCAGCGCCGCCTCCATCGCCTCATACGCGCGCTCCAGCAGCGCCAGGTCGCTCGAGCCGCGAACGAAAAAATACGTTTCGGGAAGAAAACGGCCCTCGGCTTCGCAGCCCGGGCACCCGAGCTGCTGCATGAGCCGGTCCGCGCTGTAGTCCGCCGCGACCTTGCGCAGGCGCGTGTCCATCGTGAGCGCGTCGCGCATCTCGCTCACGGTCCATCCTTCGACGATCGTGAAGCGGTGCTTGCGGACGCGGCCGGCCTCGATGGTCTCGATCAGGTCCGTGACGGAAGTGCCGGGTTCGATGCGGTACTCGCCAGCCTGCAGGACGGGAGATTCGACACGGCCCAGGAGGCGCCAGCGCCAGTCGAGCCGCGTGAGGCCGAGCGACTCGAGCTGCCGGACCATGCCCTGGAAGCTCGTTCCGCTGTCGAGCCAGAGATTGACTTCGCCGGCCTGGGTGAGCGGCCGCTGGCGAAACTGCTGCCAGTCGAGCAGCAGCCAGGCCGCCGCGCCGGCGCCCAGCACCATGGCCAGGCCGATCCCGATGATCAGTCTTCGCATTCGAACAGTTCGTCCCAGAGTCGCTGCCAGCCCCTGGCCTCGTCGGGGATCGCCAGACGGCGATCGTCGAGGCGGTGTGCGGGGCGGATACCGGCGACCGAGTTTATCACCATGACCGCCTCGGCCCGGCGCAGGTCTCGAGCATTGAGTTCCGTTTCGGGCAGCACCGCGCCAATGCGTTCGAGCAGTGCCTGCAGGCCGACCCCCGCCACGCCCGCGCCTCGCCGGGCCGGCGTCACGGGCCGGCCGTCGACGAAAACGATCAGGTTGCCGGCGATGGCCTCGACGAGCCGGCCTTCGACGTCGAACAGAATCGCCTCGTCGACGCCGGCCCGGCGCGCGTGCTCGGCCGCGAGTACCTGCTCGAGACGATTGCCGTGCTTGATTCCGGTCAGCGCACCGCCGAGCGCCAGGCGAACCGGGCTGGTGTGGAGCACGATGCCGTCGCGACGCGATGCGGCAAGGCCGGCGGGCCAGGGGCGGCGCATCAGGATGCGGCGCGGCACGGGGCGCGGCGGCGGTTCGTAGGCCCGCCCACCGCTGCCGCGCGTAATGCTGATGCGAACCACGCAGCGGGGCTGGCCCTCGCACAGGCGCACGCATTCGGCCGCCAGCAATTCCTCATCGGGCGGGGGCATCATCAGCCGCTCGCAGTCGCGAGCGAGCCGGCGCATGTGCAGGCTCCATAGCGGCGCCCGCGCGCCGACGAAAGCGACGGTCTCGAACAGGTGATCACCGTAGAGCAGGCCCCGGTCGTCGGGCGGCACGCACTCGCTCGCCTGTCCGTCGACGAGCACCTCAGCCATGACCGATGGCGGCGAGCAGGCCGCGGGCCTTGTCTTCGGTTTCGGCCAGCTCGGCGGCCGGGTCGGAATCGGCGACGATGCCCGCGCCGGTGCGGAAGCTGATGCGCTCGTCGCCGACGACCATGGAGCGGATGAGGATATTGAGATCCATGCGACCGTCCAGGCCGAGGTAGCCCAGGGCACCCGTGTAGCAGCCGCGGCCCTGCTCTTCGAGCTCGGCGATGATTTCCATGCAGCGGACCTTGGGGCAGCCGGTGATCGTGCCGCCGGGGAACACCGCGCGGATGACGTCGGCCGCGGTCGCGTCGTCCCGCAGTTCGCCGCGCACGTTCGACACGATGTGGTGCACGTGGGCATAGGACTCGACGACCATCAGCTCGTCCACTTGCACGCTGCCCACGCGGCATACGCGGCCCAGGTCGTTTCGCTCCAGGTCGATGAGCATGATGTGCTCCGCCCGCTCCTTGGGGTGCGAGACCAGCTCGCTGGTCAGGCGACTGTCCGCTTCTTTGGAGGGACCTCTGGGCCGGGTCCCGGCGATCGGACGGGTCTGGACGACGCGCCCGTCGACGCTCACCAGCCTCTCGGGCGAGGAAGAGACGACCGTGCCGCCCGGCAGCCGGGCCAGCGCGGCGAAAGGGGCGGGATTGGCGGCGGCCAGTGCGCGGTAGATGGCGGCCGGATCGATCGTCGAGCGGCCGACCGCCTCCCAGCCGCGGGAAAGATTGACCTGGAAGACGTCGCCGGCCCGGATGTACTCGCGAATGCGCTCGACCCCGGCCTTGAAACGCTCACCGGGATCGGCGCTCAGCGCCAGGTCGGGCAGCGGGGCCAGCGGACCGACGTCGTCCTCCCCGGCCGCGGACACTTCTTCCAGCGCCGCGGCCAGCTCGGCCTCGTCTTCGGCCACGACCCAGCAACGACCGTCGAGATGATCCTGGAGCACGGCCGAGCGACAGCGCTGTGCCAGCGCAACGGGCAAGCCGTCGACCGCCTGCGGGAGTTTCAGGCCCGGTTCGATTTCCGCGGCCAGCTCATAGCCGAGGTAGACGAACCAGCCGCCGCAGAAAGGGAATCGCGAATCGCTCTGCCCGGACCGCGCTCGGACCTGCCGCTCGGCCAGATCGTCCAGGAACGTGGATCCGGCTTCGAGCGTCTTCCGGTCGAGCACCAGCGGCTTCTCGTCGGCCGCGCGAAGCAGCAGCGACCAGCGGCCGAGCTTTCCGGCCGAGGCCGAGCTTGCGAGCAGGAAGGCCCAGCGATCGGGATGGCGGCGATGAACCGTGAGCAGCGACGGAGAAGTCGCCAGCTCACGCGCCAGGCAGGTCATTCAAACCGTTTCAGCAGCAGCGTACCGTTGGTGCCGCCGAAACCGAAGGAATTGCTCAAAGCCACGCGGATCGGCTTTTCGCGCGCCTCGTTGGGGACCAGGTCGATGTCCCGGCACTCGGGGTCGACCTCGTCGAGGTTGATGGTCGGTGGAATGATGCCGTCCTTCAGGGCAAGCGCGGTGAAGATCGCCTCGACGCCGCCGGCCGCGCCGAGCAGGTGCCCGGTCATCGACTTGGTCGAACTCATCATCAATTCACCGGCATGATCGCCGAAGCAGGCTCGAACCGCCGAGCATTCGGCCCGGTCGCCCAGCTGCGTGGACGTGCCGTGGGCGTTGATGTAGTCGACGTCGGCCGGATCGAGCCCGGCATCGCGCACGGCGGTTGCCATGCAACGCGCCGCGCCTTCGCCGCCTTCCGACGGTGAGGTGATGTGGTAGGCGTCGCCGCTCATGCCGTAGCCGGCGACTTCGGCATAGATCGTCGCGCCACGTTTCCTGGCGTGTTCGAGCTCCTCGAGCACGACCATGCCGGCCCCGTTGCTGAGCACGAAACCGTCGCGATCCACGTCCCAGGGACGACTGGCCCTTTCCGGCTCGTCGTTGCGCGTCGACAGCGCCTTGGCGGAGGTGAAGCCACCATAGGCCGTTGGGGTGGTCCCGAACTCCCCGCCGCCGGCCACCATCACGTCCGCATCCCCGTAGGCGATGATGCGCGCGGCATCCCCGATGTTGTGGGTCGCGGTCGTGCAGGCAGTGACGATGGAGATGTTCGGCCCCTTGTAGCCGTACTTGATCGACAGGTTGCCCGCGATCATGTTGATGATCACGCCGGGCACGAAGAACGGCGAGATCCGGCGGGGGCCGCTGTCGAGGTAGGTCTTGTAGGTCTGCTCGATGGTCGAGATGCCGCCGATGCCCGAGCCGATGGCCAGCCCGATCCTCTCGGCGTCATCCTCGCTGTCGGTCAGCCCGGCATCGGCGATGGCCTGCATCGCGGCGGCCATGCCGTAGTGGATGAAGGTGTCGCACTTTCGCGCCTCCTTGGGCGAAAGATATTCGGTGACGTCGAAGTCCCGAATCTCGCCGGCGATCTTGGCCGGGAAGCGCTCGGGATCGAACGCCTCCAGCGGGCCGATGCCGCTGCGACCGTTGCAGATGGCATCCCAGGCGCTGGCCACGTCGTTGCCGACGGGCGACAGGCAGCCCATGCCCGTTATGACGATGCGACGGTCCCCACGCATGTGCGACTCCGTTATCCGATTGCCAATGACTGTCCGAGCAGACCCTTCAGACGTCGATCACTTGTCGACGTTGGCCTTGATGTAGTCGATCGCCTGCTGAACGCTGGTGATCTTCTCGGCCTCTTCGTCGGGAATTTCGCACTCGAACTCTTCTTCGAGCGCCATGACCAGTTCCACCGTGTCCAGCGAGTCGGCACCCAGGTCATCGACAAAAGAGGCGCTGGGGGTCACTTCCTCTTCCTTGACGCCCAGCTGTTCGATCACGATTTTCTTGACGCGTTCTTCAATGCTGCTCATTGGTGATTTCCTCGTTGATAAGGGTTGCCCAAAGCGGGCACATTGTAGTGAACAATTTCGCTCACTGCCAGTTTCCAGGCACCGAATCTTCGGTGAAACCGCCTCGGCCCTGACGAAGGTATTTTATTACAATTCAATAATTTATTGAAACTTTTTCAAGCTCTACGTCATGTACATGCCGCCATTGACGTGCAGCGTCTGCCCGGTGACGTAGCCGCTGGCGTCCGCGGCCAGGAACCCGACGGCCGCCGCCACGTCGTCGACGCTGCCGAGACGAGCGAGCGGAATCGAGTCGGTCAGGCGCTCGCGCTGCTTGTCGTCGAGTTCCGCGGTCATGTCGGTTTCGATGAAGCCGGGAGCCACGACGTTGGCGGTGATGCCGCGGCTGCCGAGCTCGTGTGCGACCGAGCGCGAGAAACCGGCCACGCCGGCCTTGGCCGCGGCGTAGTTGCTCTGACCCGGATTGCCGCTGTAGCCGACGACCGACGAGACGCTGATGATGCGACCGAACTTCTCCTTGAGCATGCCGCGCAGGCAGGCCCGGGTCATGCGCATCACGCCGCGCAGGTTGGTGTCCAGGACCGCGTCCCAGTCGTCGTCCTTGAGGCGCATCAGGAGCTGGTCGCGCGTGATCGCGGCGTTGTTGACCAGCACCGTCACGGCGCCGGCCCGTTCCTTGACGGTGGCCACGGTTTCGTTGATGGCGTCGGGATCGGTCACGTCGAGCACGAGCCCCCTGCCCTCGCCGAGTCGCTCCGAAATGGCGCCGGCGCCCGACTCGGAGGTGGCGGTGCCGAACACCTCGCCCCCCAACGACTTGAGCCAGTCGGCCGTGGCCCGGCCGATGCCGCGGCTGGCGCCGGTGACCAGAACCACGCGTCCGTCAATGCGGTTTGCCGTCTCGGGGGTCATCACTGCGACTCCTTGTAAGCGCTGATCGTTTCTTCGAGGGTGTCGGGGTTTTCCAGGGCGATCCATTTCGCCTGGCGATCGATGCGGCGACCGAGACCGCACAGCACCTTTCCGGGCCCGCATTCGGCGAGCTCCATGATACCCGCCTCACAGATCGCCCGCACCGATTCGGTCCAGCGAACCGGGCTGGTCAGCTGCCGGACGAGCGCTTCGCGAATGGCGTCGGCGTCTCCGTGGCTGGCGACATCGCAATTGTGAATGACGGGGACGCTGGGCGTACCGATGTCGGTGTCGGCCAGGATCTCCCGCATGGCGTCGGCGGCCGGTTCCATCAGCGGGCTGTGGGAGGGGACGCTGACCGGCAGCTTTACGGCTCTCCGGGCACCCGCCTCGCTGCATTTGTGCAGGGCGCGCTCGACCGCGGCCGCATGCCCGGCGATCACGATCTGGCCGGGGGAGTTGTGGTTGGCCGGCACGACCACCTGGTCCTCGGCCACCTCGCGGCAGATGGCGGCGACCACTTCGTCGTCCAGCCCGAGGATGGCCGCCATCGCGCCCACACCCTCGGGCACGGCCGCCTGCATCTGGCGGCCGCGTTCGGCCACCAGCGCCACGGCGGCGCGGAACTCCAGCGCACCGGCCGCGACCAGGGCCGAGTACTCGCCCAAGCTGTGGCCGGCCATGCGTGCCGGCTCGGGACCGCCGAGGTCCCGCCAGACGCGCCAGACCGCGATGGCCCCGGCGAGCACGGCCGGTTGCGTGATCTCGGTGCGGTTGAGTTCTTCTTCAGGACCGTCGACCACGAGCTGCCACAGGTCGGTGCCCAGCACCTCGCCGGCCTCCTCGAAGGTCTCGCGGACCCGCCCATGTCTTTCGGCCAGCGCGGCCAGCATGCCGACCGACTGCGAGCCCTGCCCCGGAAACAGCATTGCAAAATCCGTCATGCGTTCTCCCCTGGCGATGGAATGCGTGAAAAGGAAATGAAAACGGCTGGGTGAAGGGCGGTCAGTAGGCGACCAGCGCCGCGCCCCAGGTGAAACCGCCGCCGAAGGCTTCCAGCAGCAGTTTGTCCCCGCGCTTGATGTCCCCGCTGCGCAGCGCCACGTCGAGCGCCATGGGAACCGAGGCAGCCGAGGTGTTGCCGTGCCGGTCGACCGTGACGACCACCTGGTCCATCGACATCTTGAGCTTGCGGGCAGTGGCCTTGATGATGCGGAGGTTGGCCTGGTGGGGAATCAGCCAGTCGAGATCCTCCTTTTCCAGGTTGTTGGCCGCCAGGGTCTCGTCGACGATGCGACCCAGGGTATTGACGGCCACCTTGAAGACCTCGTTGCCCTTCATCGAAACCGACACACCGCCGCGCTCCTCTGCGCGGAAGCCGCGCGAGACACCCACGTCGACCTTGAGCAGGTCGCTGTAGCCGCCGTTGGCGTGGATGTGGGTCGACAGGATGCCGGGATTCTCGTCGGCGGTGAGCACGGCCGCGCCCGCGCCATCCCCGAACAGCACGCAGGTCGACCGGTCGTTCCAGTCGAGCATGCGCGTAAGGGTTTCTGCCCCCACCACGAGCACGTTGCGCGCGGTGCCGTTGCGAATGTACTGGTCCGCCACGGACAGGGCGTAGATGAAGCCCGAGCAGGCGGCGTTGATGTCGAAAGCGCCGCACTCGGCCATGCCCATGCGGTGCTGGAGAAGGCAGGCCGTGGACGGGAAGACCAGATCCGGCGTGGTCGTTCCCACCAGCAGCAGGTCGATGTCGCCCGGCTTGAGACCGGCGTCTTCCATGGCCCGGCGGGCCGCCTGTTCGGCGAGGTCACAGGTGGTCTGACCCTCGGCCGCCACGTGGCGCTGGCGGATGCCGGTGCGTTCGGTGATCCATTGATCGCTGGTGTCGACGAGTTGCTCGAGATCCTTGTTGGTGAGGACCTTCTCGGGCAGGTAGCGACCGGTTCCGATGATGCGAGCGTACATTGTTGGTTATTGTCCCTGCGTTTCGGTCAATAGCTGGCCCAGAGCGCTTCCTCGAGCTCCGGAATCAGGTTTCGCCGTGCTTCCAGCGCGGCCAGGCCGATGGCCGATGCGAAGCCGCGCTCGCAGGCACCGCCGTGACTCTTGATCACGATGCCGTGCACGCCCAGGAGCGGGGCACCATTATGCCGGGCCGGATCGAGCTTGTCATACATGCGCCTGAGCCCGCCGCGAACGACGGCCCCGCGCCAGCCCCGCATTTCCTCGCGCAACTGGCCGAAAATCAGCCGAACCATGCCCTCGGCGCTCTTGAGGAGCACGTTCCCGGCGAATCCGTCGCAGACGACCAGGTCGACTTCGCCGGCGAACACCTGGTCGGCTTCGACGAAACCGCTGAAATCCAGGCCGGCCTCGGCCTCGATGAGCCGCGCGGCCTCGCGCACGACATCGGGACCCTTGTTGGGCTCGTGCCCGATATTGAGCAGGCCGATCCGCGGTGCCCGATCGCGCAGCACCCGCACGGCAGTGTTGCCGAGTTGGGCGAATTCGCATAGGCGGTGGGCGTTGACGCCGACGTTGGCGCCGAGATCCAGCGCCCAGACCGAACCGGCGGCGGTCGGCAGCGCCGCCATCAGGACCGGCCGCTCGATCCCCGGCAGCATGCCGAGCACCTGGCGGGAGAGCGCCATCAGGGCACCCGTGTTGCCGGCGCTGACGACCGAAGAACTGCGACCCGCGGCGACGCGTTCGAGGGCCACCTGCATGCTGCTGCCACGGCCCTGTCGAAGCGCATGGGCCGGGCCGGCGTCCATGGGCAGAACCTGATCGGCCGCGACCAGCTCGACCCGATCGCCTTCATCGAGCCCGGTCGCTCGCAGCGACGCGCGAAGTCGCGCCGCGTCGCCCACCAGGTCGACCCGGAGTCCGGGATCGGCCCGGAGTGCCCGGCGGACCGCCGACAGCGTGGTGTCGAGCCCGCCGTCGCCGCTCATGGCGTCGACGGCGACACTGGCACGTCCCTCCGCGGCCATGGGTCAGCGGGGCGTATCAGCCCTGCGTTTCTTCGAGGTCTTCTTCGTCGATCTCGGGAGCCACTTCCACGACCTGGCGGCCGCGATAGAAGCCTTCGGCCGAGACGTGGTGGCGACGATGGATCTCACCGGTGGTCGATTCTTCCGACAGCGTCGGACCGCTGAGTCCATCGTGCGAACGACGCATGCCGCGGCGCGACGGGGTCTTGCGACTTTTCTGAACAGCCATTGCTCAATACTCCTGTGTCATTTGTCCTTGTCGCGGTTCTTGCGCAGTTCATCGGCCAGCTCCGCGAAGGGCCGGTACGTGTCCGAGGTCGGCGCTTCTTCGCCGATCTTGGACGAGGCCGGATCGATCGGCACCAACGGCAATCCAAGCAGGACCTCCTCGCCGATCAGGCGAACCAGCTCCACCTTGTTGTCCGGGCACAAAAGCGGCTCGTAGTCCTCGGGCAGCGAATCGGCCGCGCGGTCGTCGGGGACGATGCCCACGATCGAACGGCTCTCGATCGGATGCTCGAAGACCTTCAGGGTTCTCTGGCAGCGCAGCGGCACCCGCCCGCTCACCGAGACCTCGGCCCTGACCTGGCGCTGCTCGTCGTGCCCGAAGACGATGCGGAATGCAATCTCCGCATCGCCGGGATCGGCTATCATGCCGTCCAGGCGAGTCAAGCGCGCCAGCGGGACCGTGCCGCTGAATTCCCGTCCGGCGGCGGCCGCCTTGTCCGGGTCGATCCAGTCTGGAAAGTCTCGCGACATAAGCCGGTCATTATATCACTCAAACAGCCTGCACAACACTTTGCATGATGTCCGAATCAAGACGCAGCCCGATGATCGTGCTCGCATCCAGTTCGCCCTACCGCGCCGAGTTGCTCGGCCGCCTGCACCTGGACTTCGAGAAGCTTTCCCCGGAGGTCGACGAGTCGCCCGCGCCGGGTGAATCGGGCGCGGACCTGGCCCGCCGCCTCGCCGCGTCCAAGGCCGCCGCGGTCGCCGGCCAGCGCCCCGGCGCCATCGTGATCGGCTCCGACCAGGTGGCCGAATGCCGCGGACGGCTGATGGGCAAGCCCGGCGGGCGTAATGCGGCCATCGAGCAACTTTCGTGGTGTAGCGGCGCGGCGATCGTCTTCCACACCGCCGTGACCCTGCGGCGCGACGAGGAAGCGTTCGCCGGGCTGATCCCGACGACCGTGCACATGCGCCACCTCGACCGCGAGCAGATCGAACGCTATGTCGACGCCGACCGTCCCTTCGACTGCGCGGGCGCCATGAAAAGCGAGGCACTCGGCATCTGCCTGACCGAACGAATCACCAGCGATGATCCGACCGCACTGGTTGGCCTCCCTCTGACCCTGGTCGTGCAGCTGCTGGGGCGATTCGGCGTAGACCTCCCCTGATCCCCCGACCCGCGACACAACGCGGGGAGCATGGTGATAAGCTAACCATACGCACCAGAATGGAGTACTTCCGGATGGCATCAACTGCCTCGCAATCCAGCGCCGGCAGGCACTGGCGGCTGGAATCCGATCTCGACGGCATTGCCTGGCTCTACCTCGACCGCGACGACGAAAAGGTCAACAGCCTGGGCTCGAAGGTTCTCGAGGAACTCGAAGCCATCATCGACCGGCTCGAGGCCGACCATCCCAGGGGGCTGGTGCTGATGTCGGGCAAGCCGAAGTCGTTCATCGTGGGCGCCGACGTGCGCGAGTTCGACGCCACCGACGATGTCGACGAGCTGCGCAGCAACGTGCGCGACGTGCACAAGCTATTTCAGCGCGTCGACGATCTGCCCTTTCCCACCGTGGTCGCCTTCGAGGGGTATTGCCTGGGCGGCGGCCTGGAACTGGCGCTGTGCTTCGACTACCGCATCGCGCTGGACGCCGATCACACGCGCATCGGCTTCCCGGAAGTCAATCTCGGCATCTACCCGGGATTCGGCGGTTCCGGGCGCAGCATTCGCGCCATGGGCGGCCTTCAGGCCATGCAGATCATGCTCACCGGCAAGATGCTGCGAGCGCGCGCCGCGAAAGGTCTGGGCCTGATCGACCAGACCGTCGACCGGCACGGATCGCTGCGCTGGGCGGCGCGCAACGCCATTCTCAAGAAGCGCAAGTCCCGGCGTCCCGGGCTGACCGCCCGCGCGACGACCTGGGGGCCGATCCGCAAGTTCCTGGCCGGCCAGATGCGCAAACAGACCGCATCCAAGGCGCGCAAGGAACACTATCCGGCGCCCTATGCCCTGATCGACGCATTCGAAGCCGCCGGCGACTCCTGTTCGCGGATGATCCGCATCGAGGCCGAGGAGGTTCCGAAGCTGCTCGCCGGCGACACTTCGCGCAACCTGCGGCGCGTGTTCCGCCTGATGGAAATGCTCAAGGCGCAAGGCAAACGCAGCGACTTCAAAGCGCGTCGCGTGCACGTCATCGGTGCCGGCGTGATGGGCGGCGACATCGCGGCCTGGTGTGCCTCCCGCGGACTCGAGGTCACCCTGCAGGACCGCGAAATGAAGTACATCGAGCCGGCCCTCAAACGGGCCAACGGCCTGTTCAAGCGCAAGCTCAAGACGCCGACGGCCGTCGCCGCCGCGAAGACCCGGCTGATACCCGACGTCGAGGGCGCGGGCGTGGCCCGGGCCGACGTCATCATCGAGGCGATCTTCGAAGACCGCGACGCCAAGCGCGAACTGTTCGCCAAGGTCAACAAGTCCGCCTCGCACAAGGCGGTGATCGCCACCAACACCTCGGCGATTCCGCTGTCCGAGCTGGCCGACGCGCTCGACGACCCGTCGCGCCTGATCGGCCTGCACTTCTTCAACCCGGTGGCCAAGATGCCGCTGGTCGAGGTGGTCTACGACACCAAGCTCTCCGACAGCGACCGCGTCGACGACGGATCGAGCTTCGCCACCCAGATCGGCAAGTACGCCCTGCCCGTGACGTCCACGCCGGGCTTCCTGGTCAATCGCGTACTGGCGCCCTATATGCGCAACGCCATGAAGATGCACCGCGAGGGCGTGCCCAAGGAGGCACTCGACAAGGCCGCCGAGCAGTTCGGCATGCCGATGGGGCCGGTCGAGCTGGCCGATACCGTCGGCCTGGATGTCGGCCTGGGCGTGATCAAGACCCTGATGGGCGACGACGCCGGCGAGGACCGAAAGGTACTCGAGGAGATGGTCGACGCCGGCAAGCTCGGCAAGAAGTCCGGCGAGGGCTTCTATCGCTGGAAGGACGGCAAGCCGCAGCGCGACGGCGACGCCCACAAGGGCCATGACCTCGACAAGCTGGCCGGACAGTTGATGCAGCCCTACTTCGACGAGTGCCGCTCCTGCCTGAATGACAAGGTGGTCGAGGATGCCGACCTGCTCGACGCCGGCATGATCTTCGGCACCGGGTTTGCGCCCTTCCGGGGCGGCCCGATGCACTACCTAGAATCAACCGAGGCCGACAAGGAGGCGTCCTGATGCCCGACAAGAACCTGCGCCGAATCGCCATTGTCGGCGGGAGCCGCATACCGTTCTGCCGCTCCGGCAGCCTGTACGCCGACCAGACCAACCTGGACATGCTCACCGCAGCCTTCCAGGGCGTGGTCGACCGTTACAACCTGTCGGGCAAGAAGCTCGACCAGGTGATAGCGGGTGCGGTGACCACCCATTCCAAGGACTGGAACCTGGCCCGTGAGGCGGTACTGTCGACCGACCTGTCGCCGCTCACGCCGGCCGTGACCATGCAACAGGCCTGCGGCACGAGCCTGCAGGCCGCCCTGCTCGCCGGCAGCCAGATCGCCTCGGGCGAGATCGAGTGCGCACTGGTCGGCGGCACCGACACGACGTCCGACGTACCGATCGTGTTCAAGCACCGTTTCGCCCAGCGCCTGATGAAGCTCAACAAGGCCAAGACCTTCGGCCAGCGCCTCAAGGCCTTCAAGGGCTTCAGCTTCTCCGAGCTGGCGCCGCAGCCGCCGCGCAATTCCGAGCCGCGCACCGGCCTGTCGATGGGCCAGCACTGCGAACGCATGGCGCAGGAGTGGAACATCACCCGCAAGGAACAGGACGAGCTGGCACTGGAGAGCCATCGCAAGGCCGCCGAAGCCTGGGATGCCGGCTTCTTCGACGACCTCGTTCGCCCGCACAACGGCGTGATCCGGGACAACATCGTGCGGCCGGATACGACGCTGGAGAAGCTGGCCAGCCTCCGGCCCGCTTTCGACCGCTCCGGCAAGGGCAGCCTGACCGCCGGCAATTCGACCACGCTGAGCGACGGTTCGGCTGCGGTGCTGCTGGCGTCCGAGGACTGGGTGCGCGAGCACGACCTGCCGGTGCTGGCCTGGCTGACGCATTCGCGCACGGCCGCGGTGGACTACGTCGACGGTGACGAGGGGCTCTTGATGGCGCCGACCGTCGCGGTGGCGGAAATGCTGCAACGCGCCGGCCTTGGCCTGCAGGATTTCGATTTCTACGAGATCCACGAAGCCTTCGCCGCCCAGGTGCTGTGCACGCTCAAGGCCTGGGAAAGCGAAAGCTACTGCACCGAGCGCCTCGGCCTGGACGGCCCGCTGGGCAGTATCGATCGCAGCCGCATGAACGTGCACGGAGGGTCGGTGGCCATCGGCCATCCCTTCGCGGCCACCGGCGCCCGCATCGTCGGCACCCTGGCCCACGTTCTCGAGAAGGCCGGCTCCGGACGCGGGCTGATCTCGATCTGCACCGCCGGCGGCATGGGCGTGGCCGCAATCCTCGAGCGCGACAACAACGGCTCCGGCGGCGGTTCCAGAAAGAAGACCGCGAAGAAGACCGCCGGCAAGAAAGCCTCGAAGAAGAAGTCCGCTGCAAAGACCGCCAGGAAGAAGGCCGCGTCGAAGTCCGAGACTGCAGCCGGAGGCGGTGAATCGACCGCTAGCGGGGAAAGCTGAACGCCCGCACCCGGCCCCTGACGACCGCCCTGCTCTTTCAGGGCGGGGTGGTCTTGCTGGCGCTCGCGCTGGCCTGGCTGTTCGGCCTCCGGCCCTGGGCCCGCATCGAGATTTCCTGGTCGTCGCTGGCCCTTGGCCTGGCGGGCACCGTGCCGCTGGCCGCCGCCCTGCTGGCCGTGCCTGCCGGCAGGTGGCGCTGGCTCGATGAGCTGACCGGTCTCGTGCGCGGCTTCCTGGAGTTGCTGTTCCGCAACGCCCCGCCCGGTGCCGTGCTCCTCGTCTCGGTACTGGCCGGCGTCGGCGAGGAACTGCTCTTCCGCGGCGTCGTGCAGGACGGCCTGGCGGCCTCATCCTCCCCCACCGTCGGCATCCTCGTCGCCTCGCTGCTGTTCGGCGCCGCCCACGCCGTTTCCCTGCCCTATCTCGCCGTGGCGACGGTGATGGGGCTTTACCTGGGCGTCCTCTACCACTGGAGCGGCAACCTGCTGGTGCCGATCCTCGTCCACGCGCTCTACGACTGGATCGCCATCCGCTATTACCTTCGTCGCCGCTGACCACGGGAGAACGCCGTCGGTCGATGGGTTAACATGGTCTTCCTGGACTGGGACAAGGCATCGTCATGGAGCGCATCGGCCGCTACAGGATCGAACGGGAACTCGGACGGGGCTCGATGTCGATCGTCTACGAAGCCTTCGATCCGCACATCAACCGCCACCTGGCGGTCAAGGTGCTGCGCGAGCGGTACGCGCGCGACCTGAAAAGCCGGCAGCGCTTTCTGCGCGAGGCCCGCTCGGCCGGCGGGCTCAGCCACGCCAACATCGTCACAGTCTTCGACGTCGGCCAGCACGAAGGCT
Organism: Wenzhouxiangella sp.; assembly: GCA_036351755.1. Taxonomy (GTDB): domain Bacteria; phylum Pseudomonadota; class Gammaproteobacteria; order Xanthomonadales; family Wenzhouxiangellaceae; genus Wenzhouxiangella. The sequence continues at coordinate 31,569 of JAZBPT010000231.1, read as the reverse complement.
TGCCCTTCCTGGTCATGGAGCGGCTCAAGGGACAGAGTCTGGAGGAGTACCTCGAAGAGGGCGGCCGCCTGAGTACCCGGGAAATCCTGTCCATCGGCATCCAGCTGGCCGGCGCGCTGGAATACGCCCACGAGCGCGGCGTCATCCACCGCGACGTCAAGCCTTCGAACATCTATTTCGATCCCGAGTCCGGACTGGTCAAGCTGGTGGACTTCGGCATCGCCGCCATCGGCGACCGCACCCGGGCCGAGAGCGAAGACTTCGAGACCATTGCCGGAACGCCGAAGTACATGGCGCCGGAGCAGATCCAGGGCGGCGAGCTCGACGGCCGCACCGACCTCTACGCGCTCGGTGTGGTGCTCTACCGCCTGCTCTCGGGATCGATGCCCTTCAAGGCCGAATCGATCGGCGCGCTCATCCACCAGATCGTCCATCGACCGCCGGCGAGACTACAGCCGATCGACGACCGCACGCCCGTCGACCTGATCGATCTCGTCCATCGCCTGGTGGCGAAGGATCCCGAGGCCCGCCCGGCCGGCGGCTCCCTGGTGCTGGAGGAATTGCAGGAAATCCGGGCCGACCTGGACCGGGGCCTGCTCAATACCGTTCGCGGGCGACCGGGCGCCTGGCGCTGGCTGGCCGCGCTCTCGCTGGCACTCGTCGTCGTGCTCGGCGGCGGCCTGACCTGGGTCTATCACAGCCAGACCAGCGCCATGACCGAGTCGACCTACGGCTACGGCGATGCGTTGGCCAGCGTGATCGCACGGGAAACGGCCGAGGCGCTCATACTCGACGACAATACCGGCCTGTCCAACCTGGTAGACGATTTCTCGGTCAATCCCAGGATCACCTACCTGCACATCAGCGACCGCGACGGACAAGTTCAGGCCAGCACCGACCCGTTCCTGCAGGGCGAGCCACAACCCCAGCCGGCCCGCGCCACCATCGAGCGCGAGCAAGGTGCCGTTCGCCTGCTCTCGCGCGAAGACGGCAACCTGGAGTTCCAGACCCCGATCCGCTTCCAGACCGAACGCATCGGCACCGTGCAACTGGGCATCGACGGCGAACAGCTCGAGTCGGCGGCGCGGACCACGCTGACCATGCTGGCGCTGGTGTTCGTGGTCACCCTGATCGTCGTCGGCGTCGGCTTCAGCCTGCTGGTGAGGCGACAGCAACGATCCATCCAGCGCGTCAGCCGCGGCCTGCAGCGCATCGCGCGCGGGCAGTACGATGCGCGCCTGGAATCCGACGGCCAGGACGTCTTCGCGCCCCTGTTCCAGCGGTTCAACGACATGGCCAATCGCCTCGAGGAGCGTCACGGCTACCTGCAGCACAAGCCGGCTTACAGCCCGCTGCCCGAGGTGGACGAGCGGATCGACGCCGATGTCGAAGAAACGGTGGAAATGGATCGCCCGAAGGAGGAATCCAACGTCCTGCCCCTTTCGGAACGCAAGAGCTCCGAGGGCGGGCGCGGGGACTGAAACCTCAGCCCTGCCCGAGCGCTTTGAGTTCTTCCCTCGCGCGCCGGGCGCGTTCGAGATAACGCACGGCCGGCTCGAAAGCCGGATCGATCGTCACCACCCTCTCCCACAGTTCGATCGACCGCTCAACCTGCTGGTCGCGCCAGGCCGACAGGCCACCGTCGTGGTAGTGCTCGACCAGCGCGGTCTCGAGACGCTCGAGCCTGGGGCCGTGGGTTTCCCGAAGATCGTCGGCCAGGTCGCGGGCGGACACGACGGCGTCGAAAGCCCCGCCGTGGTCTCCGCGCGCGAGCGCTTGCTCGGCCCGGTCCAGGGACAAGCGCGCCTCGACGTGCCGGCGCTGGCGGACGAAATCGCCGGCCTCCGCGCTCGCGCCAAGCCAGGGCGAGGCCTGGTTGAGCGCCTTCAGGGCCTGTCCGGGATCATCCTCCCGGCACGCGGATCGCGCCAGCGCCACGGCAGCCCGCGCCAGCAGCGCATCGCCCTCGGACTGCAGCTTGCCCGCCCGCGCGGCGCTGAGCAGGAGTGCGTACGCCTGGCGGTGCCGGCCGCGCTCCATCAACCGGCGCGCAGTCGCCGGCAGTTCCGATTCCGCCCGTGCCCGCACCTGCGGCGGATCGGACGCATCGGCCTCCTGCATGGCGGTCTTGACCGCCGGTGCGGCTTCGTCCGTATCGACCGGTTCGACGACCGGCACCCGGATACGCTGGCCCGGACGCAGCAGGCGCGGCACCTCGATGCCGTTGAGCCGCGCCAGCGAATAGAACAGCAATTCGTTGTCGATGGTGCGCCCGGCGATGGCCGAAAGGCTGTCTCCGGGGCGGACTTCGAGCTCCTCGAAGGACTCGCCGAGCAACTCCTCCGGGGGCTGTCGAATCTGGGCCAGCAGCAGCTTCGCCGTGGGGCTGCCGGGGCTACCCTCGAGAATGGCGGCCAGCATGCGCTCGGCCCGCTCCTCTTCGCCGTTCTGCAGCAGGGTCATGGCCCGGCCGATCGAATCGGCGCTCCGGGCCGCTTCGGACTCGGATCCGGTTCCCGCCTGCCCGGGCGGTCGCTCCTCCGCGCCGTCCGGGCGCTTGAAAGGCCAGAGCTGGCAGCCCGCCAGGGCCAGGCAGGTCAGCAGGATCACCAGCACTCGGGCGGGCGGTTGCAGCATGGAGGAGCCTCGTCGTTTCATCAAGCGGCAGTGTAGCGCAGTCTCTTCTCGTCGCCTCAGTCGCCGAGCAGGGACGGCAGCGTCAGGCTGAGAGCCGGCCACCAGGTAATGATCAGCAGCGCGACCAGGAGGATACCGAGGAAGGGCAGCGTGGCGCGGTAGACGGTCAGGATGTCGCGCTCGAAGCGGTGACTGGCCAGAAACAGGTTGATGCCGACCGGCGGCGTGCAGTAGCCGATCTGCAGGTTGGCCAGGAACACGATGCCCAGGTGAACCGGGTCGACGCCGAAGGCCATGGCCACCGGGATGATCAGCGGCGCGAGAATCACCAGGGCGGCGAAGATGTCGAGCAGCATACCGGCGACCAGCAACAGCGCGTTGACAGCGAGCAGGAACACCAGGTGGCTGTCAATCAGCGGTTCGATCCATTCGAACAGGCGCTGCGGCACGCCGGCGTCGATCATCACGTTGGTCGAAGCCAGGGACATGCCCAGCACAACGAGAATGGCGGCCACGAGCACCATGGCTTCGGTGATCACTTCGGGCAGCCGGGAGAAACGAACCTCGCGGCGGACCAGGACCAGGGTGACGAGCACCCAGGCGGCGGTGACCACGGCCGCCTCCACCACCAGCAACCAGCCCGAGTAGATACCGCCGAGCACGACCAGGGGCAGCGGCAATTCCCAGGCGTTGTCGCGCAGCACCTTGCCCAGGGGTTCTCGAGGCCGTTCGTCCCTGGGCAGGCCGCGCTGCACCCAGGCGGCGTAGCCGCCCATCAGCACCAGCATGAGCAGGCCCGGCAGCAAGCCTGCAAGGAACAGGTCGTCGACGCTCAGCCCGGCTCTCGGGGCGACCTGCTGGGCGACCACCGCATAGAGAATCAGGGGCAGCGAGGGGGCGAAGAGCACGCCCAGGCTGGAGCCGGCCGTGACCATGCCGAGGCTGAAGCGCTCCGGATAGCCGCCCTTGACCAACGCCGGCAGCAGCAGGCTGCCGAGCGCGACCACGGTGATGCCCGAGGCGCCGGTGAAGGCCGTCATCAAAGAGCACAGCACGAGCGCGAGAATCGCCAGGCCGCCGGGCATCCAGCCCAGGGCCGAGCGCGTCAGCTCGACCAGGCGTCCGGGGGCGCGGCTGTGCGCCAGCAGCACGCCGGCGAAGGTGAACAGCGGCAAGGCGACGAGCACCGGCAGTTCGCCGATGCGCACGAACTCCATGCTGGCCAGCACCGGATCGAGCCCCGCCTGCCAGTAGCCGCCCAGGGCCGCCAGCGCGATCACCGCGAACAGCGGCATGCCGAGCAGGGCCAGCAGGACGAGGAGAATCACCATCATTCGAGCTTGCTCCGGGTCGAAACCGGCAGGACTTCACCCTTCGGCGGCGCAAAGGCCCAGGCCATGAAGCGAGCGGCCATCATGCCGAACCCGATCGGGACGATGACCTGGACCACCCAGTTGGGCACGTTCAGGAAGGCAACGGCCTGGAACTCGTATTCGAGCGCCACGATGTCGAGGCTCGTCCAGGTCAGGGCCAGGCAGACCAGGGAGGTGGCGCCGAAGATCGCGCGCCGGAGCCAAACCACGCCGGCGGGCGGCAACCAGCGCTCCACCAGGTCGATACGGATGTGCCGGAGCCGGCCGGTGGCGACCACGCCGCCCAGCATGGCCAGCCACAGCACAATGGCGCGCATGGCGCCGTCGGCCCAGGGGAGCGCCATGCCCGCGAAATTCCGGAAGCCGATCTGCGCCAGGCCGATGACGACCAGCGCGAGAAACAACACGCTCAGCGTGCCGGTCTCGAGGATGCGGATCGTGCGCTCGGCCGTATCAACTTCGTTGCGACCTTCACTCTCCGTCACGCAGTTGCTCCAGCTCGGCTTCCAGGCGATCCAGGTGAGGCAGCTCGAACCGGCCCGCCTCGACGGCGTTGCGGCGGACGCGGTGGGCCAGCTCGTACCAGAAACTCACCAGGGACTGCTCCGGCTGCAAAATCTCGACGCCGCCCTCGCGCAGGGCCTCGAGAGCCTCGGCATTGTCTTCGAAGTTGTCGTCCTCGATGTGCTCGAGCGTGGCACGCAGTTCCTCGAGGAGAATCGCGCGATCGGCCTCGGGCAGACGCTCGACCGTGCGCTGATCCAGGCCGATGGTTCCGGCGGTCATCAGCAGCGGCATGTCGAGCATGGTCTCCGCCCTGGTGTGCCACTGCAGGATGATCGTGGCCGACGGCGTGCTCGCGAAGGTGTTGACCGCGCCGGTCTGCAGTGCCGTGTAAACCTCCGCCAGGGGCAGCGGCACCGGCGTGGCGCCGGCTTCCTCCAGGGTCCGCTGCGAGAGGCGGTCGCCGGCGGGCACCCACACGCGAAACCCGCTGTTCATCTGCTCGGGGTCGACGGTGGGCATGTCGCGGTCGCTGAACAGGTAGGCGAAGCCGCCCAGGCTGATGCCGGGGGCTACGATACCGCCATCGGCCAGGCCCTCGATGACCAGCGGATCGAAGGTCTTGCGAACCGCCTGCACTTCCTCGACGTCACGAAACACAAACGGCATCGAGTAGAGGTTGGCGACCGGCGCCACCGAGGCCAGCTCACCGACCGTGAAGGCGGCGCCGTGCAACTGCCCCAGGCGCATGCGGCGCAGCACGGCTTCGGCGTCGCCCATGACGCCGCCGGGATAGAAGCGCAGGCTGACCGCACCGTCGGTTCGTTCCTCGATGCGGTCGGCGGTGGCGCGCATGCGTTCCATCCAGCTCGAGCCGTCCGGCGCGATGGTCGCCAGCTTGATCTGGGCGGCGTCGGAAGTCGCCGCCAGGCAAAGGGCGGCCAGGGCCAGAAAGGCCAGGGTCATCTGCTTCATCTAGTCGAAAATCCTTTCGGTCTGGGCCAGTAGCTCCCGCGCCCGCTGACGGGCCACGGCATTGACCAGCCGGTAGTCCGGTGCATCGACCTCGCTGTCGACGACGCCCTCGAGCGTCGACACGAATAGTTCGCGGTCGAAAAGCAATCGGGCGTAGTGATCGGCCAGCATCACGTCCACGAGGAGGTTGTTTCCTTCGGAAACGCGGCGGGCCCGCTCGAAGTACTCACGGGCCAGGTCGGGGCGACCGCCTGCTGCGGGCGGGCGCTGGGAATGGAGCACGGCCAGGTACAGCCAGGCGGCACCGTCGTCGTGGCCGGGTGCGGTCTCGACGACCCACTCCAGCAGGGCCTGGGCGCGAGGCAGGTCGGCCAGTGCGGCGTAATCGTCCGAGTGACTGTCGATCCACCCGACCCAGGTGGTCGCCAGCAGGTAGGCGGCCGGAAGATGGTCGGTATCGAGCTTCCCGATGCGCTTGTCGAGGCGCTCGAAAGTGATTTCGTGAAGGCCGCACAGCGGCTTCGCGCGCAGACAGGCACCGGTTCGGGCGTGCGTCAGAGCGCGCGTCGTCAGGCGACGCGCCGAGGCCTCGCCGTTGCCGAACAGGGTCGCGTAGGTGCCCGTCAGCTGTGCCGTGGTCAGGCGAAGCCCGGCATCGTCGGGGTTGGACTGCAGGCGCGCTTCGAGCAGCAGGAGATAGGCCGGCAGGGCATCGGCGATCGTGGCGGGATCCTCGTATTCGCGGATCGCCGTTTCGAGATCGTCGGCCAGGCGCTGGGTCTGGCGTTCGACGATGGCCGAACAGCCGGCCAGCAGGGCCAGCGTTGCGAGGACGAGCAGTGAACGCAAGCTCACGGCGCCCGCACCACCAGCCCGGCCGCCTCGGCCGTGTTCTGCATCAGGGTGGCGACCGTCATCGGTCCGACGCCGCCGGGCACGGGCGTGATCCACGCAGCCCGCTCCGAGGCGGCGTCGAAATCGACGTCGCCGTGCAGCTTGCCGTCCTCGCCGCGATTGATGCCGATATCGACCACGATCGCGTCGTTGGCGATCCAGCCGGGCTCGACAATGCCGGGCTTGCCCACGGCAACGAACAGTACCTCGGCGCGCTCGACGTGAGCTCGCAGATCGCGCGTGAAACGGTGCGCCACCGACACCGTGGCGCCGGCCAGCAGCAACTCGAGGGCGAGCGGCCTGCCGACGATGTTGGAGGCACCCACGACCAGCGCGTTCATGCCCTTGGTGTCGATGCCGTGAGCCGCCAGCAGCGTCATCACGCCGCGCGGCGTGCACGGCCTCAGCCCGGGGTCGCGCAGGGCCAGGCGCCCCATGTTGACGGGATGGAATCCGTCGACGTCCTTGTCCGGGGAAATGCGGCGCGTGACCGCCCGCTCGTCGAGGTGCGCCGGCAGCGGCAGTTGCACCAGGATGCCGTCGATCGCCTCGTCGCGATTGAGCGCATCGATGAGCGCGAGCAGTTCGCCCCGCCCCACCCCGTGCGCGAGGCGATGGGTGGTCGAAACCATGCCCGCACGCTCGCAGGCGCGGATCTTGTTGTTGACGTAGACCTCGGAGGCGGGATCGTCGCCGACCAGGATCACGGCGAGACCCGGCGGCCGCCCGCCTTCCCCGACATGATGGGAGACGGCATCGGCCACGTTGGCGACCAGTCGGTCGGCGACCGCTCGGCCGTCGAGGATTCGGGCTGGGGACTTCGTCATGCGCTACATTGTAAGGTAGGATTCGAACGGAATCCGACTCGGAGCCAGACTTGCCGTGAACCTGTTCAATCATCACTTCATGGACCTTTCGGGCGCGCGCATCTATCTTGAGCGTTACCGCAACCAGCCCTTCTTCATCGTCAACATCGCCACCGAGAGCCGCTTCGTACCGCAGCTCAAGCGACTGCAGCAACTGCATACGCAATTCAGCCGGCACGGGCTGGTCATCATCGCCATACCCTGCAACGACTTCGACGAGGAACCGCGTGAGGAAGCGCAGATCGACGAGTTCATGCGGGAGAACTACCCCAGCAGCTTCATCGTCACCCAGCGCTACGCGGTGACCGGCCCCGAGGCCCACCCCCTGTTCCGCGAACTGCTGCAGGAAAAAGGTGCTGCCGCCCTGCCCCGGGGGACCTTCAACAAGTACCTGTTCGACCGTCGCGGTGAACTGGCCGAACAGTTTCCGCCCGAAACCCTGCCCGACGACCCGATGCTGATTCGGTCGATCAACCAGCAGCTCGGCGGCGTGTAAGTCTTGCGCACCGGGCCGCTGAGGCGGCCGACTATCGCTTCCGGTTCTTGCGCTGGGTGAACTGCTTGAGCCGGCGGCGCTTCTGGATCTGTCGCGGCGTCAACTGGTTGCGGCGACCGGCGTAGGGATTGTCGCCTTCGCGGAACACCAGGCGAACCGGAATGCCGGTGAGCCGGAAGTGCTTCCTGAAGCAGTTGACCAGGTAGCGCTGGTACTGATCGGGAATTCCCTTGGCGCGATTGCCGTGGATGACGATGCGGGTCGGGAAGTGGCCGCCGCCGTGGGCGTAGCGAAGCTTGGGAGTCTTGCGCTGGACCGAGGGCGGCGGATGCGCGTCGACCGCGTCCCGCAGCACCCGCGTGAGCGCGCCGGTCGACAACTCCTGCTCCCCGGCCGCCTGGACGTGCTCGATGGCGTCGGTCAGCTCCCCCAGGCCGCTGCCGTGAAGCGCCGAGATCGTCACGACCGGCGCAAAGCGCGCGAAGTCGAGACGTTCGGCCACTTCCACCAGCACGGCACGGCGCTGGTCGTTGTCGAGCGCGTCCCACTTGTTCAGCGCGATGACCAGGCCCCGACCGGCCTCGATGACGTGACCGGCCAGCCGCGCGTCCTGTTCGGTGATGCCCTCGACGACGTCGCAGACCAGGCAGACGATGCGCGCCTGCTCCATCGACTGCAGGGCCTTGATGGTGCTGAAACGCTCCACGCCTTCCTGGCTGCCGCGACGGCGGCGGATGCCCGCCGTATCGATCAGGTGGTAAAGCACGCCGTCGCGCTCGATCGTCGCGTGGATCGGGTCGCGGGTCGTCCCCGCCACCGGGGTGGCCAGTGCCCTTTCTTCACCCAGCAAACGATTGAGAAGCGTCGACTTGCCGGCGTTGGGTCGGCCGATCAGGGCCAGGCGAAGGCCGTCGTCGTCGGGCACGCTGCTATCTTCGGGTTCGGGCAGCCGCTCCACGATGGCGTGGCCTAGCTGCTCGAGGCCGCGACGATGGCTGGCGGCGATGGGAAAGATCTCGCCCAGCCCGAGTTCCGCCGCCTCGGCCAGGGCCATGTCGGGATCGAGCCCGTCGGTCTTGTTGACGACCTGGATGACGGCCTTGCCCCGATTGCGCAAGTCCGTGGCGATCTCGTGCTCGACGGGAAGCACGCCGGCGCGGGCATCGGTGAGGAACAGCACGAGGTCGGCCTCGTCGATGGCCAGGCGGGTTTGTGCCTGGGCGCCCAGTTCGACCTCGTCGCCGGCCTCGTCGAGACCGCCGGTGTCGACGAGAATGACGGTTCGTCCGTCCAGCTCCGCACGCCCGTAGATCCGGTCGCGGGTCACCCCGGGCGTGTCGGCCACCAGGGCGTCGCGGGTCCGCGTCAGCGCATTGAACAGCGTGGACTTTCCGACGTTGGGCCGCCCGACGATGGCGACCACCGGCAATGCAGACACGGTTCGCTCGCCCTCAGCCCGAACGGCCGACTCGCCAGGCGCTCAATTCTCCGCCTTCGTCGAGCAGGTAGAGCGTGTCGCCGACGACCAGCGGTGCGGCAGCCGGCGGCTCGTCCCCTGCTCTCGCGCGAGCGACGATCTGACCGCTGTCGGCATCGAAGAAGTGCAGGTAGCCTTCGAAATCGCCCACGGCCACGAGTCCGCCCAGGAAGACCGGGCGCGTCAGTTCGCGTCGCAGCAGCTGGTCGTCGCGCCACAGCGTCGAGCCGTTGCGGCGGTCGACCAGCCAGACATTGTCCTCGCGGTCGGTGACGGCGAGCTGGGTCCGGCGCAGGCTCAGGCCGCTCGACGATGAAATATCCTTGACCCACAGCGTGCGCCCGGACTCCAGCGCCAGGCCGGCGAGCCGGCCGTGATAGGTCACTACGTAGAGCTCCGTGCCGACGACCAGCATCGGACCATCGATGTCGGCGAGGCGATCGAGTTCGGTGCGGCCTTCGGGAGCGCTCACGCGCTGTTCCCAGAGCACCGAACCGTCGGAAACGCGGATCGCGGTCACCTGCCCGTCGTCGTAGCCGATGTAGACCTGGCCCGCGCGCGGGAGCGGATCGCCATTGCCGCGCAGGGTCAGGAGGGGCACGCTGCGGTCGTGCACCCAGATGCGCGCGCCGTCGCTGCGATCCAGCCCGAAGACACGGCCGTCGATGCAACGGGCCACGATGATGCCGTCGTGCAGGACCGGCTTGGCAAGGATCTCGGAGGAAAGCTGGGCCCGCCACCGGATCCGTCCCGACTCGCGATCAATGACCACCAGCTCGCCGTCGAAGGTGCCGACGATGACCAGGTCCTGGGTCACGGTGGGACCCGCGGAGATGGGCAGCTCGATGTCGATCTCGCGCTGCACCCGCCCGGTGTCGGCATCGACCGCCGTGATCAGGCCTTCATGGTCGGCCACCCAAACCTGCCCATCAGTGTAGACGGGCCGGATGCGGGGCTGGCTGCGATTGGTGCCTTCGCCCGTATCGACCGACCACACCCGGTCGATCGGAACGGGCTGGCTGATTTCGGTCAGTTCCGCGGGCTCCGGCTCGTCGCTGCCGCCGCCGAACCAGCCGCCGATGGTCTGGCAGCCGGCCAGGGCCAGCAACGCGGGAACCAGTAGGAAGAGTCGTCCCTGCCGGGTCACGAAGTACCCCCTTCGGTCGTCGCGGCGTCGATCTTGATCTGGAGCAGGCGCGGGTTGCCGCCGTCGGCCGTGCGCCGGGCCAGGGCGTCCTCCCAGGCCGCGCGGGCTTCGTCGACGCGACCGCGTTCGAACAGCAGGTCACCGCGCGTTTCGGCCCAGGAGGCCTCGAAACCCTCGGGCGCGGCGCCTTCCAGGAGCGACAGCGCCTGTTGGTACTCGCCCTGGGCTTCCAGCACCCGTGCCAGACGCAGCTTGGCGACCGGCCAGAGCGACTCGAGACGGCGATTCTCGAGAATGCCCCGGTAGATGTCAGCGGCCGGTGACAGGCGACCATCGTCGACCCAGGCGGCGGCCAGCTGCATGCCCGCCAAGCCCGTGTAGGCGGTCTCACCGACGGTCTCGAGCATGGTCTGGTATTCCGACTCGGCCGATTCCAGGTTGCCTTCGGTCACCCGCTGGCTCACGACCTGGTAGTAGTCCGACCCCATCAGCTGCTGATCGGCGCGGTAGTCCTGCCAGTAGCGGAAGCCGAAAATGCCACCGAAGGCGAGTATCAGGCCGACGATGATCGCCGGGGTGTATTCCTTGATCCACTTGCGGACGCGTTCGCCCTGTTCGTGTTCGTCGTAAAGCTCTACGGCCATGTCGGGAAGATCCTTGCAGTGGGCATGGTTAAAATTCGAACGCCTATGATAAATCAGTCGCCCGCATCGGCGGCAAGCAATGCCTGTAGCCGCTGCGGCACACGCTCGAGTGCGACCATCTCCTGGCCGGCATCGCCGCGCAGGTCCTTGATCGCGGCTTCGCCGCGCGCGAACTCGGCCTCGCCGAGAATGACGCACCAGCGCGCGCCGCTGCGGTCGGCGCGCTTGAATTGCGACTTCATGCTGCCGCCGCCCAGGGCCGTGGCCAGCGAGAGGCCGGGAGCCTGGTCACGAATGCGCTCGGCCATCGCCAGCATCTCGACTTCGTCGACCTGGCTGACCACGAATGCGTCGGCGTGCTGGCTCGCCGTCACGCCGGCCGCCTCGAGCATGGCCAGCAGGCGCTCCACACCGAGCGCGAAACCGATCCCCGGCGTGTCCTTGCCGCCCTGCATGGCCACCAGGTCGTTGTAGCGCCCCCCGGCGCAGACCGTGCCCTGGGCACCGAGCTCGTCGGTGACCCACTCGAAGACGGTTCGACAATAGTAGTCCAGTCCGCGAACCAGGCCGGTGTTGACCGTGTATTCGATGCCCAGGCGATCGAGCATCGATTTCACGCGCTCGAAATGCGCTCGCGCCTCGTCGCCGAGCTCATCGGCCAGTCGCGGGGCATCGGCCATGACGGCCTGCGTGTCCGGGTTCTTGCTGTCGAAGATCCGCAGCGGGTTGGTTTCCAGTCGCCGCTGGCTGTCGGCATCGAGGCGATCGCGGTAGGGCTCCAGGTAGTCCACCAGCTTCCGGCGATAGCGTTGCCGGTCTTCGCGGTCGCCCAGGGTGTTGATTTCCAGCCGGATCCGGCCCGACAGGCCGAGTTCCTTCCAGAGCCGCTCACCGAGCGCGATCAGTTCTACGTCGGTTGTGGCCTGTTCGAGGCCGAACACCTCGGCGCCGAACTGGTGGAACTGGCGCTGGCGCCCCTTCTGGGGCCGTTCGTGCCGGAACATCGGACCCTGGTACCAGACCTTCAGGCCCGGCACGTGCAGCAGGCCATGCTGGATGGCCGAACGCACCACGCCCGCGGTGCCTTCCGGGCGCAGGCAGAGCATGTCACCGTTGCGATCCTCGAAGGCATACATCTCCTTTTCCACCACGTCGGTGGATTGGCCGATCGCGCGGGTGAAGACCTCGGCTTTTTCCAGGATGGGAAGGCGGATCTCGTGAAAATCGTAGGCTGCGAAAACGCGACAGATGCGAGCTTCCAGCCAGCGCCACATCGGCGTCTGGTCCGGCAGGATGTCGTGCATGCCGCGTATCGACTGGATATTCTTCATCAGTATTGCTTCCGTCACAAAAGACGAGCCCGCCGGCGGCGGGCTCCAAGTGCAATCCTCGCTGGCCGGCTGTCAGGCCGGGCTTAACGCGCCACCTGGCCGTCGGCCGCCACCGCGATTTCGGCGACATCGCCGCTGTCGTGCCCTTCCCAGGTAACCTGCTGCCCGTTGACCTGCAGTTTGACGGCACTAGACCGACCCACCAACAGACTGAAGGGCGCTTGTCCTTTATAGCTGCGCGTCTGACCGCTTCGCAGCAGGTCGTACTCGAGGCGCGTGCCCTCGGCGTCGTGGATCTCGATCCAGCTGTCTTCAAGCAACTCCAGCTGCAGGGCGCTTGTTCTCGGCCCCGGCTCCCCCGCTGCCGCGTCTGCCGGGACGTCGGCCGCTTCGCCCCTGTTGGGGGCCGCTTCCACCGTCGTTTCGCGGCTGGGCCGCATCGGATTCAGGGGTAGCGCCGAAGCCGACACGTGCCGCGCCGAACTCGAACCCGGCACTTCGGCAGGCGCACCGTCCGGCGTTGCCTTCGAGCTCCGCTCGGCAGCCTCGTCGGATCGCGCCAGCGACGTCTCCGGGGCGCCCGGCTCACGCTCGAGCATGCGCGAACCGCCTGCCAGGAAAGCGTAGACCAGGGGAACAACAACCGCAACGGTTACAATGGCATACGTAGAAATCTTGAGGTAACGCTCGAGCCGCCATTCCCGCCGGGAGGAGGCGGGCAACACTTCCTGCAGTTCGGGAAGCTGGTCCTCGCCCGCCTCGGCCAGGACATCGTCCGGGTCGAGGCCCAGCAGACGGGCGTAATTCCTGATGTAGCCGCGGCGATAGAGGCTGGAGAGTTTCTCGACTTGCCCGGTCTCGATGTCGTTGACGACCATTCCAGGCAGGTGGAGTTGTTGGGCCACATCGCCCTGCTCAAGCGAAAGCGCTTCCCGGCGGCGCTTGAGTTGAGCGCCGATGCGTTCGTATCGTTTCCTGTTTTCCTGTTGTGTTGCTTCAGTGCTTGCGCTGGTGTTTTCAGTCATCTCGGCTGGTCTGTTGTCTTATATTTCGAGCTTCGGCCGAATCGGGGAACTGGTCCTCGAGTCGCCTGAAGTAGCGGGCGGCTTCCCGCTCGTTGCCAAGCCGTTGTTCGATCCGGTACCCGAGCAGCAACGCTCCCGGATCGGCCCCTGTCGCCGCCTCGTAACGCTGCAGGAAGGCACGCGCCCGGAAGGCGTCGTCGCGCTGCAGGAACAGGCGGGCCAGATTGAATAGTGCGTCGGGATACTCCGGAGCGACCTCGAGTGCCTGGCGAAGGTAGCCCTCGGCTTCGTCGAGCCGACCGGCGCGAATCGCGCAGGAGCCCGCGTTGGCATAGACGACTTCCTTCGTTTCGTAGAAGGGATCGTTGATCGCGCGCCGGAAGATCTCGTCGGCCTCCCGATACTCGCCCTGACGGCACAGGAAAGCCGCGTAACCGTTGAGGGTGGCGCCGTCCTCCGGCGCAAGGCTCACGGCTTCGCGATAGTAGCGCCGGGCGCGGGAGTCGCGGCCGAGCTGCTCTTCGATCAGGGCCAGCGTCACGTAGGCCGGTACGTGCGCGGGGTCGAGCTCGACTGCCCGCTCGAGTTTCTCCAGGGCCACCTGGTAGTCGCCCCGCTCGAAATAGCCCACGCCGAGCCGCGTGTTGACATCCGCCGCGCGAACCGGACTGACGCGATCCATGCCCGTGCGCCCCGTGTTGCCAGGTTCGGGCTTGGAAGACGTGGCACAACCGGCGACCAGCACGCCGAGCAAGACGATCATGAACAGGCGCAGCCCGTTCATGAAGCCACCGCCTGCCGGGCCAGCTGCTGCTGGACGACCTGGCGCCGCTGGTTGGGGCTGAGCAGCTTGCCGACGAGTTGCCCGCAAGCGGCGTCGATGTCCTCGCCCCGCGTCTTGCGAACGGTGGTGATGAGACCGGCCGCACGCGTGATCTTCTGGAACTCGTAGATCGCCTCGTCCGACGAGCACCGGAACGGCGTGCCGGGAAAGGGATTGAATGGAATCAGGTTGATCTTCGACGGCAGCACGCTGAGCAGCCGGACCAGCGCACGGGCATGCTCGGGCCGGTCGTTGACGCCGTCGATCATGGTGTACTCGAAGGTTACCGAACGCTTGGGCCGCGCCTTGACGAACCGCTTGCAGGCCGCAATCAACTCCTCGACCGGGTACTTGCGATTGAGCGGCACCAGGCGAGTGCGCAGTTCGTTGTCGGCCGCGTGAAGCGACACGGCGAGCGCGAACTCATCGCCGTGGGCCAGATCGTCGATGCCCGGCACCACGCCGGAGGTGGAGATGGTCACTCGTCGCGAGGCGAGACCGTAGGCCAGGTCGTCGCGCAGCAGCGACAGCGCGGGGCGAACGGCGTTGAGATTGAGCATGGGTTCGCCCATGCCCATGAACACCACGTTCGTGACGCGGCGCTCGTCGCCGTGGAGCTCTCGCAATCGCTGAACGGCCTGCCAGACCTGCCCGATGATCTCGGCCGAGTCGAGGTTCCGGTTGAAGCCCTGCGTGGCGGTCGAGCAGAACGTGCAGTTGAGCATACAGCCCACCTGCGAGGAGATGCACAGGGTGCCGCGGCTGGTTTCGGGAATGTAGACCGTCTCGACGGCGTTGCCGCCGGCGATGGACATCAGCCATTTGACGGTGCCGTCCTCGGAGCGCTGCTCGCGCATGATCGCGGGCGGCGCGACGCCGGCAGCGGCTTCGAGGCGTTCACGCAGGGTCTTGGACAGATCCGTCATCTGCCCGAAATCGGTCACGCCGCGCTGGTGAATCCACTGCAGCAGCTGGCGCGCACGAAACGGTTTTTCGCCGAGCTCGACGAAAAACCGCTCGAGGCCCGCCCGGTCGAGACCGAGCAGGTTGGTGATTTCTTCAGGCCCTGCGGGCATTTGCGAGATTTCTCTGATAATTACCGTGAGTATATCTCATCATCACCGAAAAAGAAGGCGATTTCCTCTTTCGCGGTGTCCGCGCCGTCCGATCCGTGCACGGCATTGGCGTCGATGCTCGTCGCGAAATCGGCCCGGATCGTGCCGGGAGCGGCCTGCTGCGGGTCGGTCGCGCCCATCAGTTCGCGATTGCGGGCGATGGCGTCCTCGCCTTCCAGCACCTGGACCATCACCGGGCCGGACATCATGAACGCCACCAGGTCATTGAAGAACGGGCGCTCGCGATGAACGGCGTAGAAACCCTCGGCTTCTTCGCGGGAGAGGTGCTTCATGCGGGCGGCGACGATCTTGAGGCCGGCGCGCTCGAAGCGGGTGTAGATCTCGCCGATGACGTTCTTTGCCACGGCATCGGGCTTGATGATGGACAGAGTGCGTTCCATTCCTGCTCCTTGGGACAGATTGCTGGGTCGGTCGCCTGCATTCAGACGCCGTGCGAGTGACGCGACCGGAGCGGCTTTCGGGGCCGCCGCCGGACAAACGGGGAATTGTATACCTGAAACGCCCGAAATTCATGCCCGTCAGCCAGGTTCCAGGCGACCCGGCTTCGGCAAGAGGCTTGTATCCGGCGTGAGGGAGTGCACATAATGGCGCCATAGGGTCCGGGGACTGCAAATTTCGGGAGACGACCCTCTCGCCCGCAAGCCCCGGAAGCGTCCGGCCGCATTCTTCGGGAAGGGAAATGCGCCAACTGTCCAGCCTCGCAGCCGCATGCGTGCTGCTGTATCTCGTTTTGCCCGGCGCGGCCAGCGCCCAGGTCGGCCGACTGCCGTTCAGCGACCTTCACCACCAAGTGTGGACCACACGGGAGGGGATCCCGCACAACACCATCAACGCCATCGCCCAGACCCCGGACGGCTATCTCTGGTTCGCGACCTGGGAAGGCATCGCACGTTTCAACGGTCATCGCTTCCGGCTCTTCGAGCGCGGCCCCGAAACCGGGCTGCCGGACGCAGGCGTGCTTTCACTGTCGGTCGACGATCAGGGACGACTCGTGGCGGCCGGGGCGCGCGGCGGCCTGTCGCTGACGGACGGGCATAGCTGGCAGCCCCTTCCGACTGCGCCCACGATGATCACGCACGCCGTGATGGATTCGCGCCGCCAGCTGTGGATCGCGACTCAGGGCGCGGGCGTCATTCGCCGGCAACTCGACGAAGCCGGGCGGATGGTAGCCCAGGAATCCTTCCTCCCCGGCGCGTCCGCCCACCAGGTCCTGACCGACGACCGGGGTGCCTGGGCGGCCACTTCGCGCGGATTGCTGCGGATACCGCACCTGGGCGACGCCCGCCTGGTCAGCGAAACCGATCTGCCCGCCCCCGCCCTGAGCCTGCTCATCGACGAAGACGGACGGCTCCTGGTCGGGACCGAGCAGGGCCTGTACGTGCGCGAGAACCCCGAAGGGCTGTTCCGTTCCGTGCACGAGCGGCTCGACGATCTCGCCGTCAGCGCCCTGCTCGAAGACCGGGGCGGCGCCCTGTGGATCGGCACCATCAACTCCGGCCTATACCGACTGAACGGAGACGGCGTGCGCCACCTCGGCACACAGGACGGCCTGCCCAACAATCGCGTGGTTTCCCTCTACCAGGACTTCGAGCACAGCCTCTGGGTCGGCACCAACGGCGGATTGTTCCGCCTTCGTTCGGCGCCTTTCGTCACCACCACGCGCGACCAGGGCCTGGTCGGAAACTACGTGCGGGCGGTCATGCCGCACGCCGATGGCAGCCTGTGGGTCGGCACCAGCGAGGGGGTGAGCCGCTTCGACGGCGAGCAGGCCCGAACCGTACACGACGGCGAAGATCCGATCGCCCTTTCGACGCTCAGCCTGGCCCAGCTGCCGGGGGGAGACGTATTGATCGGCACGCATTCCGACGGCGTCCTGCACTGGCGCAACGGGCGAGTGGTGGCGCGGCACGACCGCGCGAGCGGCCTGCCGTCCAACGACATCCGCTATATCCTCGTCGACCGCCAGGAACGAATCTGGGTCGCCACGGCCAGCGGCCTGGCGAAAATCGACGATGAGGACACCGCGGTCTTCCTGCCCCGCGACGGAATGCCGGGCGACTTCGTCATCGCCCTCGAAGAGGACAGCAGGGGAGAAATCTGGGTCGGCACCGGCTTCGGCCTGGCGCGCCATGCAGGCGAGCGCTTCGAGCCGATTTCCCTCTACCACCTCGACGAGGCCATGTACGTCTACGGCATCCACGAAGACCGCGAGCAATACAGGCTCTGGCTGGCCACCGATCGCGGCCTGGTGCGCTACGACCCGGTCACGGGCGATGCCGAACTGGTGGGCCGCAGCGCGGGCATGCCGGTGGACAAGCTCTTCCACGTCGTCGACGACCGCCACGGCGCTTTCTGGCTGACGAGCAATCGCGGCATCGTCCGCGTGCTCAAGGAGCAGGCCGTCGCCGTCGCCGATGGCGAGCGCGAAAAGATCGACTTCGAGCTCTACACCGAGGGCGACGGTCTCCTCAGCGCCCAGGCCAACGGCGGCGCCGGGCCGCCGGCAAGCTGGCACGACGGTCGGGTCTGGGTGGCCACCGCCGTCGGCCTGGCCAGCGTCGACCCGGATCACCTGACGCGCTACGAAGACACCGTCCTGCCGGTCAGCATCGAACACTTCGCGGCCGACGGCAACGAGCGGCGCATCGACGGGCCGGTCGAACTGCCGGCGGGTACCGGACGGGTGACCATCCAGTACGCCGGGCTCGGCTTCATCATGCCGCAGCGGATTCGCTATCGCACCAAGCTCGAGGGCTTCGACGACGAATGGGTCGAGCGCCGGGGGCAGAATGTGGCCGAATACACCAACCTGGGGCCCGGCGACTACGTGTTTCGCGTCTCGGCCGCCTACCCCTACGGCGACTGGAACGGCTCGGAAACCAGCCTGCGGTTTTCAATCGCTCCCCTGCCCTGGCAGCGCGCCTGGTTCTGGGTGGTCGTCGTACTCGCACTGCTGGGCCTGATCGGACTCGCGACGCAGTGGCGAATGCGGCGCCTGGAGCGGCGTGCGAGGGAGCTCAGTGCCCAGGTGGACGAGAAGACGCGCGAACTCAAGCAGCAGGCCGAAGACTACGAGCGCCAGGCGCGCATCGACCAGCTCACCGGCCTGGCCAACCGGCGCGCCTTCGACGAGTGGCTGGCCGAGGAATTCCGCCGCAGCCGCTCGGAGGAACGGCCGCTGAGCCTGGTGATCATGGACCTCGATCACTTCAAGCGAGTCAACGACGAATACTCCCACCTCATCGGCGACGAGGTGATGCGCGTGGTCGCGGATGTGCTTCGCAAGCACGTGCGCGCCGGCGATCAGGCCGCGCGCTGGGGCGGCGAGGAGTTCACGCTCACCTTCCACGACATCGACGGCGAACAGGCAGCGGGCATCAGCGAGCGCATCCGCCGCTCGATCGAGACCACCGACTTCGGGCGACTGGCGCCGGATCTCGGCATCACCGCAAGCTTCGGCGTCAGCGACAATCGACAGGCGCAGAACTACGAAGATCTCCTGAGACAAGCCGACCAGGCCCTCTTCCGCGCCAAGGACGAGGGCCGGAACCGCGTCGTGGTACACGTTTCGGAAACGGATTCGTGAGACATCCCGCGCGGGCGGCCACGCTCGGTGCTGCAGTTCGAATCACCCTCCTGACAACTCCGCTACACTGTCGCGCGATCAAAAGGGGTACCTGCAATGAACCATGAGCCCGCCCGCCGCGCGCGAGCGGCCGGACTGCGGCGCAACCTCGCACCGTTCGCCGTCACGGCGGCCAAGCGGGGATTCACCCGCGAATGAGCACCGCATCGCGGTCCGCGCCCCGCTCCGGCGGACTTCTCGCCTCGGCGGCCGTTGTCGTTCTCGTCGCCCTGCTTCTGGCCTGGTCGGTCGTCGACGAATGGCGCTTCGCCAGCCAGCGGATCGGCGTCCTCATCAGCCAGGATGAACAGGGCGTCCTCATCGAGGACGTCGAGCCGGATTCCCCCGCCGAGCGTGCGGGGCTGCAAGCCGGTGATCGCGTCATCTCACTGGAAGGGCGGGCGTTCTCGACGCTGGAAGAGCTCGACGAGCTGTTCGATCGGCACCAGCGGCCCGGCGGCGTCCTGCGCGGCGAGGTCGCCCGTGACGGGAGAACGGTGCCGATCGAACTCGAGCCGGGCGTCCCGATCGACCTGGCGGGCCTGCTGGCCAAGTTCGTCCTCGTGGCCGCCTACCTCGGCCTGGCGGCGCTGGCATCGCGCTATCGGCGGCAGGATCCGAGAGCGAGAATACTCACCCTGTTCGTCGCGCTGGTCGCCGTCGAACTCGCCCTGCCTGCGGGCTACACTCTGGGTGAGCTGGCGGTCACCGGCACCCTGCTGTTCTGGCTGCTCTCGACCGGTGTGCAATTCGCGATGGAGTTGCACCTGGTCAGCCTGATCCCTAAGCGCCTGCCCCTGCTGCAGAAGCGCCCGCGCCTGGTCTGGGCCTACTATGTCATCGGCTTCGGCTCGGGCTTGCTGCTCGCCTCCGCAGCTGTCTATCAGTGGTACCTGGCGCCGCCCGACGGGCCGGCCCTACTCATCTGGACGGAGACGGCCGTGCTGGTGAGCTGGGCCGTATCGGTGGCCGGCATCCTGGCCTGGCAGGCCTGGCGCGCGGAATCGGCCCGGGAGACGAACCAGTCGCTGATGGTGCTGGCCGGCCTGCTGCCCTGGGCCGTCTACATCGTGGTGTCATCGGTCTGGCCGGGATGGTCGCGCATCGATCCGACGCTGGCCGAGCACATCGAGAACGTCATCCTCCTGATCTTCCCGGCCACGGTCTTCCTGGCCATCTTTCGCTACGGCCTGTTCGACGTCGAGTCCCTGGTCCGCCGCGGGCTCGTCTACGGGGCCGTCGCATTGCTGGTCATCATATTGCTCTATACGCTGCTGACCACGGCACTGCCGCTGTTCGAACAGGCCTTCGGCCTGCGAACCAGCCAGTGGATCGTCACCGCCTGCGCGCTGATCATCGGCATCCTGTTCCGCCCCCTGCGCCGGGGAATCGAGCGCCTGGTCGAGCGAGGCCTGTTCCCGAAACGGCGGGCTCTGCGCCATCGCCTCATCCAGGTCGCCCGCGCGCTGTCCACGCAGGGCCGCCTGGAATCGCTGGTCCAGCAGCTGGCGGATGAATCGCGCCAGGCGCTCGACCTGTCCTGGTCGGCGGTCGTGGCGGTCGATGAAACCAAGGGCGGGCTGACCACCGCTTTCAGTCGGGGCATCGAAGCCGACCGGCGCGAACGCGTGACGTCGCTGCTGCACGAGCACTCCAGGGCCTTCGGCCATCTCGAGCGCCTGCGTCGCCCCGTCACCGTCAACCGGCTCCGTCGCCAGGACGAACGGAGCGCGGAGGAGCTGACGGCCATCGGGGCCGAAGTGCTCGTCCCGCTGTATTTCCAGCGACGGATGATCGGCACGCTTTGTCTCGGCCGCAAGCACAGCGGCGAGCTGTTCCGGCGCGAGGAGATCGAGCTGCTCGACCTGTTCTCGCACCAGGTCGCCACCAGCCTGGAGAACCTGCGCCTGTTCCAGGACGCGACCTACGAGGAACTCACCGGCCTGCTGCGACGCGAAGTGGTCCTGCGCCAGCTCGACACCGAAGCCGCCCGCGCCGTTCGCCGCGGCACGCCGCTTTCGGTCTGCATGATCGACCTCGATCACTTCAAGTCCGTCAACGATGCCCACGGCCACCTGTTCGGCGACCGCATCCTCTCCCGGGTGGCGGGCGTGATGCGAGAACGCGTTCGCGCCGTCGACGCCATCGGGCGCTACGGCGGCGAGGAGTTCCTGCTGGTCCTGCCCGAAACCGACGAAGAGGGCGCGCGCCGGCTTGCCGAGGAACTGCGCCAGGCCGTCGCCGACCTGGCCTTCGAGGTGCCCGACGGCGGCGGCACCCTGGGCGTGACCATTTCCATCGGAACGACCACGTCGGCCTCCGGCGAAAACAACCCGGAGCGACTCGCCGCCCGCCTGCTCCAGCGGGCCGACGAAGCCGTCTACCGCGCCAAGTCCGGCGGTCGCAACCGCATCATTGCCCTGCCCTGAGCCTTGGCCTGACAAGGGGGCCGGATTTGGCGGAAAAAGTCGCTCAAAGCGCTTGACGGACCGGGCTCCAATGCGCAAAATATGCGGCTTCACACGATTCCCCGGTAGCTCAGCTGGTTAGAGCGGGTGACTGTTAATCACTAGGTCGTTGGTTCGAATCCGACCCGGGGAGCCAAATTCGAGAAGGCCCTGCACGGTATCATCCGTACAGGGCCTTTTCTTTTTGCGGATACCCCATGTGCGGACGCGGCGGACACGAGTTTTCCTGGCGGCAGGTCTACGAATACCTCGACCTGTTCGGCACGCCGCCCGACGACGGGCTGCGCCTGCTCAACGTCGCACCCTCGACGCGCCGGGGGGATTCGGTGCGCTGGACTGTCCTGCCGGCCTTGATACCCGATGAACAGGGCCGTCGTGTTCTCCAGCACATGGTCTGGCCGCTGCTCCCGCCCTGGATGAAGGGTGAGCTGCCCAAATTCTCGACCGCCAACTGCCGCAGCGAGCCGGGCGTGCCCTTCTCGGAAACGGTGGTAAAGAAGCCGACCTTCCGCAATGCCTGGAAGCGCGGACAGCGCTGCCTGGTGCCGTTTTCCTGGTTCTACGAGTGGGACCAGCGCAGCAAGCCCAAGCAGCCCTGGCGCGTCATGCCGGCCACAGAGCCGATGCTGATCTTCGCCGGTCTCTGGGACGAGTCGACGACCCGCGAGGGCGAAACCCGCCGTTCCTTCACCCTGATCACCACCGACCCCAACGGCCTGTTGCGCGAGATCGGCCACCACCGCGCCCCGGTGATGCTCAGCGCGGATCAATGGCAGACCTGGCTGTCCGGCCCACCGGAAGACGCCGAACGACTCCTCGCGCCACCCCCGGAAGACAGCCTGCGCGCCGAACCCGTGACCACCAAGGTCAACAATCCCGAATACCAGGGGGAGGACCTGCTCGAAGCGATTGAATTGCCCAAAGGTCAGGCCGGCCTGGATCTCTGACTCGGCCGGCTTCCGGTCAATCGAACAGACCATGAATGAACCACCCTTCCCTCGGCTGATGCTCGTGGAACACCCATAACCGCCGCCCATGACGGTCGCGGGCGACGAAATAATCGCGCCGGCAGTCTTCCTCGTCCCACCAGCCGGCCTCGATGCGCTCGGGCCCGTCTTCCAGCCTGAGGTTCTCGCGCCGGCAGGGACGCGGGACCGGCAACAGCCAGGTCGGTCTCGGCCGCTCGTCCTCGCAGCTTGAAGTCGTGCCCGGCTCGACCCAGCGCCAGGCCTTTTCCGGACGGTGATCGGGCTGCGGCGCCAGGCCGGACAGGCCGTCCTCGCCGAGGCGCGCCTTGAGGCGGTCCAGCAGGGCCGGCCAGGCGTCGCCGCGGTTGTGGCCGCTCCACAGATCCGCCTGGGGCGGACGATGCTCGTCGGTGCTTTCGGCGCGCAGCTCGACGGCCTCGACGGGCGCCGGCAACTCAAGGTGCTCGAGCTTGAGCCCGAGCAGTTCCAGCAACCGGTCGGCGTCCATGCCGGGGCGCGATAGCCCGACTTCCAGCGGAATCCGGCCGCCGCCGTCCTCGCGATGCAGGGTCACGTGCAAACGCGTGAGCGCCTGATCGCGTACATCGAGCCAGTGCGCCATCCGCCCAATCAAGCGGCGAAACACGAAAAGCAGGGCCGTGCTGTCGCTGCTGGCCGCCGGCAGCTCGAGCTTCAGCCGGAAGGTTTCAGGCGGCCGCCAGGCGGCCAGCGGGGTCGGCGCCCTGCCCTCCAGGCACAGGAGATGACGGTTCAGGACCGGCCCGAAACGTCGCGCCCGCTCGGGTGCCGGCAGGCACAGCAGCTCGGCCACGGAATCCAGGCCGCAACCCGCCAGGGACTCGGCCTGCCGGTCGTCGAGGGCCAACGCGGTCAGAGGCAGCCCGTGCAGTTTCCGGCGCATGGCGTCGCGACCGGCCGCGTGCAGGCCATGGCGGGCGAACAGCCGGGCCGTCGCCGGGACGGGCGCCGAACCGGCGCGCACCGGCAGGCCGCGACGCTCGAGATCCGCGCACAGGGCCTCGACCAGCGGCCGCAGCCCGCCGTAGAGGCGCCGGCTGCCGGCGATCTCCAGCAGCACGCCGTCGGGCGGCGCCTGCACCACGTGGCTGCTGCCCTGCCAGGCGCCCAGGGCCAGCTGTTCGAGCAGCGCCGCCTCGGCCCGGGAATGGCGCGGGCGGCTCTGCAGGGCCGGCGCGACCGCCAGCGCCGTGTTCAGGGGCTGGCCCGGCGCCACCCCGGCATGACGGGCGGCCTCGCCGGCCTGCAGGATGACGTGGCGACCGCGCCGATGAACGTGCACGGCATGCAGCTCCGGCACCTCCGGATCACACTGCCAGGCTGCCAGCAACGGCAGCTGCGGGCAGTGCAGCCCGAGCCACAGTTCATTGCATCGAGCGGGCATGGCGACGGTAGCGCTCCAGGTCGACGACGGACTCCGATTCCGGGCCCAGACGCCTGGCCTCGACCAGGCCGGCCGGGCTGCGCAGGATCTCGACCTCCGGACCCGGGGACAGGCCCAGGCGCAGGG
This sequence comes from Wenzhouxiangella sp., assembly GCA_036351755.1. GTDB lineage: Bacteria > Pseudomonadota > Gammaproteobacteria > Xanthomonadales > Wenzhouxiangellaceae > Wenzhouxiangella. The sequence continues at coordinate 7,631 of JAZBPT010000231.1, read as the reverse complement.
CCGAGACGGAAGGTGGCGGCGACTGGTCCGGGCGATACACCACGAAAGTCGGTCCCGGGCTCCGCTCGGCGGCCAGCTGCAGGCGGCGTACGGCGCGCTCCCCCACCCGGCCGGCCGGCGGCCAGACCGCGACGCTGCCGCACAACCCGCTTTTCAGGCACTGCTCGGCCGCCCACAGCGATTCGCCCGCTTCGCGCACCACGACCAGGTGATCGAGCACCACGCCGGCGCTGAGCAGCGCCTGCGGCCCCGGCACCAGGGCCGGACCGGCCAGGACCACCGGCTCGGCCCGCTGCGTGCAGCGCGCCAGGAGCGGCAGCAGCAGTCCGAGTTCGCCGCAGCCGCTCAGGCGCGGCAGCAGCTCGGTCAGGCGCCCCAACGGCCAGCCGCCGCCGGGCAGGCCGCGGTCGAGCCAGGCCAGGCCGGTCGATACGGCCGGAAAGGTCTTGCGCGCCCTGCCCCGCCACAGATCCGGGCGGCGATCGAGCAACTGTTGAAGCGAGGCGTCGGCCGACATTGCGGGCTCCATTCAGATGAACCAGAATACTGTATAAGTTTACAGTTTCTCAAACCGCGATAATTCACGCATCCGGAGCCCGTCTTGGTCGATCCAGCCCCGCCCGCCCCCGACTATGCCGAACTGCACACCCTGAGCGCCTTCAGCTTCCGCCGCTCGGCCGCGCATCCGGAGGCGCTGGCGCGGCGCGCCGCCGAATGCGGCTACTCGGCGCTGGCGATCACCGACGAATGCTCCATGGCCGGCGTGGTGCGCGCCCACGAGGCCGCCCGCGAACACGGCATCCACCTGGTCGTGGGCAGCGAGTTCCGCCTGGACGATCTCCACCTGGTCCTGCTCGCGCCCGACCGGGCCGCCTACGCCCAAATCTGCCGCCTGATCACCCGCGCCCGCCGACGCGCCGGCAAGGGCGCGTACCGGCTGCTGCCCGAGGATCTGGACGAGGGACTGGACGATGTGTTGGTCATCTGGAAACCGCCCGAATCTTCAAGCCCAGAAAAGCAGGAACCAAAGAACGAAAGAACGGCCATTTGGCTCAGGGAACGCTTCGGCAACCGCCTGTGGCTCGGCGCCACCCGCCTGCTCGCACCCGGCGAGCGCGCCTGGTTCCGCGAGCTCGACGCGCTGGGCCGGCGGTACGGCATTCCGCGCCTGGCCTGCGGCGACGTGCGCCTGGCCGTGCGCGAGGACAAACCCCTGCTCGACGTCTTCACCGCGCTCGAACTGGGCCGCCCGGTCGCCGACTGCGGCCTGGCCCTGGCCGCCAGCGGCGAGCGCCACCTGCGCGAGCGCGAGGTGCTGGCGAAGCTCTACCCGGCCGAGTGGCTGGCCGAGACTCTCCGCGTAGCCGCACGCTGCCGCTTCTCGCTCGACCAGCTGCACTACCACTACCCGCGCGAGCTGGTGCCCTCCCCCCTGAGCCCCGCCCAGCACCTGCGCCGCCTCGCCCTGGCCGGCGCGCGCCAGCGCTACGGCGAGCCGGTGCCCGAAAAGGTCCGGGCCCTGCTCTCGCGCGAACTGGCGCTGATCGAGGACATGGGCGTGGAAGCCTTCTTCCTGACCGTCCACGACCTGGTCGAGTTCGCCCGCTCGCGCGGCATCCTCTGCCAGGGCCGCGGCTCGGCGGCCAACTCGGCGGTGTGCTACTGCTTGGGTGTCACCGAGGTCGATCCCTCGAAGCAGCAACTCCTGTTCGAGCGCTTCCTGTCGAAGGAACGCAACGAGCCGCCGGACATCGACGTCGATTTCGAGCACGAACGCCGCGAGGAAGTGCTGCAGTATGTCTACGAGAAATACGGCCGCGAGCGCGCCGCCCTGGCCGCCACCGTGATCTGCTACCGGCCGCGCAGCGCCATGCAGGATGTCGGCCGCGCCCTCGGGTTGGAGCCCGAACGCGTCAATCGCCTGACCGCTTCCCTGGCCTGGTGGGACGAGCCCGGAGTCTGGCCCGAGCGCCTGCGCGAATGCGGCCTCGATCCGGACGCGGCGCTGACGAAGCGCTTCCTGGAACTGACCGGCCGCCTGATCGGTTTTCCCCGCCACCTCTCCCAGCACGTCGGCGGCATGGTCATCTCCGATACGCCCCTGCACGAACTGGTGCCGGTGGAGAACGCCGCCATGATCGATCGCACCATCATCCAGTGGGACAAGGACGACCTCGAAACCCTGGGCCTGCTCAAGGTCGACTGCCTGGCGCTGGGCATGCTGACGGTCATCAGGAAGGCGATGGACCTGGTGAACCGGGATGCGCAAGGTGCCTCCCGCACCAAAACACCAAAAAACCAAAACACCAAAGAACGAACAAACCAACGAACCAACGAACCAACAAACACGCGCAAGCTGACGCTCGCCACCATCCCACGCGAGGACGCCCGCACCTACGACATGCTCTGCCGCGGTGATGCCGTCGGCGTGTTCCAGGTCGAGTCGCGCGCGCAGATGGCGATGCTGCCCAGGCTCAAGCCCCGCTGTTTCTACGACCTGGTCATCGAGGTGGCGATCGTGCGCCCCGGACCGATCCAGGGCGACATGGTGCATCCCTACCTCGAGCGCCGGCGCCATCCCGAACGGGTCAGCTACCCCAGCGACGAACTCAGGAGCGTGCTCGAACGCACCCTGGGCGTGCCCATCTTCCAGGAGCAGGTCATGCAGATCGCCATGGTCGCCGCCGGCTTCAGCCCCGGCGAGGCCGACCAGCTCAGGCGGGCGATGGCGGCCTGGCGCCGGCGCGGCGGCCTGGAACCGTTTCGCGAACGGCTCATGTCGGGCATGCGCGAGCGCGGCTATTCAGAAGAATTCGCCGAACGCATCTACAAACAGATCTGCGGTTTCGGCGAGTACGGCTTTCCCGAATCGCACGCGGCCAGCTTCGCCCTGCTGACCTACGTATCCTCCTGGCTGAAGTGCCACCACCCCGCCGCCTTCGCCTGCGCATTGCTCAACAGCCAGCCGATGGGCTTCTACGCCCCGGCGCAGATCATCAACGACGTCAAACGGCACGGCGTTCGGGTGCTGCCGGTGGATGTGCGGTATAGCGAATGGGATTGCACGCTGGTGACTCGAAAACAACGGAACCACGGAAGACACGGAAAGACACGGAAAGGCCAAACGCGCTATCAAGAAGAGCCGATGATTCGGCTCGGGCTGCGGATGATCAAGGGCTTTCGCGAGGACGTCGCTGCAGGTATCGCCGAGGCGCGTCGAACGGCCCCCTTCTACAGCGTCGACGAGCTGGCCGAGCGGGCCGGGCTCGATCGGGGCTCGATGAAGAAACTGGCCGACGCCGGCGCGCTCAAGGGCCTGGCCGGGCATCGTCATCGCGCGCGCTGGGCCGCGCTGGGCGCGCGGCGTCAGGGCGACCTGCTGGCCGGCACGGAAATTCGCGAAGAGCCCGTCCAGCTCTCACTGCCGAAGGCCCGCGAGGAAATGCTCGACGACTACGCCAGCCTCGGCCTGAGCCTGGAGCGCCATCCGGTCAAGCTGCTGCGGCCGCGGCTCGGCCAGACCGTGCTGAAGGCCAACGACCTGCCCGGCCAGAAGGACGGCCGACGCCTGTCGGCCGCCGGGCTGGTCACCCATCGCCAGCGCCCGGGCACGGCCTCGGGCGTGGTCTTCCTGTCGCTGGAAGACGAGACCGGGATCGTCAACGTGGTGGTCTGGCCGAAGCTGCTCGAACGCTATCGGCGCGAAGTGCTCGGCGGACGCATCCTGCGCGTGGCCGGCAAGCTGCAGAACGTCGAGGGCGTGTGCCACCTGGTGGCCGAACGCATCGACAGCCTCGACGCCTGGCTGGCCGACCTCGACAGCCGCTCGCGGGATTTCTGTTGAGGGGCTGTCGGGGGTAGTAAGCGCCGAAAACACGCGTAGACCCCGGTGCGGGCATCAGCGATGTCGTCCGTCGGGGATGCGACCCCGACCTACGCGGGTTTCGTTGGACCCTCGAGGAAAGATTGGAAAAATCTTCCCGGAACGTAGCGAGCGCGCGGCTGACGGTGGCCGCCGGAGCGCAGGAACCGCAGTGTACGTTGAAGTACATGAGGATTCCGAGCACCGCCGGACGCCGTCAGCCGCGTGCGCAGTAGTTCCGGGGAGATTTTTAAGTGATGATGGTTACCGGGCTCTTCGCGTGGCGGCTGACCTTGTCGCTGACGCTGCCGAGCACCAGGGACTTCATGCGCGACAGCCCGCGGCGGCCCATGATCACCATCACGCCGGGATCGTCCTCGGCGTAGCGCACGATCTCCTCGGCCGGATCGCCGATCGAGGTTTCTTCCTCGAGGTCTTTCGGCGCGTCGTCGCCGAGCGCTTCGCGCGTCTTGTCGAAGGCGCGCTGTGCCGCCGCCTGGGCAGCATGATCGATGTCGTCGCGGGACATGCCGGCCATGCCGATGACTTCGACCGAGGCGGCCGGAAAGACATAGAACAGGCGCATCGGCACGTCCAGCGCCGAGGCCATTCCCGCGGCGAATCGCACGGCGCGATTGGCGTTGTCGGAGCCGTCGACCGGCACCAGGATTTCCTTGACCGGATGATCCATAACTACCCTCTTCCTTTGCTTGGCATCAGAAAACGAAACCTTCCGAAGAATATCATGAAGGCTCGAATCCCGGCCGGTGTTGATCTGGAGCAAGTCCGCGGCCGTCAAGTCCCGGCCGGGCGATCAATCCAGGCGGCCAAAGGCTTCCAGCGGCGCCACCCAGTAGCGGATTCCCGTACCCGGAAATGCGGCCCTGAGCGCATCGACCACCGCCTCGGCCGTCCCCGCAGACAGGCAGCTCTGGATCATTACCCGGCCCCGCCGACCCGCCACCTGCTCGCGCAGGTCCATCGCCTCGGGGCGCTCGCCGTGGCCGCGGATGGGCATGGTGCTGAAGCCGGGCAGATCATCCCGGGCGAGCAGCCAGTCGACGACGATTTCCTCGATATCGGGTGAAACGATGATCGTCAGCAGGCGATTGTGTTCGTTCATCGATCGATCTCCTCTGCTTCGGCGTCACGGGAATCGCCCGGCGAAGATTCACCCCATGCGCGGTAGAGCACCGGCAGCAGGATCAGGGTGAGCAGGGTCGAAGTCACCAGGCCGCCGATGACGACGATCGCCAGCGGTCGCTGGATTTCCGATCCCGGCCCGCTGGCGAACAGCAGCGGCACCAGGCCGAAGGCGGCCGTCGTGGCCGTCATCAGCACCGGCCGGAGCCGGCGACGCGCGCCTTCGCGCACCACCTGCTCCATGGGCACGCCAAGGGCGCGCATCTGGTTGAAGTAAGTCACCATGACCACGCCGTTGAGAACGGCGATCCCGAGCAAGGCGATGAAGCCGACCGAGGCGGGAACGGACAGGTAGGCGCCGGTCAGCCACAGGGCGAGCACGCCCCCGGTCAGGGCGAAGGGGATATTACTCAACACGAGCACGGCCTGACGCACCGACCGGAAAGTCGAGAACAGCAGCAGGAAGATGAGCCCAAGCGCGACGGGAACGACCACGCCCAGGCGACGGGCCGCGCGCTGCTGGTTTTCGAATTCGCCGCCCCACTCGAGGTAGTAGCCGGTCGGCAAATCGACGTTTTCGGCCACCCGCTGCTGGGCTTCGTACACGAATCCCACGAGATCCCGACCCGACACGTTGGCGATCGCCACTGCGTAGCGGTTGCTCTTCTCTCGCTCGATGGCGACCGGCCCCGCCACCCGCTCGAGGGTGGCCAGCTGTCCCAGGGGGACAACCGTGCCGTCGGGACGGGTGATACGCAGGTTGGCGAATGCCGCGGGAGAATTGCGGACCGAGTCGGGCCCGCGCACCACCAGGGGCGTCCTGCGGATGCCCTCGTAGACCGTTCCCGCCTGCAGGCCCTCGACCTGGGCGCGCAACATGTCCTGCAGCGACCTGACGGAAATGCCCGCCCGTCCGACGGCCAGGGGATCGATATTCACCTGGTAGTACTGCGCCCCGTCGTTGGCCGGACTGAACACGTCTTCGGCACCCTCGATGGCTTGCAGCTCGGCCACGATCGCGTCGGCCGTGCGATTGAGGGCCGCCTGGTCGGAACCGAACACCTTCACGGCCAAGTCGCCGCGCACGCCCGTGAGCATCTCCGAGACCCGCATCTCGATCGGCTGGGTGAAGGTGACATTGATGCCGACGAAGGGCTCCAGCCTGGCGCGAATCGCGTCGATCAGCGCCTCCTTGTCGGAAAGCGTCCAGTCCTCGCGCGGCTCGAGCTGCAGAAAACTGTCGGTTTCATTGAGCCCCATCGGGTCGAGACCCAGTTCGTCCGAGCCGGTCCGGGCGATGACATTCCGGATTTCGGGAATCTCCAGCAGGGCCTCCTGCACTCTGAGATCGATCGCCATCGATTCCTCGAGCGTGATCGAGGGCAGCTTCTCGAGCTGAACGACGATGTCGCCTTCGTCCATGGTCGGCATGAAGGCCTTGCCGACCAGGAAGTAGACGCCGCCGGCGACGACCAGCAGGCCCGCAGCGATGCCGACCACGGCTCTTTCGTGCCCGAGCGACCACTCCAGAGCCGGAAGATAGGCAGCCTGGAGGCGCCGGACGATCCAGGGCTCCTCGGCCGCCCCCTGCCTGAGCAGGTAGGACGCGAATACGGGAATGACCGTCAGCGAGAGCAACAGGGAACCGGCGAGCGCAAAGACGATGGTGGCGGCCACCGGCGAGAAGAGCTTGCCCTCCAGGCCCTGCAGGGTGAGCAGCGGCAGGAACACCAGAATGATGATGACGATGCCGGAGGTCACCGGGAGAGCTACTTCGCGCGCGGCGCGGTAGACCAGGTGGAGGCGCGGCACACGCTGGCCGTCGCGCTCGGCCTTGAGATGAGTGTCGATGTTTTCGACCATGACCACGGCGGCATCGACCAGCATGCCGATGGCGATGACGAGACCGCCGAGCGACATCAGGTTGGCCGACATATCGAACGCGTACATCAGGATGAAGGTCACGAGCGCCGCCAGCGGCAGCACCAGTGCGACCGTCAGGGCCGCGCGCAGGTTACCAAGGAAGAGCACGAGCAGCACCACGACCAGGACGATGGCATGAACGAGCGCGTTGGAGACGGTGCCGACCGCGCGGGAGACCAGGTTGCCGCGATCGTAGAACACCTCGACGCTGACGCCGTCGGGCAGTCCCGGGCGCAGCTCATCGAGTTTCTGCCTGACGCCGTCGACGACCTCGCGCGCATTGGCGCCGCGAAGTCCGAGCACCAGGCCCTGGACCGCTTCGCCCTCGGCATTTCGCGTCACGCCGCCGTAACGGGTGAGCGCACCGAAACGCACCTCGGCCACGTCGCGGACCCGAACCGGTTCGGTGGGATGCGGCTTGACGACGATGTCACGCAGGTCCTGAAGCGTCCGAATGCTGCCTTGCGAGCGCAGCAGCAGCACCTCCTCGCCGTCGTTGAGCCGACCGGCGCCGTCGTTGCGGTTGTTGGCTTCCAGGGCACGGACCAGGTCCGACACCGAAAGCCCTCGTCCGTAGAGGCTGGCGTTGTCGGGCACGACCTCGAAAGTCTTGACGAAACCGCCCAGGGAATTGACGTCGGCCACGCCCTCGACCGTGCGCAGCGCCGGCCGGATGACCCAGTCGAGCAGCGAGCGCCGTTCG
>JAZBPT010000230.1:0-4131 GCA_036351755.1 Wenzhouxiangella sp. | reverse complement strand
TCCAAAAACCTGGTAGCGGGGGCAGGATTCGAACCTGCGACCTTCGGGTTATGAGCCCGACGAGCTGCCAGACTGCTCCACCCCGCAATCGAATTCGCAATTATAGGATCGACTCCGATTCTTTGCAAGCCCGATCCCGAAAAATCGCGTGTCGGCCGGAGATCAGCCGCCCCGGTCGTCGACTTGCTCCGACTCGGGACGCGAGAGGATATCACGAAGACCGCCGACGATGTAAAGACTCCATGTGACGGCAGTGACCTGCCCGATCATGTCCAGCCGCCGAAGCAGTCCGCGCCGCCACCCGAACTTGCTCTCCTTGGTGCGGTGCGTCACGCCCGTGACCAGGTCGAAGCTCATCCCCCGCCCGAATCGCTTGGCCGTGTGGTTGAGCGCCACCTCGATGCGGTAGCCGCGCTTGTGGCGCTCGGGCACCAGGCCCCAGATGCGCCTTGTCAGAGCCCGCTCGCCGCCGATGATGGGGAACACGCGCAGCCAGCGGTTGAGCCACAGGGTCTTGCGGGCCCGCAATCCGACGTGCATGTCCACCATGCCCTCCGCGACGGGCCGCACGATCCGCGTGATCGCGTCGTGGGTCAGCCCCGTTACGTCGGCGTCGAGGAACAGCAGCACATCGCTAGCCGCCTGGGTCACCCCCGCCTCGAGCGCGGCCGCCTTGCCGCCGTTGTTCTTCAGGCGCAGGACCCGGGCGCCCGCCTCGGCCGCGCGCTCGGCGGTCTCGTCGCTCGAGCCGTCGTCGACCACGATCACTTCCTCCACCTGGGGGTGCCCGATGACGTCGGACACGGCCCGGCCCACCGTGGCCGCCTCGTTGTAGGCGGCTATCACGACCGAAACCATCGCTTCCTCAACATCGTGCCGACCACCAGGTAGGCGGCAATCGCCAGGAGCAGGAACAGCAGGAAAGTGGCCTCGATATGCTCGACCAATTCCTCGAGATGCTGCGCGGTGCCGACCACGCCCCAGGCCAGGCCGGCCATGGCCAGGGTAATGGTGACAACGGCGGCGAGATTCACCGCCGACCAGGTGCGCACGGACATGCCCAACGCCCCGGCCAGGACCTGCGCGGCAATGCGCGTGCCATAGACGAACTTCGACAGGAAGAGGAGCCGCGGGCCGTTGCGCGAGAAAAGGCCCTGCAGTCGATTGATCACCCGGCTGGAATGCCGCTGCCGCATCTTCTCCACGGCGCCAGAGGGCGACCATCGGCCGATCATGAACCAGGCCAGGTCGGAAAGCATCGTGGCCACCACTGCCACCAGGATCACGGCGACCGGGTCCAGTCGACCGGTTGTCGCCAGGTAGAGCGCGGGCAAGAGAACGACTTCACCGGCCAGCAGCAGGCCGACGAAAAGCATCAGGTAAGGATATGCGGCAACAAGGTCCAGTACCGGCTGGAAGATTCCGGCCGCCTCCTGCATCCCTCTCTCCCCGGACTTCACTTGTCGTTGATAACTGTCAACGGATTGTAACCGCCCCGTCACCGGGCGCAAGCGCGAGCGGCCGGCGGGTTGACGCGTGTCAGAACGGTCGATCGCGGGGCGGACGGACGCCCCCGTCATCCCGTGTAGAATCCGGAATCGGAATTCAACAAACCCCGATGAACCCATGAAGCGACTTTTCCTGGCAGCCGCTGCGCTGCTGGCCGGCAGCGCGCTGGCCCAGACTCCGGAGCTCAAGCAGATCATGGCCGACCCCCAGTGGATCGGCCCGCCCGTCGAGGAAGCCTGGTGGCAGCTCGACGGCGAGGCCGTCTACTACCGCGTCGAACGGGAAGACAGCGAGCTGTTCGACATCCACCGCGTCGACCTCGACAGCGGAGAAGACAGCGTAGTGGCGTACGCCGACCAGGCCGGCATCGACGGCGCGGACCCGATTCTTCATCCGCAGACCGGCCGCATCGTCTTCGTGCGCGACGGCAACCTCTTTGCGCGCATGCCGGGCCGCGACAAGCTGCTGCAACTCACCCGCGATACGGCGGCCGATGCCGACCCGGCATTCAGCCCCGAAGGCGATCGCGTCATCTTCCGGCGCGGCAGCCAATGGTGGACCCACGACCTGGTCGATCGCCTCGGCTGGCCGGTGACCGACCTGCGCTTCGAAGAGGCGCCCGACGCCGAGCCGGAAGACCACCTGGCCAGCATGCAACTGCGGCTCTTCGAAAGCCTGCGCGACGAGCGCGAGAACAGGCAGGAGGCCCGCGAAGCGGCCGAAGAGGCCGCCAGCGAAGACTCCAGCCGCTCGGTCGCGCCCTGGTACCTGGGCAAGGGCATGGAAGCAGCCGCATCCAGCCTCTCTCCCGACGGGCGCTGGCTGCTGCTCGCCGTGCAGCCGGCCGGCCACGACGAGGGCCAGACCGGCCAGATGCCGCAGTACGTGACCCAGTCGGGCTATATCGACGTCGAGGATGTTCGCACCCGGGTCGGCCGCAAGGCTCCGGCACCGCAGACGCTGTGGCTGCTCGACCTGGAGCAGCGCGAAAAGCACGAACTGGCACTCGACGGCCTGCCGGGCATCGACACCGACCCGCTGGCCGACCTGAAGAAGGAACAGGACATCGACCCCCTCGGCGAAGACGAGCTGCGCGAAGTCAGCCTCAACGGCGCCGAGTGGCACCCGGACGGCGAACTGGTCGCCGTGCAGCTGCGCGCCATCGACAACAAGGACCGCTGGCTCGCAGTGGTCGATACGAGCGCGGATGAACCGTCCCTGGATGCCCGCCACCGCCTGACCGACGAAGCCTGGATCAACTGGTACTTCAACGAGTTCGGCTGGCTGCCCGAATCCGAGACCCTGTGGCTGCTGTCCGAGCAGACCGGCTACAGCCACTTCTACACCGTCGACGCCGGTTCCGGCGATCCGCGGCAGCACACCAGCGGTGATTTCGAGGTCTTCGAGCCCGTCGTTGCCAGCGACGGCGAGACGGTGCTGATGCTGACCAACCGCTCGCACCCGACCGAGTACGACCTTTACAGACTGGACCTGGGCAACGACGAACTCGAGCGCATCACCGAACACAAGGGCATCGAGTCCTTCACCGCCCTGCCGGGCGGCAGCGAACGCGTGCTGGTTCGCTACTCGGAGGCTTACCTGCCGCCGCAGGCCGCCCTGGCCAGCCTCGATTCGGGCGAACTCGAGCCGCTAACCGACACCCGCACCGAAGCCTTCCGGAACGTGGACTGGCAGCAGCCGCAGATCGTCGCCGTGCCGTCAAGCCACGTCGACCGCCCGGTGTGGTCCAAGTTCTACTCGGCGCGCGCCGAGCCGCCCCACGGCGGCGAAAAGCATCCCGTGGTGATGTTCGTGCACGGCGCCGGCTACCTGCAGAACACCTGGCTGCGCTACCCCAACTACTTCCGCGAGCAGATGTTCCACAACCTGCTCACCGAGCGCGGCTACCACGTGCTCGACATGGATTTTCGCGCCAGCGCCGGCTACGGCCGCGACTGGCGAACGGCCATCTACCGGCAGATGGGCACGCCCGAGCTCCAGGACCTGATCGACGGCGTCGTCTGGCTGGTGGAAAACCACGACGCCGACCCCGAGCGCGTCGGCGTCTACGGCGGTTCCTACGGCGGCTTCATGGCCTTCATGGCGATGTTCAAGGCGCCCGAAGTCTTCGAGGCCGGTGCCGCCCTGCGGCCAGTGACCGACTGGGCGCACTACAACCACTTCTACACCTCGAACATCCTCAACACGCCGCAGGTGGATCCGGAAGCCTACAAGCGCAGCTCGCCCATCGAGTTCGCTGAAGGCCTCGAAGGTCACCTGCTCATCGCCCATGGCATGCTCGACTCCAACGTCTTCTACCAGGACGCGGTGCGCCTGGCGCAGCGCCTGATCGAGCTGGAGAAGAACCATTGGGAAATGGCGTCCTATCCTATGGAGGGGCACGGATTCACCCGTCCGGATAGCTGGCGCGATGAATACTGGCGTATCCTGAACCTGTTCGAACGCACTATCGGGAGGGAGTAAACGACAATGAATGTGTTCATCACGGGTAACAGCAGCGGCCTGGGACTGGGGCTGACCGAAGCGCTGCTCGACCGCGACGCCATCGTCTGGGGCATGAGCCGACGGGGCTGCCCGCTGGCCGAGCACCAGGACGACGGC
>JAZBPT010000229.1:0-6751 GCA_036351755.1 Wenzhouxiangella sp. | reverse complement strand
TCGATAATCCGGCGGCAGGTTGGCCCAGTCGCGGCCGAACAGCAGCCACAGGCCGCCCATGGCCAGCCCGAGACCGGTTGCAAAGCGCCAGCCGACGCGCTCGCGCATCCAGATCACCCCGATGGCGGTCAGCAAGAAGACCTGGAAATTGGCCAGCAGGGTCGACAGGCCCGGGCCGATGTATTCGATGGCGCGGTGCCAGAACCAGATGTCGGCGGCGAAGAAGGCGCCGATCAGGAAGGAGCCGGCCCAGTTGTCGCGCCAGCCCACGCGCATTTCCGGGCGCAGCGCCAGCAGGCCGGCGAAGGCCAGGCAGCCGAAGACCATGCGGTAGAAGCCCGAAGTCGTCGGCGGCATGCCGGTCAGGCGCGCGAAGATCGCCGCGAAGCTGAGCATGATCGCGCCGGCCAGGACCAGCAGCGCGGCCTTGAGGGGCGAAGGCGTGGTCATCTCAGCGGGTCATCGTGCGCTGCGGGCCAGCTTCGGGCTGTCGCGGTCGAGGCCGCAGGCGTGCTCGACGAAGGCCTCGCGCAGGGGCCAGAGCCTGCCAGCCAGCGAAAAGCCCAGCCCGGCCAGGGAGCGGCCGGGACCGGCGCGGGTGAATTCGTTGATGGCGTGGATGCCGCCGGCGACCAGGCTGCCGCCGCTGATGCGCCAGCGCTCGTAGTGGGCCAGGGCGCGTGCCGGGTCGGATTCGCCGCGCCAGTCGGCCAGCACTTCGGCTAGGGCGGCGGCGTCCATCAGGCCCAGGTTGAGGCCCTGGCCCGCCAGGGGATGGACGTTGCGGGCGGCGTCGCCCAGGAGGACGACGCGGCCGCTGACCAGGTTCTTCGCCTGGCGCCGGATCAGGGGGAAGGCGTAGCGCTTCGTCGCTGCCGTCGCCTCGCCGAAGGGACTGTCCTGGCAGGCGTTGAGTTCGGCCAGGAAGCCTTCCTCGTCGAGCGTCTTCAGCTCGCTCACGCGCCGCTCGGGCTGGGACCAGACGATGGACGAGCGCCCGTCGGACAGCGGCAGCAGGGCGAGCGGGCCGTGCTCGGTGAAGCGCTGCCAGGCGATGCCGTCGTTGGGTCGCTCGGTTTCGACGTGCGTGACCAGGGCCTGCTGGTTGTAGTGCCACAGGTCGGTTTCGATGCCGGCCAGGCGACGCAGGCGGCTGCGGGCGCCGTCGGCGGCGACCAGCAGGCGGGACCGAAGCGTCTTGCCGCCTTCGATTTCCAGTCGAATATGGTCCTCTCGCTGGCTGAAGCCGCCGACGCTGCCCGGCGCGATCAGCTCGACGCCGTCGATGGTTTCCAGCGCCTGCCAGCAAGAGGCCTGCAGCCAGGGTACTTCCACGATCCAGCCCAGCTTGCCGAGGCCGTGCTCGGAGGCGCGGAATACGATCTTGCCGCCGTCGGCATGGACCTGCATGCGGTCGTAGGGTCCGAGCCGACCATCCGGCAGCCGCTCCCAGGCGCCTGCGGCGCCCAGCACCGCCGCGGAGCCGGGCGCGATCGCCACGACGCGCGCATCGAAGTCCGAGTCCGGGTCGGGCGCATCGGGCCGGCGCCGGTCGACGAGCGCCACGCTGTGGCCCGATTGCGCGAGCAGGGCGGCCGCCGTGGCCCCGGCGACTCCGCCGCCGGCGATGACGATGTCGTGATCGACCTTCATGACGCTCGCTCCCGGGCCAGCGTGCTGACCGGCTCGCGGAAGCCCATGGCCGAACGTACCAGGCGCCTGGAGAGCGCGGGCGCGGCGGCGTGGGCGAACAGGCCCAGGCCGGTGCCCAGCCGCACGATGGTCGAGGGGTTGGAGAAAGCGCGCGCCAGGGTGTCGGTGTAGCGCACGGTGGCCGCCTGGTCGTCGCGGCGGTCGTCGAACCAGGCGCCGAGCACCTCACTGCGGCCGGAATCTTCGGCGGCGCCGGCGTGATCGACCAGGGCGGCGACATCGCGCAGCCCCAGGTTGAAGCCCTGGGCCGACACCGGGTGGACGGTGTTGGCGGCGTTGCCGACCAGGGCCACGCGCGGGGCGAAAGGGCGGGGCGTTCGGGTGAGGGCCAGCGGATAGTTCGCCCGCTTGCCGGGCGACGAGAAGCCGCCGGGCGTGCGCCCGCTGCGCGATTCGAGGCGCTCGACGAGTTGTTCGTCATCCAGGGTCAGGGTGGCCTCGATCGCCTCGTTTCGATCGATCCAGACCACGCCCAGGCGGTCTTCGGGCTGCGGCAGGAAGGCCAGCGGACCGGCCGGGGTGAAGCGCTCCCAGGCAGTGTCGGCCGCTCGCTCGGGGCAGCGCACGTTGAAGATCATGGCCGACTGGCCGTAGTCGTAGCGCCGGCTTTCGATGCCGCTCAGTCGGCGGACGGTGGAGTTCGTGCCGTCGGCGCCCACGAGCAGCCGGCCGCTCAACTGCCTGCCGCTTTCGAGATGGATGGCCACGCGGTCTTCGTTGGCTTCGACACCGGCGAGTTTCTCCGGGCAGAAGGACTCGATGCCGGCGGTCGATTCGAGCCGCCTGAGCATGGCGGCACCGAGCTCGCGGGCCACGATGACCGCCCCGAAGCGCTCGCAGCCGTGTTCGGACGCATGCAGGCTGAGGTGGCCCGGCGCCCCGGCGCGGCTGATTTCGATGTGCTTGAGAGGGCAGGTGACCAGGCCGTCGTCGAGAATCCCCAGGTTGGCCAGGATGTTGAGCGAAGCGGCGTTGACCACCAGGGTGCGGTCGTCGAAGCTGGGTCGCGAGTCGGCCTTCGGCTCGAAGGCCTCGACGAGCGCGATGCGCTTGCCGGCCTGCGCCAGACCGACCGCCAGCGCGGAACCGGCCAGGCCGCCGCCGACGATGATGACGTCGAAGTCGTTCATGAGCGGCTCATGACTGCATCAGCGCCTCGATCTCGTCGGGATCGGTGGGCACCGCCCCGGTCAGGTTCTCCGGCTCGTCGTCGGTGACGCGGATATCGTCCTCGATGCGGATGCCGACATTGCGGAAATGCTCGGGAATGTCCACGCGGTCGTCGATGTAGAGCCCCGGCTCGACGGTGGTGACCATATTCTTCTCGAGCACGCGCGAGAGCTCCTCGATGCGGTAGTCGCCCACATCGTGCACGTCCAGGCCCAGCCAGTGGCCGGTCTTGTGCATGTAAAAGCGGCGGTAGTGGCCTTCCTCGAGGTTCTCGTCCAGGCTGCCGGAGAGCAGGCCCAGGTCGATCAGGCCGCGCGTGAGGGTCTCGACGGCGGCGTCGTGGAAGGCCTCGAAGGGCTTGCCGGGGCGGACCTGGTCGATGGCGGCGTGCTGTGCGGCCAGTACCACGTCGTAGACATCGCGCTGCGCTGAAGTGAATCGCCCGGCGACCGGAAAGGTGCGCGAAATGTCGGCGGCATAGCCGGCGAATTCGCAGCCGGCGTCGATCAGCACCAGGCCCTCGTCGGGCAGCGCCTGGTCGTTGCGGATGTAGTGCAGCACGCAGGCATTGTCGCCGCCGGCCACGATCGGTAGGTAGGCGGCCGGGCAGCCGTTGCGAGTGTACTCGTAGTGCAGCTCGGCCATCAGCTCGGTCTCGTTCATGCCGGGCCGGCAGGCGCGCATGGCGCGCGTGACCGCGGCCGCCGAGACTTTCGCCGCGCGCTGCATGCAGCGGATCTCGTCGCGCGACTTGATCAGGCGCTGCTCGTGGAGCAGGGGTTCGAGCGCGACGATCTCGCCGGGGCCGTGGCTGCCGCGCTGCTCGGCGCGCAGGCGGTTGCGCCAGCCGATGATGCGCTGGTCGAGCTGCACGTCCTTGCCGACCAGGTGGTAGATGCGATCGCAGCCTTCCATCATGCCCGGCAGGATGTCGTCGAGGTCGCCGATCGGGAAGGCGTCGTCCATCCCCAGCTGTTCGATGGCGCCGTCGAGGCCCAGGCGCGGCCCGTCCCAGCGCTCACGGTCGGCGTCGCGCTCGCGCAGGAAAAGGATCTGCTCGCCGCTTTCCCGGCCGGGGCGCAGCACGAGCACGGCCTCGGGTTCGTCCAGGCCGGTCAGGTAGAGGAAGTCGCTGTCCTGTCGATAGGGGTAGAAGGCGTCGCCGTTGCGCAGTCGCTCGGGTGCGGCGGCCAGTACGATCAGGGCGCCCGGTCCGGCTTCTTCCATCAGTCGCTGGCGGCGCCTGGAAAACTCCTCGCTTCGAATCATCTCCGCGTCGCCTTCTAGTGTTTGGTGACGCCCGAGCGGCATTCCTCGCGCAGCATCAGGATGGCCACGCGTACGAACTCCACCAACTCGGTGTAGGCGCCTTCCTCGGCTTCCTGATCGGAATCGGGGTCGGTGGCGGCGCGCGCGATCTGTTCGACCATGCGCAGGGCGTCGCTGGCCTCCTCGGAGCGGATCGTGGGTGAGGCCGCGCCGAATCCGGTCAAGAAGCCCGAGCACCAGTGTGCCAGGCAGCGCGTGCGCTCTTCCAGCGGCCGGTCCTCGGTGGGCAGCAGCAGCTGGAAATCCATGTTCTCGGAGGCCAGCTCGTTGCGCAGCTGGGCCAGGGCCGGTCCGAGTTGCTCGAGGATTCGCTCGGAAGTCCAGTCGCCGACCTGGAGGGCGGCAAGGTGGGTGGCCAGCTCGTTCTCGTCCTGGCCGGGCTTTCCGCACAGCAGTCCGGTGACCACGGCGTGGGTTTCGGCAACGGATTCGGGCGCGCTGTCGGCGGCCACGGCCAGCAGCCAGGCCAGCTTGGATTCCTGTTCGGTCGTCATGAACTCGGGTGCTTGAAAACAGGCCGTCCAGTTTATCACCGGGACGCCCGCGCAACCGGGTAGTTGTGAAGCGGCTTGACAGGTTCTATGATTAAGCCCTTGAAAGATTTCGAAACGGGGACCTCATCATGGATTCGCTGGAGCAAACGGTCCGGACCATCGATCGTCTGGAGCAGCGTCTTTCGGAGATGTTCGAGCGCCTGGAGCGCCTGGAAGACGAGAACAGTTCGCTGCTGGCACGCCAGGAGTCCCTGGTCGCCGAACGCGCCACGCTGGTGCAGCGTAACGAGGAGGCCCGAACGCGGGTCGAAGCCATGATCGAGCGTCTCAAGGCGCTGGAAAACGCGGGATAAAACCATGAGCCAGTCTCCCGAGCCGGTGACGGTACGCATCGTCGACCGCGAGTATCGCGTGATGTGCACGCCCGAGCAGCGCCGCACCCTGATGGAATCGGCCCTGTTTCTCGACCAGCAGATGCGCGAGATCCGCGACTCCGGCAAGGTTTCTTCCATGGACAAGATCGCGGTGATGGCCGCGCTCAACCTGGCCGAGGAAGTGCTGAAATTGCGCCAGCAGATGCATGAACGGCGCGACCAGGTCGACTCGAGGGTCCGCGATTTGGCCGATCGGCTTGATCGGGCCCTGGAGCGGGACTAGACTGGGAACCAGGCGCTCTCTGCGGTGTTCGCCAGCAGGAACGTAATATGCCTTGTCCCTACTTATCGACCTCGGGATGGCGACTTTTCAGCTGGTGTGCAGTCCGCTTGACGCGAATTGCCTGAAGGCTGGAAGAGCCAACCCACCTGAACCTCTGGTTCAAGGTCACCGACCTGCAGCGGCACATGCGGAGAGCGCCGCTCCCTCGATGCCCCACTGACCACCCCCACCCATTGCCAGTCATCGCCATGACCGCCAGCGAGCGCAAGGAAGAGCAGCGTCGTGAACTGATCCGGCGCCGCCAGACGCTCGACGACGGCCAGCGGGAACGGGCGGACGCCGCCATCTCGGCAGCGGTCGGGCGCCTGGTCGATGAGTTCGACTTCCGGATCATCGCGGGCTTCGTCGCGCATCGCGGCGAGCCCGACTTGTCCGAAGCGCTCTCCTGGCTGGACGAAGAAGACCGGTCCGTGCTGATGCCGGTGGTGCGCGATCTCGACATGCACTTCCGTCGCTGGCGTCCGGATACGGACATGAAGGCCAACCGCTTCGGCATTCCCGAGCCGGTCGGCTCCGAGGAGTTCGCGCCTGCGCAGATCGACCTGGTGCTGATGCCCCTGGTCGGTTTCGCCGCCGACGGCGCCCGCCTGGGCATGGGCGCGGGCTTCTACGACCGCGCGTTCGCCTTTCGCCATGGGCGGCCCGACGACCTCCCGCGCCTGGTCGGCGTGGCCTATTCCGTCCAGGAGGTGGATGCGCTGCCCGTCGACGACTGGGACGTCCCGCTCGACGGCATCATCACCGAACACGGCCTGAGCTGGTTTGAATGACTCCGCACCACTACGCGGACCCACGGCGCCATGCCTTAGACTGATGCTATCTCTGAATCCTGAAACCTGAAACCTGAAACCTGAAACCTGAAACCTGAAACCTGATATGAACTACTGGCTGATGAAATCCGAGCCCGACGTCTTCGGCATCGACGATCTCGAGCGCGTCGGAGTCGAGCCTTGGGACGGCGTGCGCAATTACCAGGCGCGCAACTTCATGCGCGACGACATGAAGGTCGGCGACAAGATCTTCTTCTATCACTCCAACTGCAAGGAGCCGGGCGTGGTCGGTATCGCCGAGGTGGCGAGCAAGCCTTACCCGGATCCGACCCAGTTCGATCCGGATTCCAAGTACTACGACCCGAAGAGCGACCCCGACGATCCGCGCTGGATGCTGGTCGACGTCAAGTACAAGCGCCACACCAAGCGCACGATCTCGCTGCGCGAGATCAAGGACCACGGCGACGCGCTCGATGGGCTGCAGCTGATCAAGCGCGGCAACCGCCTGTCGGTCATGCCGATCGACAAGCAGCACTGGGACTACATCATGGGGATGGA
>JAZBPT010000228.1:0-4084 GCA_036351755.1 Wenzhouxiangella sp. | reverse complement strand
GAGGTTCTCCTCGCCGGCGGGCAGGGTCTGGAAGTAGTTGGTGCGGTCGTACCAGGTGGTGCCGTTGGCCGAGCCGCCGCGCTCGGAGATCTCGGCCTTGATGTCCTGGTGGTCGGGCGTGCCGTAGAACAGCATGTGCTCGAGCAGGTGGGCCATGCCCGTCTCGCCGTAGCTCTCGTGCTTGGAGCCGACGAAATAGGTGACGTTGATGGTCGTGGTCGGCCGGCTGCGGTCGGGCATGAGCAGTACCTTCATGCCGTTTTCGAGCCGGTATTCGGTAATGCCTTCGACGCTGGTGACTTGCTCGATGCCGTCCGGCTGGGCGGTTGCGAGAAGCGGAAGGGCCAACAAGAGGGCGACGAGAAGTCGCCTGCAGTGACACGCAAGTTGCTGCATGGAGCTGTCTCCGTCTTTTTGGGGAAAGATCGATGAACCGACCATCATGCCCGAATGACGACGCCGTCACGTGTGAAGAAAGTCACGGATGGGTTGGACGAGCCTTCAGCCGCCGGTGCGATCGCCCCAGACTTCCTCGAGCCGGTCGTCGCGGCCGCAGCGCCAGCGGTAGTACTTGTAGCGGATCGGGTTCTCGTCGTAGTAGTTCTGGTGGTAGTCCTCGGCCGCGTAGAAGGCCTCGAACGGCTCGATGGTGACTTCGATCGCCTGCTCGAAGCGCGCCTGCAAGTCGCGCAGGCTTTGACGGGCCAGGCGCTCCTGCTCTTCGCCCTGCACGAAGATCGCCGGCCGGTAGCTTTCGCCGCGATCGCAGAACTGGCCGCCGCCGTCGAAGGGGTCGACGTTGCGCCAGTAGACGTCAAGCAGCGTCTCGTAGCCGACCTTTTCGGGGTCGTAGACGACCTGCACGACTTCGAGATGCCCGGTGCCGCCGCGAGTCACCTGCTCGTAGGACGGATCGACTACGTGACCCCCGCTGAATCCGGAGATGGTCTCGATCACGCCGTCGATCTTGTCGTAGGGCGGTTCCATGCACCAGAAGCAGCCGCCGGCGAAGGTGGCGCGCTCGAGACCTTCTTCGGACTGCGCGGCCGCCAGACTCGACGCCAAGGCCAGGCCCAAGGCCGCCAGGGCGAGCGCGGATCGAAGGGCCGGGCGGCTCATGACGCCCTCAGCTCGGGCAGGTCCTCGCCTTCGGGCACGAAGTCCAGTGCGGCGCCGTTGTTGCACCAGCGCTTGCCGGTCGGCTGCGGACCGTCGTCGAAAACGTGCCCCTGGTGGCCGCCACAGCGCGCGCAGTGGTATTCGGTGCGCGGCCAGATCAGGCGAAAGTCCTTCCTGGTGCCGATGTGGTCCGGATGAATGGGCTGGTAGAAGCTGGGCCAGCCGGTACCGGACTCGAACTTGTGCTCGCTGGAGAACAGCGGCAGGAAACAGCCGGCGCAGATGTAGGTGCCGGTGCGCTTTTCCTCGTTGAGCGGGCTGGAGCCGGAGCGTTCGGTGGCTTCCCGGCGCAATACGCGATATTCCTCGGACGTGAGGATTTCGCGCCAGCGTGCATCATCGAGATCGAGCGGTTCGAACGACATCGGAAGCGAAGACATGGGCTCTCCTGCGAGGCTGCGAATGGGCAGGCCGCCTAGCCAGAGCAGCGGCAGCGAACCGGCCGTCAGCCCCAGAAGGCGCCTGCGAGAGGCATTGCGGATTGACGTCTTCATACCCGGATTGGATCAGATCCGGCGTCAGGAGTTCGTCAACGGAAGTGCAAAGTTTCCTTCGAAAGACTCTGTGGGTGTCCACATCGGCTTGCAGGCAGCGCCTTGTCTCGGACAGCGAACTCTCGCGGTCTCGTTGCTTGACGAGCGCACAGGGTTGACGAGATAGTATGTTGAATTTTAACGTAATTATGGGGGCGGCAGTTGGCGCCAATATCGAAATGCAACAGGCCATTGAGGATCGGCGCCTTTTCTGTCGATTTTTTGACACAGATCCAGATGAGGTGCTCATATGACTTTTTGCAGAATTTTCTTGCTTCTAACGCTCTGGACATTGGGGCTGGGATGGTCTCTCGACAGTTGGGGCCAGGCTTATTCCTACTACGTGAGCCCAGAGCATGAAGCCGCGGTATTCCACTTTGCGGGAGGGCAAGTTGAGATCTACTCAGATCAAGAAGTGGTTTTGGCCAAGCTTGACTCTGGGGTCACGCATGAATTCAGCCTTGGTGAAGTTGCTGCTGATCTTGCTGACAGTTCCTTTGAACAGTCTTCGTTGATCTTTCAGCTCAAGTCGGCCATTTCCGATCCGACGGCGGCGAGGTCCTTTCATTCGGAGAATTTCAATTCTAGTTGGGGGCTGCCTTCGGGCAGTGGAGGCGGAGGACCGGTCGGGCCGCCTGGTGGCAACATCGGCATCAATGGGGTTGGTCTGAACCCTCCATTTCCAAATTGTGAGCTTAGCGACCCGCTTTGCGATATCTATTGCCAACCGCATTGCCACCCCGCGCAGGGAGCCGCCGGAATTGGCTCTGGATGGTGGTTACAGCGGGGGTTTGGAGACAGTCCTTTTGGGGATGATTCTGAAGAAAGGGAATGTGCTGCCCAGCACTATAGGGATTGGTTGCATGAGCAGGGGGATGTGTGTGACGACGCGATTGAGCAAGGTGTCCGAGCAACTGCAACCGGGACTGTGGCGGCCGGCGCCTGCATCACCTACAGAAATGCCCCGAATTACGGTACAGGCTTGGCTTGCGCTGGTTCCTATGTGCTCTTAGTTCTGGAAACGTGGAGCCTGGATCAGGCCACTGATGAGTGTATACAGGACTACCCTGGTCCGGGGGGAGACTGCTAGGTCATGCCGAACTCAATTCTAGTTTGGGTATGGATACTGCACGCATTTGCCGCGATCTTTTTGGTGGTAGCAGTGGCTGCAGTTGCACACCAACTCACTCGAAACTGGACCGGACCCGAGGGAAGACGGCACCGCTCATTCGTCTTCGTTGCGCTGATCGCAGGGTTCGCTTTGTGTCGATTGTTGGAGCTTGTGCTTCCATACTGGGTTCAGGTAACTCACTATCTTGCGGGTCTTGTCCAGCTCTAGCGTGACAAACAAGTGCGCTGCGGCTGCTCGGGAAGAACTTGCATCCAATGGAGGAACTAGACTCGGCCGCGGGTGCCCAACCCGCGGCCACTTTATCTCCCGCGCACTGCATACGTCGCCATTGAGTTTCGGGTTCACACCTCGATTTCGGCGAGGTTACCCTTCTCCTCGAGCCAGGCGCGGCGATCGGCGGCGCGCTTCTTGCCCAGCAGCATGTCCATGATGGCGTCGGTGCCGACGGGATCGTCGACGGTCAGCTGCAGCAGGCGGCGGGTGTCCGGGTCGATCGTGGTTTCCCTCAGCTGTAGCGGGCTCATCTCGCCGAGGCCCTTGAAGCGGGTCTCGGTGACCTTGCCCTTGAGCTTTTCAGCCTCGATGCGCGCCATGATGCCGTGGCGCTCCTCTTGGTCGAGCGCGTAGAAGGTCTGCTTGCCCACGTCGATGCGAAACAGCGGCGGCATGGCGACGAACACGCGGCCGGCGTCGACCAGCGGCCGGAAGTGTTTCAGGAACAGCGCCGAGAGCAGGGTGGCGATGTGCAGTCCGTCGGAGTCGGCGTCGGCGAGGATGATGACCTTGCCGTAGCGGAGCTTCGACAGGTCGTCGGAGCTGGGATCGACGCCGATGGCGATGGCCAGGTCGTGGACTTCCTGCGATTGCAGCACCTGGGCGGGATCGGTCTCCCAGGTGTTCAGGATCTTGCCCCGCAGCGGCATGATCGCCTGGAATTCGCGGTTGCGGGCCTGCTTGGCGCTGCCGCCGGCCGAGTCGCCCTCGACCAGGAACAGTTCGGTTTCCTCGAGATCGGTCGAGGCACAGTCGGCCAGCTTGCCCGGCAGGGCGGGGCCGGCGGTGACCTTGCGGCGGGCCACTTTCTTGCGCGCCTTCTGGCGCTTGAGGGCATTGTCGATGGCCAGCCTGGCGATGACTTCGCCGTCGCTGACGTGCTTGTTCAGCCACAGCGCGAAGGCGTCCTTGACCACGCCGGAGACGAAGCTCGCCGCCGATCGCGAAGACAGGCGCTCCTTGGTCT
>JAZBPT010000227.1:0-7845 GCA_036351755.1 Wenzhouxiangella sp. | reverse complement strand
CACCACTGGCAGCAGGTGGCGGTGGCCGCCTGCGAGCAGAGCGGCCGCGTTCGCGTACCGACGGTTCAGCCGCCGGTGGCGCTGACGGCCCTGGACTGGCCCGCGGGCTCGCGCCTGCACCTCGACCCGCGGGCCGAGCGGCCCCTGAGCCGCATCGATGCCCCCGGCGAGGACGGCCTGGTGCTCACGATCGGCCCCGAGGGCGGCCTGACCGATGCGGAGCTCGCCTGGCTCGAACGCCAGCAAAGCGAGGGCGTGGCGCTGGGACCGCGCGTCTTGAGAACCGAAACCGCCGGGCCGGCCGCCATTGCCGCCCTGCAGACCGTGTTTGGAGACTGGCAATGAACGACAGCCCCGAGACCGTGCGCTGGCTACAGGTACGCGTGACCGTCGACGAACCCGCCGTCGACGAGGCCGAGGCCGCGCTGCAGGAGGCCGGGGCGCACGCCGTGACCCTCCTCGACGCTGCCGACGTGCCGGTCCACGAACCCGAGCCGGGCAGCACGCCGATGTGGCCGCAGACCATCGTCGAGGGCCTGTTCGACGCCGACGTCGACCGCTCGACCATCGCCGACGCCCTGGCCGAGGCCGGGCTGGCGGAGGCGGCTGCCGGCGCTCGCTTCAACGAGCTCGTCGAGCAGGACTGGGAACGCGCCTGGATGGACCGCTACGAGCCGATGCGCTTCGGGCGCGAGCTGTGGATCTGCCCTTCGCACCTCGAGCCCGACCCCGACTGGCCGCTGGTCATCCGGCTCGATCCCGGGCTGGCTTTCGGCTCGGGAACGCACCCCACCACGGCCCTGTGCCTGGAGTGGATCGACGGCATGGACCTGGCCGGCCGCGACGTCCTCGACTTCGGCTGCGGGTCGGGCGTCCTGGCCATCGCGGCCGGCCTGAAGGGTGCCGGACGCCTGGTGGGCGTCGACCACGACTCTCAGGCTCTGCTGGCCACGGAGGAAAACGCCCGCCGCAACGGACTGGAAGGGCGCATCGACTGCCTGCTGCCCGACGAATTCGCAGCGCTACCGGAAGACGATCGCCGCTACGACCTGGTGCTGGCCAACATCCTCGCCGCACCGCTGGTGGAACTGGCCCCGAAGCTGATCCACTGTCTCCGGCCCGGCGCCACGCTGGTGCTATCCGGCATCCTGCCCGAACAGGCCGAGTCGGTTATCGCCGCCTATACCGACCTGGGCGAACCGGTCGATCACACAGAACAGGACGAATGGGTCCGGCTGGTGTTCATCAGAAGAAAAGTCTGAATGAGGATCGGCCCTCGCTCGGCGTTAGAGCGAACAGGAAGCCCCGAACCGGTAGTCGGCGCAGCTGCGACAATCCGGGACCACATAAGCCAAAACGACGCTACCCGCCCCTGAGGACGGGTAGCAGTATCTGAAGTTACCTAGAAAGCAGCCAGGATCAATTTGAACACTGATCCTGGCCATAGCCGCACTTGTAGCTGGTCAGGTTGTAGATATAGAAAGTCCACGCTTTTCCTGCATTCAAAGTACTCAGGAAAAAACCTCCCAAAGTAGTCGGAGAGGGATTATCTCCAGAGAATTCCTCGTACAGCTCTACATCAAGAAGCTGCCATGACCCGCCCACTTTTTTCCAAAGCTGATACTCGTTCTCGATCTTTTCCGTGAACCAGTTTTCCATTCTAGAAATTACGTGGATCTTGTAACGCGTATTATTGCTCAAGCCTTGGCTTTCCGTAGATGGGCCATACACACAATTACCACTGGACCAGAAAGCCTCCATGGCCACCGCGCTCGAATTCTGAGTGGGACCGCAAGGCGGATTACTCGGGTAACCAGTGACATTGCCGATGACTACCCCACGCCCACGGGCATTCGGGGCACCATCATTATCCGTATCGGTAACACCATCTGCCCGAACGGCAACGGCCCAGTGCTCACTGTTGGATGAAGTGAAATAGTCTGGCGACTCAAACTCGAACACCAACTCATGAGTTTCCAACGCGCTCATGCTATCCGTGTATGCGATATAGCCCGTCCAACTACCCCATGAGGCGGTTATGGTGGGCTTCGGGTCGCCCAATTGCTGGGTGACTACATAATCAGCGGGTCCGAATTCTATTGCCGCCATGGCGTCTCCTGCGAACGACGCCAGAAGAGACATTCCCAACAGCAAAGAGAATGTCGTACTCGAAGTTCGCGCGCGCCATGAATGTTTATAGCTACTACCAATTTTCATTTTAAGCCTCCACGATAGTCTCGTTTGCGTTAAGCCCTTCCCGCCGAACATCCTAGCGAAGAAATACCGGTCGGCAAAAGAGACCTGTGTGACAGGATTGGCAAGTACGCGAAAGGACTCTGGAGCGTGTCACTACAAACACGTCCAAGGACACTCGAAGGTGCCGGACTCAAAAGAAATCAGGCGGCAATCCCTAACCCGGACCGCGGCTTGAGTGGGCCTTAGATCCTAACGGCCACCGCATCCTGGCCGACCCAGAATGCCAGCGATTGATATAGGGTCGGTTCAACTCCCAAGGCGGCCTCAATTTCGCGTTCCACCACGGCCCTTGTCGTCAGCGTCGTGCCGTAGTGCTCGGGGTCGAGCGAAGGTGATTCACTGCTCGCCGCGAAGAAACAACCGTCATCACCAAACGTCACGCCGTAGTCACTGGCCACCTGCTCGCTGTGGAAGGACAGCAGTAGCAAGCCACCCGGCTTGACTGCCGAGGCCAGGGCCTTGAGCCAACGCCGCCAGTCACCGACCGGCAGATGCGTGAACAGCGACAGAACGAAGACCAGGTCGTAGCGCTCGGGAAACTCGAGCGTCTCGGGCTCGAAGCTGGAATCGAAAGTGGCCACCCCGAACTGTTCCCGGGCGAAATCCATCGAGCCCGGAAGGACATCGGCGCAGGTCAGGCGGCCGGGCAACAGCGGCGCGAGGTGGCGCGTAAAGCGGCCAAAACCCGAGGCGAACTCAAGCATGCTTTCGGTGTTCAAAAGCGGCCGCTCGAGGCGCTCGAGCAGCACCATCAGTTCACTGAGCGTGCGCCAGCCGTCGGCCAGGTAGTCGCGCACCGGATTGCGACTCTGACCGTCGCGGGCGAAGAAACGGAAGATGTCGTCGTCGGGATGGATCGTGCAGTTGATGCGCATCCAGTGACTGAATCGGCGCGGGTGGCCCATGCGCTCGAGGGCATTGTGCGCCGCCAGGCAGCCGGGATCACGTTCCAGGGCCTCGAGGTAGAGCATGCCGGCGGAAGCCGGATTGTCGGTTTCCATCTCCCCGGCGCGGGCCAGGAGTGCACGGATAGCTTCGTCTTGATCGGTCATCTGGACTCTGAGGGCACGGAAGGCTGATAGGTCGGGCCAGGCACGGCCCGCCGAATTCGGCGGCGGCTAATGGTAGCATTCCGCGTCACCCCGACGTGTTCCAGGCGTTCCACGGCCATGTCTCAAGCCATTCCTTCCGAACTGATCGAAGCGGCGCGACGCGCCCAGCGCGACGAATGCCTGGCCGCCGCCCTGGCCGGGCACTGCCCGGACCTGGAAGCGGACTTACTGGACACGGTCATCCACCCCGACTGCCAGATGCTCGCTCACTCGCTCCGGGCGCACGGCGACGCCGACACCGCCGTCAGCCAGTATTTCGCCGTTGCCCTGCAGCAGTACCGGGTCGTGCGGCAGCTACTCGGGCAGCTTTTCGGACCGTCGCAACAGGTGGAGTTCCTCGATTTCGCCTGCGGCTACGGCCGGCTGCTGCGTTTTCTGATTCATACGCTGCCGCCGGCCCGGATCCACGCCGCCGAGATTCAACCCGATGCGGTCGAATGGGTGCGTCAACGCTACGGTGTCGACGCGCACCCCTCCTCAGCCTTGCCCGAGCGATTCGATCCGGGCCGTCGCTTCGACATGATCTGGGCCGCTTCTCTGTTCTCTCACCTGCCCGACGGCTTGTTCGGCCGCTGGCTCGAAAGGCTCACGACTTGTCTGGAACCCGGAGGCGTGCTGTGTTTCAGCGTGCATGACGAAGCGCTCCTGCCGCCCGATATGCCGATGCCGGAAAGTGGAATGCTCTACATCGCCGGCAGCGAGAACGCCGATCTCGACCCCGAGATCTACGGAACGACTTTCGTCACCGAGGGCTACGTCGAGCGCATGGTGCGAGAACGAGTCGGCACTGACTTCTCGCTGCGACGGCTGCCCCGACTTCTGGCTCACGAGCAGGACATCTATGTCCTCTCACCGAGAAAGCGAGATCTGTCGGCGCTCGACGATTTCCGCCGGGGCACACGCGGCTGGCTCGACGAACTACGAGTCGACGTGGCCGCCGGAACGGTCGAGCTCGCCGGCTGGGCCGGCTCCCTCGACGGGGTCGGTTTCGACAGCGTCGAGATCCGGCTCGGCGAGCGAACCTTCCACCAGCCGGTCGGCGAGCCAACGCCGCGGGTCGCCGAAGTGCTCGGGGATCCCGGACTGGCGGCAAGCGGCTTCTCGTGCAAGCTGCGGTTGCCGGAATCGCCTTCCCCCTGCCTATCGCTGAGCGCCGTGGCCGAGGACGGGGAGCGCGCCCTGATCTACTGCGGGCGGATTCGTAACGGATGACTTTCGACTCGCTGACCTTCGCCCTGTTCATCGTCGCGCTGTGGGCCATCGTCGGCCTGACCCGCGGCTGGCGGGTGCGCAAGATCGAGTTGCTGGCGGCGAGCTACCTTTTCTACGCCGCGTGGAACCCGGTGTTCATCTGGCTGCTGATCGTCTCGACGGTGGTCGACTGGACCGCCGCGAGGCGCCTGCACGCCAGCCAGGCACCAGGAATGCGCAGGGCATGGCTGCTGCTTTCGGTGGCGGTGAACCTCGGGCTGCTAAGCTGGTTCAAGTACGCCGACTTCTTTATCGACAACTACAACGAAGTCACTGGCTGGCTGGGCCTGGCGGCCTTCCAGGCGCCCCTGATCGACGTCGTGCTGCCGATCGGGATTTCCTTCTATACCTTCCAGACCCTGTCGTATACCTTCGACGTCTACCGACGCCGGATCCGGCCGGGCAACGACTTCGCTGACTACGCCCTGTACGTGAGCTTCTTCCCGCAGCTGGTGGCCGGCCCGATCGTGCGCTACGAGCAGTTTGCCGGTCAGCTCGAACGACCGCGCTTGATCACCGGCGCCAACGTCGAAACGGGAACGGCGCTGATGGTGGCCGGGCTGTTCCTCAAAACCGTACTCGCCGACAGCCTGTTTGCGCCGGTGGTCGACTCGAGTTTTGCCGCGGCCGGGAGCGTCGGCACGCTGGCAGCCTGGTCGGGCATCCTGTCCTTCAGCGGCCAGATCTACTGCGATTTCGCCGGGTATTCCCTATGTGCCATCGGCGCGGCCCGGGTGTTCGGCTTCGTGCTGCCGAAAAATTTCCATGCGCCCTACGCAGCGGTCGGCTTGTCCGATTTCTGGCGGCGCTGGCACATCACGCTGTCGACCTGGATTCGCGACTATCTCTACATCACGCTCGGAGGCAACCGGCACGGGCGCGCGCGCACCCTGGGAAACCTGATCGTCGCCATGGGCCTCGGAGGCCTGTGGCACGGCGCGGCCTGGACCTTCGTGCTTTGGGGCCTGGCGCACGGGCTCTGGCTGGTCGTCGAACACGGCCTGCGCCCGCTGTCCGACCGGGCCGCCTGGCTCGGAAGTCGCCTGATGCAGCCGGTCTGGATGGCCGTGACCTTCGTGGTCGTCACCCTGACCTGGGTGCTGTTCCGCGCCGAGCACCTGGCCCAGGCCGCTGACTTCTACAGGGCGCTACTGACTCCCTCGGCATCGGCGATGAGCACGGCCGCCTGGCTGGCCCTGGCGGCCATGGCCGCGTTGCTGGCCTGGCATGCGGCCATTCGCCGCGTCGAGATCGAGCTGATCTACGATCGCCTGGCCTGGCCGCTTCGTGGCATCGTCGTGGGGCTGCTTCTGGCCGCCGTTCTGACGAGCCCCGGTGAAAGCCGCGCTTTCATCTACTTTCAGTTCTGACGATGCAAGCCACCTACCGAGCCATCAGCGTGATCGTCCTGGCCCTTCTGGTCGCCGGTGCGGCCGTGGCTGGCTGGGAGTGGTTCTGGCGAACGCAGGGCTACGAGCCCGCGCTCTACGACGACCGCGACCTGTGGAGCCTGCACCGGGACCGCGTGAGCAAAGTCGACCAGTCGCGCAACTTCACGGTCGCCGGGGCATCGCGAATCCAGCTGGCCTTCTCCACCGAAGTATTCGAATCGAGCATGCCGGGCTGGGCCGCCACCTCGCTGGCCATTAACGGACACTACCCCACCGCCGTGATCGAGGATCTCGCCGCCGACGACGACTTCGCCGGCGTACTGCTGGTAGCCGTGGATGCCCGCGGCCTCGCCCACTGGTACCGGGACATGAGCGAACCCTGGGTACGCCACTATCACCGCGAATTCGGACCGCAACGGCGGATCGAACGGCTATTGCTGACCGCCCTGCAGAATCGTCTGGTCGTCGTCGGCAGCGAATTCAACCTGGTACGGCAAATCGAAGGCTGGATCGACGGCCGTTCGCCGCCGGCGCACTACACCACGCTCCAGCCCGACCGGACCATCGCAGCCGACTACCGGCGCGCCGACGTACCCGGTCTGCGCGGTCACTTCACCAACGCCCTGGCAGCCGACTACGAGAAACACCCGCCGCCACCGCCCGAACGCTGGCGCTCGGACCTGGCACCGATCAGGGAAGCCGTGTCGGCGATTCAGGCACGCGGCGGCAAGGTCGTGTTCTTGCGCATGCCCACGACCGATCGCCACTGGGAACTCGACAGCGAGAACTACCCGCGCGATCGCTACTGGGACCGGCTATCGGAGGCGACCGGTGCGCGCACCATCCATTTTGCCGACCATCCCGAGTTGGCCGGGCTCGAACTGCCCGACACCTCGCATATCGACGGTCGCGACCGCGCGCGGTTCACGCAATCGCTGGTGACGATCCTGATGCGCGCCGGGGTGCTTCCCGACGCCGGATAGACGAGTCTCAGCCGTTCTTCTCGAAAGCCTCGATGGCTTTCGTGATCTCCGTGCGCGCCTCGTCCGGGCCGTGCCAGCCCAGCACTTCCACCCACTTGCCGACCTCGAGGTCCTTGTAGTGGCTGAAGAAGTGACGGATGTTGCGGCGGCTGAAGGTGGCGAGGTCGTCGATGGACTGGATGTCCTGGTGCAGCGGCGAGACCTCTTCGATCGGCAGGGCGGCGATCTTGACGTCCCGGCCCGCCTCGTCGGACATCTCGAGATACCCGATCGGGCGACAGCGGATGATCGATCCGGGCAGCAGGGGCACGCGGATGAGCACCATTACATCGAGGGGGTCACCGTCCTCGGCCAGGGTATTGGGCACGAAACCGTAGTTGCACGGGTAGCGCATGGCCGTGGCCAACAGGCGATTGACGTGGATGCTGCCGGTGGCCTTGTCGACCTCGTACTTGACCGGCGGACCGTCGAGCGGGATTTCGATGATGGCATTGAAATCATCGGGCGGATTCACGCCCGGCGAGATGTCGTTGACGTTCATGGATGGCGCCTGATTGAGAAATTTGCGAGCGAATTATACCGACGCTCGCGTGAGCATCGGGGGCCAACGCTCAACGGCGACGACGGCGACGGCGAACCATCGAGGGCCGCATGCGACCACTGTTGTCGACCGGCTTGCCGTCGCCATCGGAATCCGCATCCCGCTCGCCGGCCACACGCGGCTCGCTCGACTCTGCTTCGAGTTCCGGCTCGGGCTCGGGTTCCGGTTCTGGTTCCGGTTCTGGTTCCGGTTCTGGTTCCGGTTCTGGTTCCGGTTCTGGTTCCGGTTCTGGTTCCGGTTCTGGTTCCGGT
>JAZBPT010000226.1:0-2167 GCA_036351755.1 Wenzhouxiangella sp. | reverse complement strand
TTCGGGCTCGGGGTCGCCGACCAGGCCGACGGAGGCCACGCCGGCACGCTGCAGCAACACCATGGCGCCGTAGATGTGCTCGTAGGCCACGTCACGGTCACCGCTGACGGTGACCTGCAGTTGCGGGTTCCGGGCCACGATGGCGCTGACGGTGTCGACCAGGGTCTGCTCGTCGATCAGCTCGGGCGCATCGCCGGTGTCCAGGTAGAGATCGCCTTCGGCGGTGACCGTGACCATGAGCGGATCACCCTGGTCGGTCAGCGGTTCGGCCGAGCCCTGGGGCAGCTCGACTTCCACGCCCAGGTTCATCAGCGGCGCGGTCACCATGAAGATGATCAGCAGCACCAGCATCACGTCGATGTAGGGCACGACGTTGATTTCCGACATGCGCTTGCGACGGCGCCGGATATAGGGTTGATCGGACATATCGAATCAGATCCTCTGTCAGCCCTGTTCCTGCAGCTTGCGCGCCTGCCGGTGAAGAATCGAGGCGAACTCTTCCTTGAAGTTGTCGTAGCGGATTTCCAGGCGCTCGACCTGGTTGGAGAACTTGTTGAAGGCGACCACCGCCGGAATGGCGGCGAACAGGCCCATGGCCGTGGCGATCAGGGCCTCGGAAATACCGGGCGCGACCATGGCGATGGTGGCCTGCTGCGATCCGGCCAGGCCGCGAAAGGAGTTCATGATGCCCCAGACCGTGCCGAACAGGCCGACGTAGGGGCTGACCGAGCCGACCGTGGCCAGGAAGCTGAGCCGATGCTCGAGGCGGTCCATCTCGCGGGTGAGCGTGACGCGCATCGCCCGCTGGGCGCCATTGGTCATGGCGTCGGGATCGAGGCGGCGCTCTTCGCGCTGCCGCGTGAACTCGCGAAAGCCGGCCTCGAACACCGCCTCCAGGCCTTCGCGCGGCTCGCGGCTGCCGGCCACCGAGTCGTAGAGCTTGTTGAGATCGGCGCCCGACCAGAACTTTTCCTCGAACTTGCGCGAACGCGACTCGGCCCGCGCCAGCATCTGGCGCTTGCGGAAAATGACCATCCACGAGGCGACCGATGCGGCCACCAGCAGCGCCATCACGAACTGCACCAGCAGGCTGGCTTCGCGAATCAGTTCCCAGACTTGCAACTCGCCGTTCATTGCGTTTCCTGTTTCTGTTGTTCTCGTTGGATGGCTTCGCGCAGTTTTCCCGGCATGCGGGCCGGCACGAAGCGGTCGGCGGCCAGGCAGGCGGCGTCCACGCGCGCCGTGGCCAGCAGTTCGCCGTCGCCCGCACGAGTCATGCGCTGGTTGAACGTCAGCGAAGCCGCTCGAAGGTGTTCGACGCCGATCGTGATCTCGAGTTCATCTTCGAGCCGGGCCGGGGCGACGAATCGGGTGTCGACCCGGCGCACCACGAACAGGCGGTTCTGCTCGGTGCGCATCGGCACCTGCGGAAAACCCATGGCCAGCAGCCAGTCCGACCGGGCGCGCTCGAAGAAGGCCAGGTAGCGGGCGTGGTAGACCACGCCGCCGGCATCCGTGTCTTCCCAGTAGACGCGGTAGCGGAAGGGTTCGATCATGTCTCGGAGCGGCTGTTGAACAGGTCTTCGGGTTGGTCTGGAGGATTAAGGCCGAAGTGCTTCCAGGTGGCCGCCGTGGCCATGCGGCCGCGGGCGGTACGCATCAGGAAGCCCTCCTGGATCAGGTAGGGCTCGATGACGTCCTCGATGGTGCCGCGCTCCTCCGAGAGCGCGGCGGCCAGGCTTTCGACGCCGACGGGCCCGCCGGCGAAATCCTCGACCAGCTTCTTGAGCAGCCGGCGGTCCATGGCGTCGAAGCCGCGCGCATCCACTTGCATCATCTCCAGGGCCTCGGCGGCCACGGCCTCGATGATGCGGCCGTCGGCGCGCACCTGGGCAAAGTCGCGCACGCGCCTGAGCAGGCGGTTGGCGATGCGCGGCGTGCCGCGCGAACGCCGGGCAATTTCCAGTGCGCCTTCCTGGTCGGCCTCGATACCCAGGATGCCGGCCGAACGAACCACGATCTCCGCCAATTCGTCCGGGCCATAGAATTCGAGGCGCTCGACGATGCCGAAGCGGTCGCGCAGCGGCGAGGTGAGCAGGCCGGCGCGGGTGGTCGCGCCCACCAGGGTGAAGCGCGGCAGGTCGAGCTGGATCGAGCGCGCCGCCGG
>JAZBPT010000225.1:0-4934 GCA_036351755.1 Wenzhouxiangella sp. | reverse complement strand
GCAATTTCCCGACTCACCCTCAACACGTGCCGATTGCGGCGCAGCCTGCGCATCACCCGCGCCAGCTGGTCGCGGCCGGTGACCGCCAGGGTGAACTGCAGGGTGGCGGTCTCGCGGGTGGTCGAGGGTTGCTCGACGCGCTCGATGTTGGCGCCGACTTCGCTGAGCGTGGCCGATACGGAGGCGAGCACGCCGGGGCCGTTGACGGTGACGATCTTCAGGCGAACCGAGAAGTAGCCGTGCATGACCGGCGCCCAGTCGACATCGATACAGCGCTCGGCGTGGTCCTTCTGAAGTTCGGGGACGTTGGGGCAGCGCTGGCGGTGGATGACCAGTCCCTTGCCGGGCGAGAGGTAACCCATGATGGGGTCGCCGGGCACGGGATGGCAGCAGTTGGCGTACTCGATGGCGCTGCCTTCGGTGCCGCCGATGGTCAACGCCTCGGATTCGGGCTCCTCGCTGGTGCGGCGCTGGGTCAGCGGCAGCAGCTTGTGAGCGACCACGCGCGCGAGCATGTCGCCGCGGGCGATGCGGATAAGCAGGTCCTCCAGGCGTTCGAGCTTGAGCTTCTTGAGGTAGCGATCGAGGCGGCGCTCTGAAATCTTCTCCAGGGAATAGCCGCGACGCGCCAGCGCCTGGTCGAGCAGGCGGTGCCCGATCGCCACCGAGTCGGCCTGTTCGAGGTTCTTCAGGTGCGCGCGAATGCTCGAGCGCGCCTTGGAGGTGGCCACGAACTCCAGCCATTCCGGCTGGGGCGTGGCGCCCTTCTGGGTAATGATCTCGACGGTCTGGCCCGACTCGAGGCGGGAGTTGAGCGGCACCGGTTCGCGGTCGATGCGCGCGCCGACGGCCTGGTTGCCCACGTCGGTGTGGATGGCGTAGGCGAAATCGAGCGCCGTGGAGTCGGCCTTGAGGTCGATGATCTTGCCACGCGGGGTGAACACGAAAACCTCGTCGGGAAAGAGCTCGGCCTTAGCGCTGTCCATGAACTCGACCGAGTCGGAGGCCCGCGACTGCGTCTCGACGAGCTTGAGCAGCCACTCGCGGGCGCGCACGGCGGTCTGCCCGTCGGGCGTGGCCTTGTAAAGCCAGTGCGCGGCGGCACCCTTCTCGGCCACCAGGTCCATCTCCTCGGTGCGGATCTGGATCTCGATGGGCACGTCGAAGCGTGAGTTGACCACCGTGTGCAGCGACTGGTAGCCGTTGGGCTTGGGCAGGGCGATGTAATCCTTGAAGCTGCCGGGCTTGGGCTTGTAGAGCGCGTGCACGACGCCGAGGGCCTGGTAGCAGTGCGGCTCGGAATGCGTCACGATGCGGAAGGCATAGCGGTCCATGACCTGGTCGAAGCTCAGGGACTTGTCGCGCATCTTGCAGTAGATGCTGTAGAGGGTCTTGGTGCGCCCTTCGACCCGGGCCGGAATGCCCGACTCGCTGAGTCGCTTCTTCAGCGCGTCGGTCACCGAGTCGATGATCTCGGCGCGGTTGCCCGCACCCTGCTTGATGCGCTGGCTCAGCACCCGGTAGCGATTCGGGTGGCGATGCTTGAAGCCGAGATCCTCGAGCTCCTCGCGCAGCTCGTTCATGCCCAGGCGCGCGGCGATGGGCGCGTAGATGTCGAGCGTTTCGGTGGAGATGCGCCGCTGGGAAGACGGCGACATGTGGCCGATCGTGCGCATGTTGTGCAGGCGGTCGGCCAGCTTGATGAAGATCACCCGCAGGTCGCGGCTCATCGCCAGGAGGAGTTTGCGGAAACTTTCCGCGTCCGCTTCCTGGCGGGTGCGGAACTTCATCTTGTCGAGCTTGGTGACACCGTCGACGAGCTTGGCGATCTGCTCGTCGAACTGCTCGGCGAGATCGTCGTGCTCGACCTCGGTGTCTTCGATGGTGTCGTGCAGGATGGCCGCGGCGATGGTCTGGTGGTCCATGCGCATCCCGGCGAGGATGTGGGCCACCGCCACCGGGTGCATGATGTAGTCCTCGCCGGAACGACGCTTCTGGCCCTCGTGGGCCCTCGCACCGGTTTCGTAGGCGCGCAGCACGACGGCCACGTGCTGCGGTTCGAGGTAGGTGTTGAGCAGGTCCCTGAGTTCGCGGACCGGGGCTGGCAGCATGGCGGCGTTCCGGTCGGCTACGGGGTCCTCATGGAATCAGCTCAGCGGACGGATCAATCCAGGTCGTCTTCCGGCGGTGCCGGCACCTCGGCCTGCATGGCCGCCAGGCGGGCGTCCAGTTCGGCCTGCAGCTGGGCGATGTTCTCGTCGTTGACTTCGCCCTCGGCAATTTCGCGCAAGGCGATGACCGTGGGCTTGTCGGATTCCTCGTCGACCAGCGGGTCGGCGCCGTTGGCGATCATGCGGGCGCGCTGGGCGGCGGACATGACCAGTTCGAAACGGTTCGGCACCGCCTCGATGCAGTCTTCTACGGTTACTCGTGCCATGGCTTGTATCTACTCCGGAAGTTGAACCGGGGCCGCACGGGCCGCGTCCGGCCGCTGTCGGGGCCCCGACAGAAAATCAATCGGTTATTGTACCGCCGCCGGCGCTTTCGTCCAATAGCCCGTCCACCAGGGAGAGCTTGCGCTCGCGCCGCAGGGGCCAGGCCCGCACGATCGCCAGCAGGTCGGCCAGGGCCTGGTCGAAATCGTCGTTGACGACCATCCAGCGGAAGTCGCCGCAGGCTTCGATTTCGCGCCGGGCCTCGCCCAGGCGTCGTTCGATGACCTCGGGCGAGTCGGAACCGCGGGCGCGCAAGCGCTCGGCGAGCACGGCCATCGACGGCGGCAGGATGAAGATGGTGCAGACATCGGGGTGCGAGCGCAGGATCTGCTCGGCGCCCTGGACGTCGATTTCCAGCAGCACGTCCCGACCCGAGCCCCACAGGGCCTCCACGCGGTCGCGGCGGGTGCCGTAGTAGTTGCCGTAGACTTCGGCGTACTCGATGTAGTCGCCGTCGGCGATGCCCCGCTCGAATTCCTCGACCGAGACGAAGTGGTACTGCTCGCCGTCGATCTCGCCCTTGCGGGCCGGGCGCGTGGTATCGGACACCGACAGCGCCACCTTCGGGCACTGCTGAAGCAGCGCCCGCATCAGGCTGGTCTTGCCCGCACCGCTGGGCGCGGCGATCAGGAACAGGTCGCCGTCACTCGACATTCTGCACCTGCTCGCGCATCTGCTCGACCAGCACCTTCAGCTCGACGGCGGCCTGGCCGACCTCGGCCAGGGTCGCTTTGGACCCCAGGGTATTGGCCTCGCGGTTGAGTTCCTGCATCAGGAAGTCCAGACGGCGGCCGACCGGTTCATCCAGTTCCATCACCCGGCGGACCTCGGCGACGTGGGTCTCGAGCCGGTCGAGCTCTTCATCGACATCGAGCTTTTGCAGCTGCATGACCACTTCCTGCTCGATGCGGCCCTCGTCGACGGCGACATCGAGGGACTCCAGCTTCTCGCGAAACCGCGCATCCACCGCCTCGCGGATGGCCGGCATGCGCTCGCGCACCAGGCGGGCCTGATCCTCGATGCCGGTCAGGCGCTGCTCGATCATCGCGGCAATCGCGCGGCCTTCCTGCTCGCGCGCGGCGATCAACTCGTCGACGGCTTCGTCGAACAATGCCAGC
The DNA here is from genome assembly GCA_036351755.1 of Wenzhouxiangella sp. Classification (GTDB taxonomy): domain Bacteria; phylum Pseudomonadota; class Gammaproteobacteria; order Xanthomonadales; family Wenzhouxiangellaceae; genus Wenzhouxiangella. Next base: position 1,321 of record JAZBPT010000225.1, on the reverse strand, counting down.
GCCGGTTCGAAGGACGATTCGAGATCACTGTCGGCCTGCTCGATCAGGCCCGGCCAGGACAGCAGGTGGACCAGGTCGGGTTCGGCGCTGCCGCCGGCCAGGTCGGCGATCTCGTCGTGCGCGCGCAGCAGGTTGCGGGCCACGTCGAGATTAATGCGCATGTCGGCGGCCGCGGCGGCCGGATCGGGCTGGAACTTGAGCGAGACTTCGACCTTGCCGCGGCCCAGGCGCGCCTTGAGCCGGCTGCGAACGCCGGGCTCCAGCGCCCGGAACTCCTCGGGCAGGCGAAGGCTGGGGTCGAGAAAGCGCTGGTTGACCGAGCGGATTTCCCAGGTCAGCTGCCCGGCCTCGAGGTGACCGGAGCGCCGGGCGTAGGCGGTCATGCTTCTGATCATGGCAATTGTCGTCGGGCCACAGAGCCGCTGGAAACAGTCCGACATGGTACCCTTCCCCGACCCCCGAGAGAAAGGAAACCCCGGTTTTGACCCGACCGTCCGGACGCCAGAACGACGAACTCCGCCCCGTGACCATCCAGCGCCATTTCACGCGCCACGCCGAGGGCTCCGTGCTGATCAGCTGCGGTGAGACCAAGGTGCTGTGCAACGCCAGCGTCGAGGAACGCGTCCCGCCCTGGCTGCGGGGCAAGGGGCAAGGCTGGGTGACCGCCGAGTACGGCATGCTGCCGCGCGCCACCGGCACGCGCAACATGCGCGAGGCTACGCGCGGCAAGCAAGGCGGGCGCACGCTCGAGATCCAGCGACTGATCGGCCGCAGCCTGCGCGCCGTCATCGACCTCGAAGCCCTGGGCGAGCGCACTGTCACCCTCGACTGCGACGTCCTCCAGGCCGACGGCGGCACGCGCACCGCTTCGATCACCGGCGCCTACGTGGCCCTGGTCGACGCCATGGACGGCCTGTTCGATGCCGGCAAGGTCAAGAAGAGCCCGATCCACGGCCGCGTGGCCGCCGTGTCGGTCGGCATGCTCGGCCCCGATCCCGTGCTCGACCTGGACTACCGCGAGGACTCCGGCGCCGACACCGACCTCAACGTGGTCATGAACGACGGCGGCGGTTTCATCGAGATCCAGGGCACGGCCGAAGGCCACGCCTTCCGCCGCGACGAGCTCGACGGCATGCTGGAACTGGCTGAAAAGGGCATTCGCGAACTGATCACCGCACAGGACGCCGCGCTCGATGGCGCTTGACGGCGGCAAGCTGGTCCTGGCCAGCGGCAACAAGGGCAAGCTCCGCGAGCTGGCCCACATGCTCGAACCGCTGCACATCAAGGTCGTCTCCCAGGCCGAATTCGACGTCACGCCGGT
>JAZBPT010000224.1:0-19238 GCA_036351755.1 Wenzhouxiangella sp. | reverse complement strand
TCGCCGCCGAGCTTGCGCAGGTTGTAGGCGATGTTGCCGGCGGTGCCGCCGAAATTGCGGTGCAGTTCGGGGACCAGGAAGGCGACGTTGATCATGTGGGTCTTGTCGGGAAGGATGTGATCCTTGAAGCGCTCCGGGAAGACCATGATGTTGTCGTAGGCCAGCGAGCCGCAGATGAGCACGGACATGGGGGTTCCTTGGGTTCGAGTGACAAACGGCCGCTCATTGTAATGGACCTGTGGCGGGATTCCGACCGATCCGGCCGGGGGGCGGCGGAACCGTCTTGGGGCTTGATCATTTTTTGAATGACGTTCAAAATACGCGTTCTATTCACGCCCGACCGGCTATCTTCGCCACCCATGGGAACCCAGGAACGCAAGGCGCGCGAGTTCGCGGCCCGGGAAGATCTTTTCCTGGACACGGCCCGCAAGCTGATTCTCTCCGACGGCCTGCTCAGCCTGACCATGGCGCGGGTCGCGGCGGCCTGCGACTATGCGACCGGCACGCTCTACCAGCACTTCTCTTCCAAGGAAGACCTCTTGCTGGCCCTGTCGACGCGCATGGCAGGCGACCGGGTCGCCCTGTTCTGCCGCGCGGCGGCTTTCGAAGGCACCACGCGCGACCGAATGTTTGCGCTGTCGGTGGCCGACGTCCTGTTCGCGAAGCAGTGCCCGGAACACTTCCGCCTGGCCCAGTACGTCTTTACCGAAGCGGTCTGGTCGGCGACCAGCGACGCCCGGCGCCAGGCCGCCCTCGAGGGCAGCCAGCCGATGTGCGAAGAAGTGCGCGCGATCGTGCGAAAGGCCGTCGCAGACGGTGACTTGCCCGATCGCGGGCTGCGCAACCTCGACCTGGGCGTCGGTCCATGGACCCTCTGCCTGGGCATGCACACGCTGGTTCACGCCGACGGGCTGCTTTCCTTCTACGACGTGACCCGCCCATACGGCTTGCTGTTGCAGCACATCGAGTTTCTGCTCAACGGCCTGGGCTGGAAGCCCCTGGTCGACGACGTCAGCTCGACACACGTGGCGGACAAGGTCGACCGGCTGTGCCGCGACGTATTCTCCGACCTGTGCGACCACGAGAGCCTCGCAAGGCTGCTCGGCGACCTGGGCACGACCCCCTAATCCCCGTTTTCACCGAGACCGACCTATGGCCAATCAACAACAACACGCGCCGAACAAGAAACCCTCCGTGACCAAGCGCATGATCGTGATGCTTCTCGTCGTGGTCGTCGTCTTCGGCGGCGTATTCGGATGGATCTGGTTCTCCGGCATGATGATGAATCAGTATTTCGACAGCATGCCCGCGCCGACCGCGACCATCACGGCGACCGAGGTCCGCGAGGACACCTGGCCGCGGGAGATTCGCGCGGTGGGTACATTCAAGGCCACCAACGGCGTGAACCTGACCACGGAGCTCGGCGGCATCGTGCGCTCGATCGAGTTCGAGAACGGCGCTTATGTCGAGGCCGGCGACGTCCTGGCCCGCCTGGATGTCGATACCGACCAGGCGGAGCTGGCGGCCCTGCGCGCTGCACGCGACCTGGCCGAGTCGGAGCGAGACCGGCTGCGCCGTCTGCGTGCGCAAAACAGCGTCTCGGAATCCGACCTGGACGAGGCCGAATCCCGCTATCGCCAGGCGGTGGCCGATGTCGAGGCACAGCAGGCGCGGATCGAGCAGAAAGTCCTGCGCGCGCCGTTCGATGGCTACCTCGGGATTCGTCGCGTCGACCTGGGCGAGTACATTGCCCCGGGTACGAGCATCGTCCCCCTGCGCGCGCTCGAGCCGATCTTCCTGAATTTCTCGCTGCCCGAGCGTCACCTGGCGCACGTCGAAATCGGCGCCGACGTGGCGGTGACCACCGACGCCTGGCCGGGCCGCACGTTCGACGGTCGGGTCAGTTCGATCGAGGGATCGATCGACGAGCGCACGCGCAGCTTCCTGGTGCAGGCCACTTTCGAAAACGGCGACATGAACCTGCGTCCGGGCATGTTCGCCAACGTGACCATTCGCTGGGGCGAGCCGCGCGAGGTGCTGATGGTTCCCCAGACCGCCGTGAGCTTCAATCCGTACGGCAATTCGGTGTACGTCGTCCAGGGGCAGGGCGAAGGCGGCGAACCCACCGTGGAACGACGCATTGTCCAGACCGGTGAGCGGCGGGGGGACCTGGTCGAGATCACCGAGGGCCTGGAAGCCGGCGAACGAGTGGCCACCAGCGGCCTTCTGAAACTGCGCAACGGCTCGACGGTGAACATCAACAACGACATCCGGCCCGAGTCCGATCTCGATCCGGAGCCGGCCAACGGTTGATCCAGCATGAAATTCACCGACATCTTCATCACCAAGCCGGTGCTGGCCACCGTGGTCAGCCTGTTCATCCTGTTGCTGGGCCTGCGGGCCGCCGGCGATCTCAACGTACGCCAGTACCCCGAGCTTCAGAATGCGGTGATCACCGTGTCGACCGCCTACATCGGCGCCGACGCCGACCTCGTGCAGGGCTTCATCACCACGCCCATGGAGCGCGAAGTGGCTACCGCCGAGGGCATCGACTACATCGTGTCGACCACGGTGCCGGGCGCTTCGACGATCCAGGCCTACCTGGACATCGAAACCGACCCCAACGAGGCGCTCACGCAGGTCGCGGCCAAGGTCAACAAGCTGCGCGGGGAGTTGCCGGATGCCGCCGAAGACCCGGTGGTGGACCTGGCGGAAGGCCAGTCGACGGCCGCGATGTACCTGAGCTTCTACAGCGAGCTGCTCGACAACAACCAGATCACCGACTACCTGGTGCGCGTCGTCGAGCCGAAGCTTTCGACCATCCCGGGCGTGCAGCGTGCACAGATCCTGGGCGCGGAGACCTTCGCCATGCGCATCTGGCTGGACCCAGCCCGGATGACTTCACTGGAAGTGACCGCCAGCGACGTCTATGCGGCGCTGGCGAGCAACAACGTGCTCTCGGCCGTCGGCTCGACCAAGGGCCAGATGATCTCAATCGGCCTGACCGCCGAGACCGACCTGCAGACCGCCGAGCAGTTCCGTGACCTGGTGGTCAAGTCCACGCAGGAAACCGTGGTGCGGCTCGAAGACATTGCGACCGTCGAGCTTGGTTCCCAAAGCTACAACTCTTCGGTGAGCTTCAACGGCGAGGAGGCGACCTTCATCGGCGTGCAGGTCTCGCCGGACGCCAATTCCCTGGACGTCATCGCCGACGTCCGCGAGGTCTGGGACAACGAAATCCTGCCGGAACTGCCGTCGGGCCTGGAAGCCGACATTCCCTACGACAGCACCGAGTACATCAACAACGCCATCGACGAGGTCATCACCACGATCATCGAGGCGCTGATCATCGTCGTCATCGTCATCTTCCTGTTCCTGGGCTCCTTGCGCACGGTCATCATTCCGGCCGTCGCGGTGCCGCTGTCGCTCATCGGCGCGATGTTCCTGATGCTGTTGATGGGCTTTTCGATCAACCTGCTGACCCTGCTGGCGATGGTGCTCGCGATCGGCATCGTCGTCGACGACGCCATCATCGTGCTTGAAAACATCCACCGTCACATCGAGGAGGGCATGACGCCCAACGACGCGGCGCTCAGGGGTGCGCGAGAACTCGCGTGGCCGGTGGTTGCGATGACCACGACCCTGGTGGCGGTCTACATCCCCATCGGCTTCATCGGCGGGCTCACCGGCACGCTGTTCGTCGAGTTCGCCTTTACCCTGGCCGGCGCCGTGCTGCTGTCCGGCATCGTGGCGCTAACTTTGTCGCCGATGATGTGCGCCAAACTGCTCAAGGCCAATGATGGCGAAAACGGCGACAGTCGCCTGGCCCACTGGCTCGACGAACGCTTCGACAGCCTGCGTCGCGCCTACCGTCGGCGCCTGCACGGTGCGCTCGAGACCAAGTCGGTCATCGCGGTGTTCGGCCTGATCGTGCTGGTCTCCTGCGGTTTCCTGTTCGTCTCGGCCCAGTCCGAACTGGCTCCCGAGGAAGACCAGGGCTTCGTGATCGCGCAGTCGACGAGCGATCCGTATTCCACGATCGAGTATCTGGAACGCTACACGCGCAGCTACGTGGACCTGATCGACGAGATTCCCGAGCTGGAGAACGTGTTCATCATCAACGGCGCCAGCGGCGGCGGGGGCGGGATGACCGAGTCGACCAACTCGGCGATTACCGGTTTCGTGCTCAAGCCCTGGAACCAGCGCGAGCGCGGTACCCGCGAGGTGATGACCGAGGCCATCCAGCCGGCCGCCCAGAACGTGGCCGGCCTGGATGTGGCCACCTTCATGCCGCCGGCCCTGCCCAGCGGCGGTTCCGGTTTCCCGGTGGAGTTCGTGATCGGCTCCACCGAGCCGCTGAGCAATATCCAGGAGCTTGCCGCGCAGGTGATGCAGGCCGCGCGCGAGAGCGGCAAGTTCATCTTCGTCAACTCCGACCTCAATATCGACAAGCCGCGTGTGCGCATCCAGGTCGACCGCGACAAGGCCGCCCTGCTGGGTGTCGACATGGCCACGCTGGGCAACGATCTGTCGGCGATGCTGGCCGGCGGCTACGTCAACCGTTTTGCAATGGACAACCGAAGCTACCGCGTGATCCCGCAGGTGGCGCGCGAATGGCGGCTCAATCCCGAGCAACTCGACAACTACTACACGCGGTCGAGAAGCGGCGAATTGATTCCCCTGTCGACGCTGATCAGTCTCGAAGACACCGTCGAGCCGCGCCAGCTCAAGCGCTTCCAGCAGCTCAACGCGGTCACGATCTCGGGCGTGCCCCGGCCGGGCGTGCCACTGGGCGATGCCCTGTCGGTGCTCGATACCGCTGCCGCGGAGGTACTCCCGCCGGGATACAACGTGGACTACGCCGGACAGTCGCGCCAGTTCAAGACCGAGGGATCGGCCCTGCTGCTGACCTTTGCCTTCGCGCTGACGGTGATTTTCCTGGTGCTGTCGGCCCAGTTCGAGTCGTTCCGCGACCCGCTGATCATGCTGGTCACGGTGCCGATGTCGATCTGCGGGGCGATGATCTTCGTCTCGCTGGGCCTGACCACCCTCAATATCTATACCCAGGTGGGCCTGGTCACGCTGATCGGCGTGATCTCCAAGCACGGCATCCTGATCGTCGAGTTCGCCAACAAGCTCCAGGAAGAGGGCATGAGCAAGCGCAAGGCCATCGAAGAGGCGACTTCGATCCGCCTGCGTCCGATCCTGATGACCACCGCGGCCCTGGTGCTGGCAATGGTGCCGCTGCTGATCGCCACCGGCGCGGGCGCCGCCTCGCGCTTCTCGATGGGCCTGGTGATCGCCACCGGCATGACCATCGGGACGGCTTTTACCCTGTTCGTCGTCCCGGCCATGTATCTCTATCTGGCTCGGGATCACGGGCATTCTGACGAAGCCGTTGCCTGAATCCGGGTGCCGGCGTGCCGGAACCCTGAACCCCAAGACCGGGTTTCCCCGAAACCCGGTTTTCCGCTTGCCGGTTCTCGCTGGCGTTGCTACATTAGGCGGTCTTTTCTCAATCAGCTTCCGCAGCTCCTTCTTTCATCATGTTCAAGCGCTTACGCGGCATCTTTTCCAATGACCTGTCCATCGACCTGGGCACGGCCAATACCCTGATCTTCGTGCGCGGCCAGGGGATCGTGCTCAACGAGCCTTCCGTCGTGGCCGTGCGCATGGAGCGCGGGCCCGGCGGGCCGCAGGAAGTCGCTGCAGTCGGCGCGGAGGCCAAGCAGATGCTGGGGCGCACACCCGGCAACATCCGCACGACGCGTCCGCTCAAGGATGGCGTGATCGCCGACTTCAACATGACCGAGCAGATGCTGCAGCACTTCATCAAGAAGGTGCATTCTTCGCGCTTCCTGCGACCGAGTCCGCGCGTGCTGGTCTGCGTGCCGTGTTCGTCGACGCAGGTCGAGCGCCGCGCCATCAAGGAGTCGGCCGAAGGCGCCGGCGCCCGGGAAGTGTTCCTGATCGAGGAGCCGATGGCCGCCGCGATCGGCGCGGGCATTCCGATTCACGAGGCCCGCGGGTCGATGGTGCTCGACATCGGCGGCGGCACCACCGAGGTGGCCGTGCTGTCGCTGAATGGCATCGTCTACTCCAACTCGGTGCGCGTCGGCGGGGATCACTTCGACGAGGCCATCACGAATTACGTGCGCCGCTCCTACGGCACGCTGATCGGCGAATCCACGGCCGAACGTATCAAGATGGAAATCGGCTGCGCCCACCAGCAGGACGAGCTCAACGAGATTCAGGTCTCGGGCCGGAACCTGGCCGAGGGTGTGCCCAAGATGATCACGCTCAACAACAACGAGGTGCTGGAGGCGCTTAACGAGGCGCTTTCGAGCATCGTGGGCGCGGTCAAGACTGCGCTCGAGCAGACGCCGCCCGAACTGTGTGCCGACGTGGCCGAGACGGGCATCGTCCTGACCGGCGGCGGTGCGCTGCTGCGCGGCCTCGACAAGCTGCTGATGGAAGAGACCGGCCTGCCGGTCATCATCGCCGACGATCCGCTGACCTGCGTGGCGCGCGGCGGTGGCCGGGCCCTCGAATTGATGGATGAGAACAAGGGCGATTTCTTCTTCGCGAGTTGATCGGCGCCGGCGGGTCGAGAAGTGACTCCCACCGGCGGTTCGTGGCCTGCGGCGATCGACGGCGAGGCGGCCGCGCGCATCGCCCGCCTGATGTTCTACGGTCTGCTGGCGATCGTGCTCATGACCCTCGACTATCGGGGGCAGTACGTGGAGTCGCTCAGGGGCCTGGCCTGGCGTACCCTGGAACCGGTGTTCGTCGCCGTGGAAGCGCCGTTCGACCTCGGGCAGCGCCTGGGCGAGGAAATGCGCGATCGTCACGAGTTGATGGACCGCCTGGCCGTGCTGGAGCGCGAACACCGCCAGCGCGAGGCCGAGCTGGTCCTGCTCGAGGAGTTGCGCGAGGACAATCGCGAGCTGCGCGCCCTGCTGGCGGCCTCGCGGCGCATCGCGCCGTCGTTCCAGTCCGCCGAACTGATGAGCATCGATCTCAATCCCTGGTCGCACCGGGTGCTCATCAACCGCGGAAGCCGAGACGGCTTGAGCCCGGGGCAGCCGGTCATGGATATCCACGGCGTCATGGGTCAGGTCGACGAAGTCGCGCTCAACACCGCTCAGATCATCCTGATTTCCGATCCGGATCATGCCTTGCCGGTGCGGGTGCAGCGCACCGGTCTTCGCACCGTCGCCTACGGCTCGGGCCGGATCAACCAGCTGCGACTCACCGACCTACCGATGAATGTTGACCTTCAGCCCGGGGACATGCTCGTGACATCCGGTCTCGGCGGCGCCTTTCCGGCGGGTCTGCCGGTGGCCGAGGTTGAATCCCTTTCCCGGCCCGTCGGTGAAGCCTTTGCGCGTGCCATCGTCCGCCCGGTCGCCCGACTCGACCGCGCCCGGCACGTGCTCGTGGTGGATTCGCCGGAGCCTGCGGTGGAGCCGGATGCGGACGGAGCGGCGGGAGCCGGGCCGGATACGGAACAGCCGGTCGACTCGGAATCGGCCGGGGAGACCGCGGCGGAGGCGACGCAATGAGCCGGCGGGGCGTTGCCAACTGGACGATGGCACTCTCGCTGATCGCGGTGCTGCCGCTGACCCTGATGCCGCTGCCCGATGCGTTTTCCGACGCGCGCCCCTACTGGGCGGCGCTGGTGATGATTTACTGGAATCTTGAGGCCGGGCGCCTGCGCCACCTGGGGCAGGCCTTCCTCGGCGGCCTGGTGCTCGACGTGCTCACGGCCTCCCTGCTCGGACAGCACGCCCTCAGCTTGGTCATCATCAGTTACCTGGTCGAGCGATTTCGCTACCGTATCCGGTTCTTTCCACCCTGGCAGCAGGCTGCCGTGGTCATGCTGCTGCTGTTCAACGACCGGATTGTCCAGCTCTGGATCATCGGGCTGGTCGGCGATCGCTGGCCGACTTGGCAGTGGTGGCTGGCACCGGTCGTGGGCATGCTCCTGTGGCCCTGGCTGTTCCTGTTGCTCGACGCCCTTCGCCAGAAGGAGCGTCGCCGACCGACATGATTGCCTCGACTCGTTCGGCCGGCATGGGCGATTCCCGCAGCGCGCTGGCGCAGGTGGATCGGCGTCTCCAGTTCCTGATCGTCCTGATGCTGGTCGTCGTGTGCTTGCTGGGTCTGCGCCTTGGGTTGCTGCAGCTGGGTGATCATGAACAGTACGCCGCCCGGGCCGACGACAATCGCATCAGCCTGCGCGCCCTGCCGCCGAATCGAGGCCTGATCCTGGACCGCCGCGGACGGGTTCTGGCGGAAAACCTGCCCGCTTACCGCCTCGTGGTGGTTCCCGAGCGCGCCCCGGACCTCGAAGACACGCTCGCGCGGCTGGCCGACCTGGTGCCCGTCAGCGACGACGAGCGTCGACGTTTCGAGCAACAGCGCGCCCGGTCGCGACCCTTCGAGTCGATCACGCTCAAGAGCAATCTCGACGATGAGGAGGTCGCGAAGCTTGCCATCCACCGCCATCGCCTGCCGGGCGTCGATATCGAGCCCTACCTGACCCGGCACTATCCGCAGGGCGAGCTGTTCGCGCACCTCGTCGGATACGTGGGGCGAATGGACGACCGCGACCGGGCGCGACTGGATCCGGACCGTTATCGGGCGACCACCCACGTCGGCAAGACGGGTATCGAGCGTCAGTACGAGGCAGAGCTGCACGGCAGTTCGGGTTTCGAGCGCGTCGAGACCAATGCCCAGGGACGAATCCTGAAGGTGCTCGAGCGCAAGGACCCGCAGCCCGGCGAGGATCTCAGGCTGAACGTCGACCTCGATGTCCAGCGCGCGGCCTACGAAGCGCTCGGCGACTATGCGGGCGCCGTCGTCGTGCTCCAGGTTGCCACCGGGGAGGTGCTGGCCCTGGTCAGCAAGCCGGGTTTCGACCCCAATCTCTTCGTCCACGGCATCAGCCACGCGGACTACAACCGGCTGCTCGATCACCGGCAGAGACCGCTTTTCAATCGGGTGCTCTCCGGCGGCTACGAGCCCGGCTCGACGGTCAAGCCCTTCATCGCGCTGGCCGGCCTCGAGGCGGGCGTCGTCACGCCGAGCACCGAAGTGGTTTCCACCGGCCAGTACCGTCTTCCGGGCCACAGCCGCAGCTATGGCGACTGGAAGGCCGGCGGGCACGGTCGGGTCGACCTGGAGCTGGCGCTGGCCGAGTCGGTCAACGTCTATTTCTACAGGTTGGCCGTGGAGTTGGGCATCGACCGGATCTCGCGCGAGCTCGCGCTGTTCGGGTTCGGCCGGAGCACCGGGCTGGACCTGCCGGGTGAAAACAGCGGCATCCTGCCGACGCGTTCCTGGAAACGCGCGACCTTCAATCAGCCCTGGTTTCCCGGTGAGACGGTCATTACCGGCATTGGCCAGGGTTTCACGGTGGTCACGCCGGTGCAACTGGCCCACGCGACTGCCGCCCTGGCCGGTCGCGGCAACACGGCGGCTCCGGCCCTGGTCGGTCAGCGCGAGCCGGTCCAGATGGTGCGCCACGACGACGCCGACTGGCAGGCCGTACACCAGGGGATGGAAGCCGTCGTGCATGGTGCGAGCGGAACGGCCCGCGCTATCGAATCGGGGCTGGTCGTACGCATGGCAGGCAAGACCGGTACCGCACAGGTTTTCGGGCGGCCGGACGACGATGAGGAAGCCGACGAACGAGAGCAGGACGAGTTGCCCGAGTTCCTCCGCAACCACGCCCTGTTCACCGGTTTCGCGCCGATCGAGGAGCCGCGCCTGGTGGTTTCGGTGGTCGCCGAGCACGGCGGCGGTGGTGCCAGCGTGGCCGCGCCGATTGCCGCGACGGTCATGAACGCGGCACTGGAGGCCGGATTGTGAGCGGCTCGCCCGGCTCCCTCATCGCCGTGGGGCTGCAGCGACTGAGGCTCGACCCCTGGCTGTTCGGGCTGCTGGTCGTGCTGGTCGCCTTCGGCAGCATGGTGCTCTACTCGGCGGGCGAGCAGAGCATGGCGCTGGTCTGGCGGCAATGGGTTCGCCTGGGCGTGGGCCTGGCGGTAATGCTGTTCGTCGCCCAGATTCCTCCACGCTTGCTCAAGGCCTGGGCGCCCTTCCTGTTTCTCGCGGCCCTGCTGATGTTGGTGGCGGTGGTTTTTTTCGGCGTGGGGCGCGGTGCGCAGCGCTGGCTGGATCTGGGGCTGCTACGTTTCCAGCCCTCGGAAGCGATGAAGCTGGCGCTGCCTCTGGCGCTGGCGGCCATGCTTGACCGCAAGCCGCTCCCGCCGGACTGGCGGACCGTCATCGCGGCAGCCACCCTGATCGCAGTGCCCGTGGGGCTGATCGTGATCCAGCCCGATCTGGGCACCGCCGTGCTGGTCGGCATGAGCGGCGCCTGCGTGCTCTTCCTCGCCGGGCTCCGCTGGCGGTTGATCATCGGCGTGTCAGCCGCGCTCGCCGCGGCCGCCCCGCTGATCTGGCTGAACCTGCATGAGTACCAGCAGGATCGCATCCGGACCTTCCTGGACCCCGAATCGGATCCCTTGGGAGAGGGCTGGAACATCATTCAGTCGAAGATCGCCGTCGGCTCCGGCGGGCTGTCCGGCAAGGGCTGGCTGGAGGGAAGCCAGTCGCACCTGGAGTTCCTGCCCGAACCGCACACCGACTTCATCTTTTCCGTCCTGGCCGAGGAATTCGGTTTCATCGGCGTCGTGGCCGTGCTGGCCTTGTATGTCGCCATCATCCTGCGCGGCATGTTCCTGGCTGGTCAGTGCCGTGACGCCTTCGGCCGCCTGTTGGCCGGCGCCATGATCTTCATGTTCTTCGTCTACCTGGCGGTCAATGTCGGCATGGTCTCCGGCGCCCTGCCGGTCGTCGGCGTGCCCCTGCCCCTGGTGAGCTACGGCGGTACTTCCGCGGTGACCTTGCTGGCCGGCTTCGGGCTGGTCATGGGCCTCTATAGCAGGCGCCGGTTCATGGGATAGAATCGCGGCGTGGCGATTGCGGTCAAACTTTTTCTTTACCGCGTCCTCTATATCCTCGACACGTCTCCAGGAGCGAAACCGAGCAATGCTGCGAATTCCCTTGTTAGTGATGACCCTGATGATGTCCGCGGCGGTTGTCGCCAGCGAGGAGCCGCATCCGGGAGCGGCGGCCTTCGTCGACCGCATGGTGGCCGAGTACGGCCTGGATCCCGAACACGTGCAGGGCGTGCTGTCGGAAGCGCGCTACCAGCAGTCGATCATCGACGCCATCACGCGGCCGGCCGAGAGCAAGCCCTGGCACGAGTACCGCAAGATTTTCATCACACCCACCCGGATCAGTTCCGGCGTGGAGTTCTGGCGGGCTAACGCCGAGCTGCTTTCCGAAGTGTCCGAGCGCTTCGGCGTGCCGGTCGAGGTGATCGTCGCCATCGTCGGCGTGGAGACCAGCTACGGTCTCAATACCGGCAGTTATCGGGTGATCGACGCCCTGGCCACACTCGGCTTCTACTACCCCAAGCGCGGCGCCTTCTTCGCCGACGAACTGGGGCAGTTTCTGCGCCTGGCCGAAGAAGAGGCCCTGCCGCTGACCGAGGTCCGCGGTTCCTACGCCGGTGCCATGGGCGTCGGCCAGTTCATTCCCTCCAGCTATCGGGCCTACGCCGTCGACATGGACGAGACCGGCAAGCGTGACCTGTGGCGATCGCTGCCCGACGCCATGGGATCGGTGGCGAACTACCTGGCCACGCACGGCTGGCGCGAGGCGGAGCCCATCGCCTTGTCTGCCGATCTCTCCGGCGACTTGCCCGAGGGAGCCGATTTTCCCTTGAAGCCCGAGCACACGCTCGCCGAGCTGGCCGAAATGGGTATCGAGTTCGACGCCGGCGACTTGCCCGGCGACACCGAGGCCACGCTGGTCGAACTCGAGCAGGCCGATGGCCGCGGCTACTGGGTGGGCCTGAACAACTTCTACGTCATTACGCGCTACAACCGCTCGCCGCTGTATGCCATGGCCGTCACCCAGCTGGCCGGAGAGATCCGGGAGCAGCGGCAATGACTCCGACGCGGTCGCTCGGTCTGCTGGCCTGCACGCTTCTGCTGGCCGCCTGCGGCCGGGAAGCCGTGCGCGAGGTCAGCGATGGGCCACCTGCCGAGCGCTTCGATCCGGCGCTGATCGAGCGTCCCGAGCCCCGCCCCGAACCGCGCAGCGCCTACGGCAACCACAGTCCCTACGAGGTGCTCGGCCGAACCTATCGCGTCATGGACAGTGCCTCGGGTTATCGCGAGCGAGGCGTCGCGTCCTGGTACGGCACCAAGTTCCACGGTCGGCTGACCTCCTCGGGCGAACCCTATGACCTCTACCAGTTGACCGCGGCCCATCGGACGCTGCCGTTGCCCACCTGGGTCGAAGTCACCCGGCTCGATACCGGCAAGACCATCGTCGTGCGCGTCAACGACCGCGGTCCCTTTCACCCCGACCGCATCATCGACCTGTCCTGGGCGGCCGCCAGCAAGCTCGGCATGACGGAGCTCGGCACCGCGCCGGTCGAGGTTCGCGCCATTACCTTCGAAGGCGGGCCGGGTGATACGCCGCGCCCGGCGCGCGTGCCCGTTTACGTCCAGGTGGGCGCGTTTTCCGAGCGCCGGCGGGCGCACCGCGTGGTCGAAGACCTTGAACGGGCCGGAATCGGACCCATTGAATCCGAGTCGGCCCGGACGGATGTCGGCCACGTCTGGCGCGTGCGCCTGGGACCGATCGACGAAGTCTCCCGCGCCATCGCGCTTGTCGATCAAGTCGCCGAGCTCGGCCTGGGCCGGGCGCGCTATGTGTACCCTTGAAAATCCCTTACCGCCTGCAATCATTCCCGAACTGACTCCAGACTCATGAATTTCGCCCTCCGAAACTTCCTGTCGCCGCTGATCGCCGCCTTGCTGCTGGCGGCCAGCCCGCTTTCTTTCGCCCAGTCGCCGGTGCCGGCCGCCCCGTCCGTGGGGGCGACCAGTTACGTGCTGGTCGACTATCACAGCGACACCGTGGTGGCCGAACTCGACGCCGATTCGCAGGTCGAGCCGGCCTCGATCACGAAACTGATGACGTCCTACGTGGTTTTCTCGGAGGTCGCCGACGGCAACATGTCGCTGTCCGATGAGGTCTTGATTTCCGAGAAGGCCTGGCGGACCGAGGGATCGAGGATGTTCATCGAGGTCGGCGAGCGCGTGACCGTGGAGGAGCTGCTCAAGGGCGTGATCATCCAGTCAGGCAATGACGCATCAGTGGCGCTGGCCGAGTATGTCGGCGGTACCGAAGAAGTGTTCGCCGAGATGATGAACGAGGCTGCGCGCAATCTCGGCATGAGCAACACGCATTTCGTCAATGCGACCGGCCTGCCGCATCCCGAGCACTACACCACCGCGCGGGATATCGCGCGCCTGGCCGATGCGCTGATCGAGCAGTTTCCGGACTTCTACGGCTGGTACTCCGAGCGCGAGTACACGTTCAACGGCATCCGCCAGCACAATCGCAATCGCCTGCTGTGGCGCGATCCCTCGGTCGACGGGCTCAAGACGGGGCATACCGAATCGGCTGGATACTGCCTGGTCACATCGGCGATGCGCGACGGCATGCGCCTGATCAGCGTGGTCATGGGGACCGATAGCGAGGATGCCCGCGCCACGGCCAGCCAGGCCCTGCTCAACTACGGTTTCCGGTTCTTCGAAACCTACCAGCTCTACGAGTCCGGCGACGAGATCAGCGTCGAGCCGATCTGGAAGGGAGCGGCCGACGAAGTGACCCTCGGCGTGGACAGCGATCTCTTCGTGACCATACCGCGCGGCCGCTACGATGCGCTGGAGGCGAGACTCGAGGTCGACGACACGCTGACGGCGCCGATCGCATCCGGGAAGAACGTGGGGCGCCTGGTCGTCTCGCTGGACGACGCCGACCTGGCCGATCGCCCGCTGGTGGCGCTCGAGGGCGTTGAGCAGGCCGGATTCTTCGGGCGCAGCATCGACGGCTTCCGGCTCTGGGTCGGCGGGCTGTTCGGCGGCGACTGATGACCGGACCGACCGAAGTTCCACTGGAGTTTCCCTGCCAATGGCCGGTCAAGGCCATGGTCGAGGCCGGAGAGGATTCCCTGCGCGAGGTGCTCGGCGTGATCGCCCGCCACGCTGAGTTGCCAGACGAGAGCGACGTGAAGATTCGGCCCAGCCGGCACGGTCGCTACGAGAGCATCACGGTGGTCGTCGAGGCACAGTCGCGGCGGCACCTGGAGATCATCTACACCGAGATCCGGGCGCTCGACGCGGTGAAGATGACGCTGTGATTCGGGTTGGCTGGTTTCCTGGTTCGCTAGTTGGCTGGTTATTGCAGGCTTCGAGGTGATCTCATGACATTCAAAGCGGTGGATAGCACTGACAGTTCGCGACAGGTCAATCGAGCGGCTGAAGACAAGGATGTGGCGCCGTGCTGCGAAAGCCAACCAGCCAACCAGCCAACCAGCCAACCGCTCACGGTGCGTCATCTGGGGCGGCAGCCCTACGAGCCGGTCTGGGCGGCGATGCGGGATTTCACCGATTCGCGCGACGAGTCCACCGGCGACGAGCTCTGGCTGGTCGAGCACGACCCCGTGTTCACCCAGGGCCTGGCCGGCAAGCCCGAGCACCTGCTCAATCCGGGCGACATTCCCATCGTGCAGACCGACCGCGGCGGACAGGTGACCTACCACGGCCCCGGCCAGGTTGTCGCCTACCCGCTGCTCGATCTCGAGCGCAAGGGCGTGAGCGTGCGTTGCCTGGTCGATCGCCTGGAGCAGGCCGTCATCGATGTGCTCGCCGAGCTCGATGTGGCGGGCGGCCGCCAGGATGGCGCGCCGGGCGTGTTCGTCGGCGCTTCCAAGATCGCCTCGATCGGGCTGAAGGTCCGCCGCGGGCGCACCTATCACGGCCTGGCCTTCAACATCGACATGGACCTGGCGCCGTTTTCACTGATCAATCCCTGTGGGTTCAGCGGCCTGGCCATGACGCAGGTCGTCGACCAGGTCGGCCGCGCCGAATGGGACGACATGGCCGGAAGGCTGCTGACGGCGTTCTGCAAACTGATGGGTTACCATGCGGTAAAAGGTGAGCGGCCCGCAATCGACGCGAGTCAAACTTCCACCGTCCGATCCGGTCATAGCTGACATGAATATCAATTCGATCAGACTGTTTCTCGTCTCCCTGCTCGCCGTCCTGGTGGTGCCGGCTCTGCTGCTGCAACAGCCGGCAGGCCAGGCCAGCGCGGCCGCGGAAACGGCCGTCTCCCTCAGTCCCGAGGCCAAGCACCGCTTCGCCAGCCGACTGGCTTCGCGGTTCATGACCAGCTATCACTATCGCAGCCCCGAGCTCGACACCGAGTTTTCCCGGCGCGTTTTCGAGCAGTACCTTTCGGTACTCGATCCCAATCGCATGTACTTCACGGCCGCCGACATCGAGGCGCTTTCGGAGTACAGCGACTATATGGCCGACGCGGTACGGACCGCCGACCTCGAGCCGGCTTATGAAATCTTCAACCGCTATGTCGAACGCTCGGACGAGCGGATAGCCCACGCTCTGGAACTGCTCGAAGGTGGGTTCGATTTCAGCGTCGACGAGGACTATCAGTTCGACCGCAGCGAAGAGCCCTGGGCGATGTCGGCCGAAGAACTCGACGAGCTCTGGCGCAAGCGCGTCAAGAACGACTGGTTGCGCCTGAAGCTTGCCGACCAGTCCGACGAGGAGATCGTCGAGACCCTGACCGAGCGCTACGAGAATCTGCGCCGCCGGATCCACGAGTTCAACAGCGAAGAGGTGTTCTCGTTCTTCATGAACGCCTTCACCCGCTCGATCGAGCCGCATTCGGCCTACATGTCGCCGCGCACCTCCGAGAACTTCGAAATCTCGATGCGCCTGTCGCTCGAGGGCATCGGCGCCATGCTCCAGCGCGAGACCGAGTACACCACGGTCATGGAAATCGTGCCCGGCGGCCCCGCCGACCTCGACGGCCGCCTGCAGTCCGGCGACCGGATCGTGGGCGTCGGCCAGGGCGACGACGGCGAGATCGTCGACGTCGTGGGCTGGCGCCTCGACGACGTCGTCGACAAGATCCGCGGCGAGCGCGACACCGTCGTTCGCCTGGAGGTTCTGCCTGCCGACACCGGCCTGAGCGGTCCGTCGAAGGTCATCCGCATCGTTCGCAACGAGGTCAAGCTCGAAGAGCAGGCTGCCAGCAGCGAAGTGATCGAACTGCCGGCCGGAGACGACACGCGCCGTATCGGCGTGATCCGGGTGCCGGTGTTCTACGTCGATTTCGAGGGCCGTTCGCGCAACGAGCCGAATTACCGTTCCAGCACGCGCGACGTGCGCAAGCTGATCAACGAACTCAAGGGCCAGGACATCGACGGCTTGATCGTGGACCTGCGCGGCAACGGCGGCGGCGCCCTGGTCGAGGCGACCACCATGACCGGCCTGTTCATCGATACCGGCCCGGTCGTGCAGGTTCGTGATTCGCGCGGCAAGGTGGAACTCAAGACCGACAACGAGCCGGGCATGGCCTGGGAAGGGCCGCTCGGCGTGCTGGTCGACCGCCGCAGCGCCTCGGCCTCGGAGATTTTCGCCGCCGCGATCCAGGACTACGGTCGCGGCGTCATCATCGGCGAGCCGACCTTCGGCAAGGGTACCGTTCAGAACCTGATCAACCTCGACAACATGGCCCGGAGCGAAGACACGCAGCTCGGCCAGCTCAAACTGACCATGGCGCAGTTCTACCGCGTCGTCGGCGGTTCGACCCAGAACAAGGGCGTGATTCCCGATATACGCCTGCCCACGGCGGGCGACCCGGACGAGTACGGCGAGAGCGCGCTCGACTTTGCAATGCCCTGGGCACAGATCGATCCCACCGAGTACGAGCCGGTGGCCGACCTCGAGCCGCTGATCGACTTGGCCCGCCACCGTCACGAAATGCGCCTGGAATCCGACGAGGAGCTGGTCGCGCTGGTCGAAGACCTCACCGAGTGGGAGGCCGACAGCCATCGCGAGAGCATTTCCCTGCTGGAGTCCGAGCGGCGCCAGGAGATGGAAGAGGCCGAGGCCCGCCGCGCCGAGCGCTTCGGCGCGGACGACGGCATGGCCATGGCGGACGACGCCGGCCAGGACGAGGCCGAGACCGCGGCCGATTCCAGCGAGGACGGCAACGCGCAGGATGAAGAGCGCTCGGAAGACGACGGGCAGGACGAAGACGAGGATCTCTACCTCGAGGAGACCGCTCGCATCCTCAGCGACCTTATCGACCTCGACCAGGAGCGCTTGCTGGCTCACCGCCAGACGCCCTGAGTGCCGGTGGGCTTCGGGCAGCGCCACCCCGGCTTGCGGACGGCCTGAATGAGCGCGCCGCCCTCGACGGTGGCGCGCGTGGCCGTTCCGGTTCCGCTGCCGCGCCTGTTTGACTACCTGCCCGTTCCCGACCAGCCGCTGCCTCCCCCGGGCAGCCGTGTTCTGGTCCCCTTTGGCCGGCGGAGGCTAGTCGGCCTGGTCATCGAGCACGGCGATCCCGAAGGGCGGGCGCAGAAGGGCCTGCGGCCCATCGAACGGGTGCTCGACAGCGCACTGGTCGACGGCGAATTGCTCGAGTTGATCGGTTGGTGTGCCCGCTACTATGTCTTTCCGCCCGGCGAGGCGGTCAACCTGCTGCTTCCCGGAGCACTGCGACGCAGCCGCGAGTTCCGGGCGCCCCCGCCCGCTGCCTTCGAATTGACCGAGGAGGGCCGTCAGGCCGACCTGGGCCGTGCGCCGCGCCAGATGGACGTGCGTGAGCTCCTGCTCGAGGGGCCGCTGGCGCGCGAGGAACTGATGACGCGCAGCGGCGCCGGCCCCGAGGTTCTGCGGCGCATGAGCGAAGGTGGTCTCCTGCGCGCACTCGAGCGACCGCCGCCCCCGCCGCCGAATGCGGGTCCACGGCTCAATGCCGAACAGCGCTCGGCCCTGGCGGCCGTCCTCAGAGCCCGCCGGCGTTTCGAGGCCTTCCTGCTCGCCGGCGTGACGGGTTCGGGCAAGACTGAGGTGTACCTGCAGGCCGCACGTCGCGTGCTGGCTGCCGGACGGCAGGTGTTGATCCTGGCGCCCGAAATCGGACTCACGCCGCAACTCGTCCGCCGCATCGAGTCCAGGCTGGGCGAGCCGGCCTACCTCTACCACTCCGGGCTGAGTGAGGGCGAACGCCTGGCCTCCTGGCGGGCCGCGCGCTCGGGCAGGGCCCGCGTTGTCGTGGGCACCCGTTCGGCGGTGTTCCTGCCGCTGGCCCGGCCGGGCATGTTCATCATCGACGAAGAGCACGACGCCTCATTCAAGCAGGCCGACGGGCCCCGCTACCACGGCCGCGACGTTGCCGTCCTGCGGGCGCGTTCGGCGCACGTTCCGGTGTTGCTCGGTTCGGCGACGCCTTCGCTCGAGAGCCTGTTCAACGTTGAGCAGGAGCGCTACCGGATGTTGCGGCTTTCGCAGCGTGCCGGCGAGGCACGCCAGCCGCGCTGGCGCATCGTCGACCAGCGCGGTTCGCGAACCAGCCTTTCGCCGGAACTCGTCGAAGCGATGGGTCGCCACCTGGGCGAGGGCGGGCAGGTACTGATCTACCGGAACCGGCGCGGCTATGCGCCCGTGCTGATGTGTTCGGAATGCGGCTGGCAGGCCGACTGCCAGCGCTGCAGCGCGCACATGACCTTCCACCAGGCCGTCCACAGCCTGCAATGCCACCACTGCGGCAGCCAGCGGCCCGAGCCCAGGCGTTGCCCCGAGTGCGGATCACCCGCGCTGGTCGCCCTGGGCGCCGGCACCGAGCGCCTGGAGGAGGAAGTCGCCGAACGCTTCCCCGAAGTGCCCGTCCACCGTGTGGATCGGGACGCCATGGGCGGCAAGCACGAATTTCATCGCCTGCTCGAGCGGGTTCGCCAGGGTAAGCCCTGCGTTCTGGTCGGGACGCAGATGCTGGCCAAGGGACATCACCTGCCCGGCGTCACCCTGGCGGCGGTGCTTGACGTCGACCAGGCGCTTTTCAGCGCCGACTTTCGCTCACCTGAGCGGCTGGGGCAGACCGTCGCCCAGGTGGCCGGTCGGGCCGGCCGCGGCGACCGTGGAGGGGAGTTCCTGTTGCTGACCCGGCACCCGGAACACCCGCTGCTCGAGGCGCTCGGCCGGGGGGATTACCTGGCCTATGCCGCGCCCCTGCTGGAAGAGCGTCGTCAGGCCCGGTTACCGCCG
>JAZBPT010000223.1:0-5873 GCA_036351755.1 Wenzhouxiangella sp. | reverse complement strand
GCGATCATGTCGTTCATGCGGTCGGTGACGATCATGGCCTGGCTGGCCAGGCGCTCCGGGCTGCCGGTGCTTGCGGCCTCGTGCACCAGGTAGGGGATCATCATCTGCGTTTCCGGGTTGTAGGCCAAAAAGCGCAACGCGCTTGCCAGCACCTCCCGGTTGAACGGCAGGTCGATGCCCTGCCCGGTACGCGGATGAGTGACTACGATGTCCTGAGTATTGTCGCGGTAGAGCGCCTTCAGTTCGGCGAAGGCTTCGCTGAGATTCGGGAAGGCCTCGGCGCAGTCGGCGGTTTCCCGGCAGTCCCCGAAGACCTTCTCCAGCGCCCGGTCAAGCATCATCGCGTGCTCCGAGCCGAGGGCCAGGCGTGTCGGAACGACGCCGTCGAGCACGACCGTGCGGACGTTTTCGGGGTAGTTGCGCAGGTAGACCTGGGCCAGGCGGGTCCCATAGGAGCCGCCGACGAGATTCAGGCGTTCGAAGCCGTAAGCCTCGCGCAGTGCGTCCAGGTCGGCTGCTGCCTGCGTGGTCGTGTAGAACTCGACCTGCGCATCCCATTCGGCCAGGCAGCCCTTGAGCTGTTCGTTGAGTTCCGCCCAGTCCGGCTGCAGCCACAGCTCGCCCTGGTCGTCGAAGTTGCACTCCAGGGCGTTCGAGCCGCCGGTGCCGCGCTGGTCGAGAAAGATCAGGTCGCGCTCGCGGTTGAGCTCGTGCAGCGCGGCCTGCATGATCGGCAGCGCGTCGCGCGCCGACTGCCCGGGGCCGCCGGCCAGGAAGACGATCGGGTCGGCCAGGGCGGTACTCGCGCGGGCCTGCTTCACGGCAAAGGCCAGTTTGAGCTGTCGCCCGTCCGGCTCGGCCGGGTTCTCCGGCACGGTCAGGTTGCCGCACAGGGCGGAAGCGGTCAGACGGCCGCCGGCCGCCGAGAGCTCGCACTTCGAAAGCCCGGTCCATCGGTCTTCGACGCCGGTTTCCTGCGCGGATAGCGGGGCGGCGGCCAGAAACAGCAGGCCGGCGCCCAGGGTGGATCGAAATCCGGATTTGATTCCCACGTGTTAGAACCCAAGATGTAAAGAGCCCGGCACGGCAGGCCGGGGACAGCCTGCTATTCTGCCTTGCCGCCCGACCGAAACCAATAGGCCGATTGTCATGAATGCGCTGGAAGTCCGCGACCTCAGGAAGGTCTACCGCAACGACGTCGTCGCCCTGCGGGGCGTCAATCTCGAAGTCGCCGAGGGCGATTTTTTCGCCCTGCTGGGGCCCAACGGGGCCGGCAAGTCGACCCTGATCGGCATCGTCAGTTCCCTGGTCAACGCGACTTCCGGGGAAGCGAGGGTCTTCGGCATCAGTGTGCAGAAGGAGCGTTCGCGCGCCATGGCGCAGATCGGCCTGGTGCCGCAGGAGGTCAACTTCAATCAGTTCGAGAAGCCCTTCGATATCGTTGTCAACCAGGCCGGCTACTACGGCGTGCCGCGCCGCGTGGCCCGCGAGCGTGCCGAGCACTACCTGAAGAAGCTCAGCCTCTGGGACAAGGCCTTCGGACCCTCGCGCCAGCTCTCCGGCGGCATGAAACGCCGCCTGATGATCGCCCGGGCGATGGTGCACGAACCGAAGCTGCTGATCCTCGACGAGCCGACCGCCGGCGTCGACATCGAGATCCGCCGCTCGATGTGGAAGTTCATTTCCGAGATCAACGAAGCCGGCACGACCGTGATCCTGACCACGCACTACCTAGAGGAAGCCGAGAACCTCTGCCGCAACGTGGCCATCATCGACCACGGTGGGATCATCGAGAACACGTCGGTCAAGGAATTGCTGGGCAAGCTGCAGGTCGAGACCTTCGTGCTGGACCTGCGCGAGCCGATCGAAACGCTGCCCGAAGTCGACGGCATCGAGATCGTCCGGCGCGATGCCAGCACGCTGGAGGCCAGCATTCCGAAATCGCGCAGTCTCAATCGCCTGTTCCGGGTCCTGGAAGAGCAGGGCGTCGAGGTCATTTCGATGCGCAACAAGGCCAACCGGCTCGAGGAGTTGTTCATGCGCCTGGTCGGCATCGACGAGGAGGCGGCATGAGCGTCGAAGTCTCCGCCCACAGCTACTGGATCGGCTACAAGACCATCCTGATCAAGGAAGTCACGCGCATCCTGCGCATCTGGCCGCAGACCCTGATTCCGCCGGTCATCACCATGACCCTGTATTTCGTCATTTTCGGCTCGATCATCGGCCGGCGCGTGGGCGAGATGGGCGGCATCGACTACATGGAGTTCATCGTGCCGGGCCTGATCATGCTCTCGGTGATCACCAACAGCTACGGCAACATCACCAGTTCCTTCTTCGGGGCCAAGTTCGGCAAGCATATCGAGGAGCTCCTGATCAGCCCGCTGCCGCCGTGGATCATCCTGGCCGGCTATGTTTCCGGCGCCCTGTTCCGGGCGCTGAGCGTCGGTTTTCTCGTCTGGCTGGTGGCCGGTTTCTTCTCGGGCTTTTTCATGCACAACGCCCTGGTGACCATCTCCATCCTCGTGATGACGGCGGTCGTCTTCGCTCTGGGCGGCTTCATCAACGCCATTTACGCCCAGAAGTTCGACGACATCGCGATCATCCCGACCTTCGTGCTGCAGCCGATGACCTACCTGGGTGGCGTGTTCTTCTCCGTGGGCCTGCTGCCTGGGCTGTGGGAACAGGTGGCGCTGGGCAATCCCATTCTCTACATGGTCAACGCGCTGCGCTACGGAATGCTCGGCATTACCGACGTCTCGCTGGGCCTCGCGTACTTCATGATCGTGCTCTTCGGCACCCTCCTGGGCGGCGTCGCGCT
The DNA here is from genome assembly GCA_036351755.1 of Wenzhouxiangella sp. Taxonomy (GTDB): domain Bacteria; phylum Pseudomonadota; class Gammaproteobacteria; order Xanthomonadales; family Wenzhouxiangellaceae; genus Wenzhouxiangella. The sequence goes on along the minus strand of JAZBPT010000223.1, from coordinate 3,055 downwards.
GTTCCTGCTCAAACGGGGAACCGGCCTCAGAACCTGACGGGGCCGGCGCTGTCGCCCTTCCTGCAACTTACGTGATACCCGTCACACTTTAGCCGGCGCTGATTTGACGCGCTGGTGTGCATCCCGTATTTTGCGTGATCCAATGGGGAATTCGTAGTTCGGAAACCGATCGGTTACCGACCTGCGGAAAATGGACAACGCGAGTCGCTCCGGGGGGCAGCGGCGACCCGGTCAGTAGATCGGGCGCAGAGACTCGCAAGACGCAAACTAACTGGGAGTACCAATGAAAATCAGATGGTTGATGGCGATAGTCGCCCTGATTCTGGCAGCCGCGATATCCGTCCCGGCCGCCGCTCAGGGTGTCAAGGCCTCCGATTCCAACGAGCGGAGAAGTCCGCAGCAGGAAGAGGTCTACGTGGACCCGCAGCTGGCCACGAATCTCAAGTCACGCGGCAGCGCCCGCATGTTCATCTACATGAAGGAAAGCGCGGACCTGTCGCCGGCTTTCGGGATGGACTGGGAGGAACGCGGCTGGTTCGTGTACCGCACCCTCAGGGATCTGGCTGATCGCAGCCAGGCGGACATCAAGGCGCAGCTCGACAGTCTGGGCGCGGATTACCGCTCCTTCTGGATCGACAACGTCATCGCCGTCAAGAATACCGACCTGAACATGCTCAACGCGCTGGCCAAGCGCGGCGATGTCCAGGCGCTGGTCCAGGAGCCGGTCGGGTTCATCCCCGAGCCGGAGAACAACGCCGAGACCAAGAACCAGATCAACGCGGTGGTCGCCAGCGTTGCCCAGATCAACGCCCCCGACGCCTGGTCCCAGGGTTATACCGGCCAGGGCGTTTCGGTCGGCATCATCGACTCCGGCACCCGCTACACCCACGAGGCCCTGGTCAACCAGTACCGCGGCAATCTCGGCGGCGGCGTGTTCGACCACAACTACAACTGGTTCGACGACGGCGGCAGCATCGAGCCGCAGTGGCCGAATCCCCACGGCACGCACGTCTCCGGCACGGCCGTCGGCGACGACGGCGGTGCCAACCAGATCGGTGTCGCACCCGGCGCCGACTGGGTGTCCTGCCTGGGCTGCACGAGCACGAGCTGCCCCGGCACCAATCTCCTGGCCTGCGCCCAGTTCATGGCCGCGCCGACCGACCTGGCCGGCAACAACCCCGATCCGAGCCGACGCGTCCACGTCGTGAACAACTCCTGGGGTGACTGCGGTCAGTCCTACGACGGTTGGTACCAGGGTTCGGTTGACGCCTGGATCGCCGCCGGCGTCGTGCCCGTCTTCTCCAACGGCAACGCCAGCAACTGCGGCTACAGCGCCCCGCCGGGGCTGAACACGGTCGGCAACCCGGCCCGCTACGGCTCGGTCCTGGGCATCGGCTCGACCGGCAACGCCGACGGGCAGTACGCCAGTCACTCCAACTGGGGTCCCACCGACGATCCCAACGACGGCACCGACCCGACCCTGCCCGACCCGATGGGTTACAACGATCTCAAGCCGAACGTCGTGGCCCCGGGTGTGAGCATCTGCTCGGCCTATGCGACCGGCGACGCCAACTACACCTGCGGCTTTACGGGCACCTCGATGTCCTCCCCGGCCGCCACCGGCGTGATCGCGCTGATGATCAGCGCCGCCCCGAGCCTGGCCGGCGACTACGCCATCCTCGGCACGCTGCTGATGGAAACCGCCAACCCGGTGCCGTACGACTCCGGTGAAGGCGGCGAAGGGCCCGGCAACGTGCCCAACTACGCCACCGGCTGGGGCGAGATCGACGCGCTGGCCGCCGTCACCGCCGCCGCGGCCCTCGAAGGACCGCAGGGCGACCTGACCGGCACCGTGACCGACAACAACTCGGGCCTGCCCATCGCCGGCGCCGATGTCGTGATCACCAACCCGAATCCGCCGCCCCCCGAGTGGTCGGCGAGCACCGACGAGAGCGGCGAGTTCGCTCTGACGATGTCGGAAGGCACTTTCGACGTCGACGTCTCGGCCTACGGCTACCAGGCCGCGACCGAAACCGGCGTGACCATCGTCGAGAACCAGACGACCGACATCCAGGTTTCGCTGGTGCCGGCTGCCACGTACGAGGTGAGTGGTGTCGTGACCGACAACACCACCGGCTGGCCGCTGCACGCCGAGATCGAGATCGACGGCTATCCGAACAGCCCGATCTATACCGATCCGAGCGACGGCAGCTATTCCGTGACCCTGCCCGAAGGCATGGCCTTCGACTTCACGGTCACGGCCCTGAGCGGCGGATACGACTTCGCCACCCGCACCGTCGGCCCGCTGACCGGCGCCCAGACGGAAGACTTCGCGCTCGACGCCGACCTGGTGGCCTGTAGTGCGCCGGGTTACGGCAATACTGCATCGACCGTGCTGACCGAATCGTTCGACGCGACGAGTGCGCCTGCCGGCTGGACTGTCGAAGACTACGATGGCGGTGGTCAGACCTGGAGCTTCGACAATCCCGGTGGTCGCGCCAATGAGACCGGCGGTTCGGGCAATTTCGCGATTGTCGACTCCGACAATTACGGCCTTGGCGGTAGCCAGGACACCGGCATGATCACGCCGGCAATCGACCTCAGCGGTGCCGTGAATGCCGAAGTTTCGTTCAACTACGACTTCCGCAATATTGGTGCTACCGCAGAGGTTGACGTCAGCACGGACGGCGGCTCCAGCTGGGCCAACGAGTGGTCCCTGTCATCCCAGACCCGTGGTCCCGTTTCGGCGAGCGTGAACCTGGCGGACTATGCGGGTGAAGCCAGCGTGCAGCTTCGATTCCGCTACAGCGATGCCTCCTGGGACTACTGGTGGCAGGTTGATGATGTCGAAGTGATCGAGTTCGGTACCTGTGGACCCGCCATGGGTGAACTGGTCACCGGCCGCGTTACCGACGCCAACGACGGCAGCGCCCTGATCGGCGCCACTGTTTCGGTGGACGGCACCTCGCAGTCGACCGTGACCGGCACCTCGATGGACCCGGCTCTGGGCGACGGTGCCTACAATCTCTTCGTGCCGGCCGGCAGCCAGACCATC
>JAZBPT010000222.1:0-10802 GCA_036351755.1 Wenzhouxiangella sp. | reverse complement strand
TCGCGCCGACCCGCCTGCGCGTGATTGGAGAAGCCCAGCAGCCGCGTTCCGTCGCGTGCGGTGACGATACGTTCGGTCCGGCGGGCCAGGTACTCGCCCGCGCGCTTTTGCACCTTGCGCCGGCGCAGCGGGCCGGAGGTGAGAATCGACTGGACGTGCGGGCTGGCCAGCAGGCCGCGCGGGGCGAATTCGGGCAGCGACGATTCAGGCATTGTCGTAGAAATCCTTGACCACGGCGCCGGCCTTCTCGGCCAGGCGGCGCCGGCCCTTATCGTAATCCAGGATGGGCTCGCCGATCATGATTCGCCCGGTCAGCGGCGGCTCGGCCATCAGGCGAAAGAAGTTGCGCAGGAAGCTCTCGTTGGGACCGAACACGAACTCCTCGTGCAGGTCGTCCTCGCGCTCGTAGCGGATGGCGACCGGCACCACCGGCAATCGCGTGCGGATGGCCGGCGCGAACAGCGGCGCGTGGAAGCGGTTCACGCCGCGATCGGGCCGGATGCCGCCCTCGGGAAAGATCCCGACCCGGTCGCCGCGCCGCAGCAACGCGGCCATCCGGCGCCCGATCTTCTGCCGCGACTCGAGCTTGCCGCGCACGATGAACAGCGTCCCGCCGACGTGCGCGAGCCAGCCGATCAGGGGCCAGGCGCGGATCTCGGCCTTGGCGACCAGCCACATCGGCCACAGCGCCTGCAGCAGGACGATGTCGAGCCAGCTGATGTGGTTCGCCACGACCAGGCAACCGCCCTCGGGCAAGCGCCCGGAGATGTCCAGGCGCACGCCGAACAGGCGCAGGGTGATGCGCTGCCAGGCCCGGTGCGCGCGCTTGCGCAGGGGCATGCCGGCCACCGGAATCCGGTTGATGCCGGGCAGGAAGCACAGCAGGGTCAGCGGCAGGCCGACCAGGGCGTGGATCAGGAACAGGGGAACGCGCCAGGTCAGTCGCCAGGGCGTGTGAAACGGCGGTCGTTCCTGGATCGGATCGATCATCCTCGCGCTCCGCGGGCATGGCCGCAGCGCCAGCAGGTCGTGAACTGGCCCTCGAGATGCTCGTCGCAATCCGGGCAGGTCCAGGGCTCGCCCGTGCCGGCCTCATCGCGCCGCGCGAGAACTCGCTTCGCCCGCTCGAGATCACGCTCGCGCACCCAGATCGACGGACGCGCGCCCTCGGAATAGTAGATTTCCACCGCGGCGGTCCACAGCTCCATGCTGCGCAGCTGGACCTCGACGCCGGCCGACTCCAGCAGCCCCCGCAGGAAGCCTGCCTCGATCGGATCGTCGGCCGTGATCAGTTGCTTCCAGTCGCTCACTTCGCTCGGAGCCCTCATCGGGCGCGGTTCGGTGGGCGCGCAGGTTAGCACAGCATCGTGCCGCCCACTCACCCGCAATCTGGCATCATGTAGCACTTGTTGTAAACCAGTCGCATTTTCGGTGTCCACCTCCCACAACGCCCAGATTCGAATCGCCTCGACCGGCCGCGAGTTCAGCGCACGCGAAGACGAAACCATCCTGACCGCGGCCCTGCGCCAGGGCATCGTGCTGCCCTACTCCTGCCGCAACGGCACCTGCGCCAGCTGCAAGTGCCGACTGGTCGAAGGCGAAATCCGCTATCCCTTCAATCCGCCGGCCGCGCTCGAGCAGACCGAGCTGCACGACGGCCAGATGCTCAGCTGCCAGGCCGTGGCCGCCGGCGACGTCGTGATCGAAGCCCGCGAAATCGAGCAGGTCGAAGACATTCCCGTGCGCCTGCTGCCGGCGCGCGTGGAAACCATGGACCGTTTTACCGACGACACCATGCGCCTGCGACTGAAGCTACCGGCCGCCGCCCGGCTGCAGTTCCTGGCCGGCCAGTACATCGACATCCTGCTGCCCGACGGCAAGCGCCGCGCCTTTTCGCTGGCCTCACCGCCGTCGGAAAAGGACTTCATCGAGCTCCACGTCAAGCACGTCGACGGCGGCGGCTTCACCGGCCATGTCTTCAGCGAAATGCAGCTCAAGGAAATACTGCGCTTCGAAGGTCCGCTAGGCACCTTCTTCTTCCGCCGCAGCTCCGAGCGGCCGGCCGTCCTGGTCGGCGGCGGCACCGGCTTCGCCCCGCTAAAGGCCATGGTCGAGGAACTGATGCACGCCCGCGACGAGCGGCCGCTGGAGCTGTTCTGGGGCACCCGCAGTGAGGACGATCTGTACGCCGCCGAGCTGATCCGGAGCTGGCAGGCCGAACACCCGGCCCTGAACTTCGTACCCGTGGTGAGCGAACCGGGCGAAGACTGGACCGGCGAGACCGGCTTCGTCCACGAGGCCGTGCTGCGCCATCACCCCGACCTGTCCGGCTGGGACGTCTACATGTCCGGCCCCCCGGCCATGATCCACGCCGCCCGCCCGGCTTTCATCACCGCCGGCGTGCCCGAAGACCGCCTGTTCTACGATTCCTTCGACTTCGCCCCGGACGTGCCGCCGGCCTCGGGGTGAGCCCACCTTGCCCGAAACGACGCTTCACCCCTTTAATCGACCCCGATAAGCGGTCGTTTGCGCTGACTCATCGGAGCGATCTTTCGGGGAACTCGTCGAAATCGGCAGCGGGCAAGGGCCTGGCGAACAGGTAGCCCTGGGCAAGGTCGCAACCATGTTCGCGCAGGAGAGCGAGCTGGGCTTCGGTTTCGACCCCCTCGGCCAGTACCTTGAGCTTGAGACTGCGGGCCAGCGACAGCGAGGCGATGACCAGTTCGGCATCCTTCGGGTCTTCGGTGATGTCGCCGACGAAGCTGCGGTCGATCTTGAGCGTGTCGAAGGGAAAGTGCCGCAGGTAGCTGAGCGACGCGTAGCCGGTACCGAAGTCGTCCATGGCGACGTCGATGCCGCGCGCCTTGAACTCGGCCAGCGTCGAGGCGGCCTGGCCGCGCTCGTCGAGCAGCACGCTCTCGGTGACTTCCACCTGCAACGCCTGGCCCGGCAACTCATGCGCCGCGAGCGCTTCTGTCACGATGCCGACGAGGTCGGGATCACGGAACTGCTGGGGCGAGACGTTGACCGACACCCAGAATTTCGGATCGCGGTCGATGCGCCAGCGGGCGGCTTGCTCGAGCGCGCGTTCGATTACGTATTGCCCCATGGCGTCGATCAGCCCGGTCTGCTCGGCGATGGGGATGAACTCGTCGGGCGTCACCGGGCCGAGCGTCGGGTTGTTCCAGCGCAGCAAGGCCTCGGCGCCGACCACACGGGCATTGCGCAGGTCCACGATGGGCTGGAAGACCAGCGAGAGCTCGTCGCGCGACAGGGCACCGCGCAGCTGTTCTTCCACACTCTGGCGCCGTTCCACGTCCCGGTTCATCGCCTGCGTGAAGTAGTGATAGGTGTTGCGCCCCTCGCCCTTGGACTGGTACATCGCGATGTCGGCGTTGCGCAGCAGGTCCTGCGAAGTGGTGCCGTCGTCGGGCGCTATGGCGATCCCCAGGCTGGCGGTGAGCACGAACTCGCGCCCCTGGATGTGAAACGGGTCCCGGAAACTCTTCAACAACTTCTCGGCCACCGGCTGGGCCGCGGTGGGACGATCCAGGCCGCCGGCCATGATCAGGAACTCGTCGCCGCCGAAGCGCGCGACCGTGTCCTGTTCGCGCACGTCGGCGAGCAGACGCTGGGCGGCTTCCTTCAGCAGCTGGTCGCCGGCTCCATGGCCGAGCGTGTCGTTGGCCTTCTTGAAGTGGTCGAGATCCAGGAACAGCACGGCCACGTGCTCACCCTTGCGATCGGCGGCCTTGAGCAACTGGTCCAGGCGATCGAGCGCGAGGATGCGGTTGGGCAATCCGGTGACCGGGTCGTAGTGCGCGAGCTGGCGCATCTTCTGCTCGGCCTCTCGCTGCTGGGTGATGTCGCGCAGCGTGCCGGCACATCCGACAATGCGGCCGTCTGCGTCGCTGGTGGCGCGAACGTTGACTTCGAACCAGCGAAAACCGCCCCGGTGCGTCAGGTAGCGCACTTCCGAGCGCGCCGCGGACTGGCGGCCCGCCATCAGTTCGCGAAATTCACGCTTGCTGCCCTTGCGGTCCCGGGGGTGAACGAACTCGATATAGCGCTGCCCCATGGTCTCGGCCAAGGGATATCCGGTGATTTCCTCCCAGGCCGGATTCAGGAAAGTCCAGCGGCCCTCGGCGTCGGCCTGGAAGACGACCTCACGGATATTGTCGACGACCGACCGGTATTGCGCTTCACTCTCGGCAATGGCCGCCTCGATACGCTTGCGCTCGGTGATGTCCTGGATGAAGCCGACCATGCGGCGGGCGTTCTCGGGCGTGCCCTCGATCTCGGCATGCACCTTGATCCAGCGCATCTGCCCATCGTCGGGCCGAATGATCCGGTGCTCGAGATCGTACGGAACGCCCGTGTCCCGGGTCCGGCGCACCTGTCGCCGGATGTCTTCGGTTTCGTCCGGATGGGCCAGCGCCAGGGCTTCCTCCAGGCTGATCCGCTCGGCGCGCAAACCGGTCACGCGGCGCCACTGCTCGGACGGCAGGAACACATCGTGCTCGAAATCCCACTCCCAGCTGCCCAGGTGCCCCAGGCGCTCGGCGTGCGTGCGAAGCGTCTCGCTGTCGCGCAGGGCGCGGGCGGTGCGCTCGCGCTGGATGACCGCCCCGAAAAGGTCGGCCAGCACCTCGAGCAGGCGAATTTCCTCCTCGCCCCAGGAACGCGCCCGCCGCACGGAATCGAAGCCCACGAAACCGTGCAGTTCGCCGCTGACGACGATGGGCACGACCACCAGCGACTGGATGTCTTCTTCCTCGAACACGGCCCGGTCGCGGTCCCATGCCGACGGCAGGTCGGCAACGCGGGGCACATGCATGACCTCGCGTCGCTCCATCAATTCCACCACCCGGGGAACGGCCTCGCGCGGCAGGCCCTGAAGATTGTCGATCTCGGGCGTGATCCCCGGAGCGCACCATTCATGAGTGTTGTCCATCAGGGCCCGATCCTGACGGAAGCAAAAGAGATAGCTGCGATCCACGTCGCAGTAAGCCCCCACTCGGCCAAGCACCTCCGTGATGACGTCGTCGAGGTCGGCCGCGTCCAGCGCGATGAAGTGCTTGGACGCATCGACCAGCGTGCGCTGCAAGCCCGACAGGTAATCCAGGGCCGCTTCGGTCCGATAGACATCCGTCATGTCGATGCCCAGCCCGGTCAGGAATTCCTCGCCCCCAAGAGTGATGCTGCGGCCCTGGAAATGATAGTCGCGCGTGGAGCCGTCCTTGAGCAGCAGGGGCGCCTTCAGCAGCGCCCTGCCCCCCTCGAAAACCTCGCGCATCGCCTCGTCCGCCTTGGGGTGCTCGGCAGGCTCGAAGAAGTCCCAGACGGTCATGCCATCGAGCTCTTCTGCCGAATAACCGGTCACGTCTTCCAGGTTGGCGTTCCACTGGCGCATGCGACCGGTCTTGTCGACCAGATAGAAGATGCCCGGCAGACTATCGATGATGCCGCGGGAGAAATCCGCCTGCCAGCGCTGTTCGGCCGCGATGCGACGACGCTCCGTCACGTCGCGGACCGACGCGACGGCCAGCATCCCCTGGTCCGATGCGACGGGGCTGAGGCTGATTTCCACTGGAAACTCGGTGCCGTCGCGTCGGCGCGCCAGCAAGTCCAGGGGTTCGCCCATCGGGCGCACCGCCGGTTGATCGAAATAGCTGCGCCGATGCGCCGCGTGGCCGCCGGCCAGGCTTTCGGGCACGAGCGCCTCCACCGCTCGACCGGTGACCTCCCTGCGCTCGTAGCCGAACAGTTTCTCGGCCTGGCGGTTGGCCAGCCGGATGCGACCTTCCCGGTCCACCACGATCATGGCATCGGGCACGGCATCGAGAAGCTCCTGCAGGTCGCGGTCGGCCAGGCTGTCGATGCTGTCGATGGCGCCGACGGCTTCGGAAGCGTTCGCGAAACCCTGGTCGGATTGAGACGTCAACGGCAACCCCCTGCCGGCTGTAAGTTGTGGATCATCGGAATGTATCACGCTCCGCCGCCGATCGCGGCAGACCAGCCGCGCGCCGGCGCCTCAGGCCCGTGACTCGTCGCCCTCCGAGTGGCTCCCTTGATCCGAAGCGTCGTCGAACTCGGCCGCTTCGGCCGCTTCGGCAAAACTGTAGGGCTCCCCTTCCTCGTTTTGAAGCTGGTAGTCGTAGGCCGCCTGGAGACCGGTCTCCTCCTCGGCCTCTTCCTCCTCTTCATGCTCGATGCCGCGCGGATAGAGCGGCGAAAGAATGGCCACGAGGATGCCGGCAGCGGAGAACATGGCGAACGCATCGGCGTAGCCGAAATCGTTGACCAGGCGCCCCACCACCGGGGAACCCGCCGCCTGCCCGAGGGCACAGGCCATGAAAGGCAGCACCGGCCCCATCGACATTCGCCCGGGCAACAAGCGAATCCCCGTCATGAGATACAGCCCCGTCAGGCTCATGTAAGCCAGCCCGAAGACCAGCGCGGAGAAGCTCGCGAGTATGATCTGGCCGGGACTGGCGGCCAGCAGAGCCAGGCTTGCGGCGAGCATCATCAACATCAGCGCGTGAGTGATCGGCGGGTTGTTTCGATCGGCCAGGTCGGCCACCAGGGCGCCGCCGAGCCCGGCGATTCCCACCGCCAGCCACAGCCAGCCCGTGGCTTCGGGCGGCAGTCCGCCCAGACTGACCGCCAGGTCCGGCGCGAAGATCCAGTAGGCAGAAGAGACGAAACCCATGACGAAGGCAAACAGGGAAAGCTGGAACAGCCGCGACCACTGCAACTTGCTGATCGGCGGCGGCGGCGCGGCATTCGCCGGCATCACGCGCGACACCGACGGAATAAGGAACCAGGCGGCCACGACGCCGATGCCGGCGAGGACGGCGAACGAAGCGTAGGCGAAACGCCAGGCGCCGGCCATGAACAGCACGGCCGGCACGGCTACCGCCACACCGATGCTCGTGCCCGCATTCATCACCGAGCTGACGCGCCCGTGCAGCGTGCGCTTGACCAGCGCCTGCATGGCCGCCGTCAGGGCCGGCATCATCAGGCCGGTGCAGATGCCGCAGGCGAACACGCCCGCGCCCAGGGACAGGGGGCCGCCGGCCAGGCTGATCAGCAGCAGTCCGCCCGTGCCGAACAGCCCCGAAAGGACCGCGGTGTAGCGCGCGCCGAGCCGGTCGGCGGCCAGCGGCGCAACCATCGTGGCCAGAAGGAAGCTGATCAGCGGCAGCGCACCGATGATGCCGATGACATAGGGCGTGAGCGCCAGCTCGGCCCGGATGGGCGGCACGAACAGGCCGAAAGCGAAACGCGCCAGGCCGTAGCTGATGGCCACCAGGGCGGCCCCGAACAGCGCGAATCCCGTGCTGGAGAGCGACTTCATGCCGGCGCTACGACCCGGGCGCCAGGTCGCCCCACCAGTAGGCGGCCGTCACCCCGCCGTCGGCCAGGAAATCGCTGCCGGAAATGAACTGGGCGTCCGGCCCCATCAGGAAGGCTCCCAACGCCCCGATCTCGTCCGGCGTGCCGGCGCGGCCGGCGGCACAGGCGTCGATCATGCGCTGGTACTGGTGGCTGTGCGGGCCGCTCAATTCACGTCGGGAAAGCGGCGTGACCACGATGCCCGGACTGACCGCATTGACGCGGGCGCCCCGGCGCGCCCAGCGAACGGATTCGGCCTGGACGCGAAGCGAGCTGCCCCGCTTGGCGATCTGGTAGGCCAGCAGCGAGTCCGTCACGCGCTCGGGGCGCAGCATGGGCAGGCCTAGCAGCTCGTCGGCAGGCGTTGAAGCCAGCGCTTCGGTCTCGTCCGGCGCCAGGGGCGCGAGGCGATGCCCCGCCTGGGAGGAAACCACCAGGCCCGAACCGCCGGCGGCGATCACGCTGCCAAAAGCATCGAGGACCACCGCGGTCCCGTACAGATCCACCTTGAAGATGATCTCCGGGGGAGCGTTCGACGGCGACACGCCGGCGGAATGAATCACGCCGGTCACCTCGCCCAGGCCCGTTGCCTGCTGCGCCAGGGACTCCACCGAGGACCGCGAGCTCACGTCCACCGTGGCGGGCTCCACTTCGAAACCGGCATCGCCCAGTACGGTCGCAACGGCTTCGGCATTGTCCTGCTGCAGGTCGGCCAGCACGATCCGCTTGCCGGCGCCCACCCGACGGGCGATGGCCTGGCCTATGGATCCCGATCCGATAACGACGACGACTTCCGGCATGATCACTCCCTCGCTGGCGGGCAGGCACGGAACCAATCTAACAGGTTGTGTGTAGTCGGCCAAAGAGCCGGCGCTGGACTTGCCGCGTCATCGCGGCCGGTTTAGATTGGTTTCGCCGACAAGGGGTTACGACGAGAGGGCATCGAACCATGCCGCCGACGAGAATCCTGATCGCCGCGCTGGGCCTGATCGGCCCGCTCGCTCAGGCCGCCGATTACCCGGTCGGCCCCGGGCAGACCTACAGCTCGATTTCCGACGTGCCCTGGGAAAGCCTGGGCGCCGGCGATCGCGTGCTGATCCACCACCGCCCGGCCCCCTACGCGGAAAAAATCCTCATCGGCGTCAGCGGCAGCCCGGGCGATCCGATCATCGTGCGCGGCCTGCCGGGCCCGAACGGCGAAAGACCGGTGATCGACGGCCGCAATGCCACGACGCGCCAGGCGCTCGACTACTGGGGCGAAGAGCGCGGCGTGATCAAGGTGGGCGGCTCCAGCGTGCCGCCGGACACCACGCCGAGTCATATCGTGATCGAGGGCCTGGAAATCCGATCCGCCCATCCGGACCATTCCTTCACCGACGATGCGGGCATGTCGGACACCTACACGGACAATGCCGCTTCCATTTACGTGGAGAAGGCCAACGACCTGACCATCCGCGACTGCGAAATCCACGATTCCGGCAACGGCATCTTCGTGGGCGCCTTCAACGGCGAGACCCGAAACATCCTGATCGCCGGCAATCACATTCACGACAACGGCATCGACGGCAGCATCTTCGAGCACAACACCTATACCGAGGCCATCGACATCACCTACGAATTCAACCGGTTCGGTCCCTTACGAACGGGCGCCGGCGGCAATAACCTGAAGGATCGTTCGGCGGGCCTGGTCGTGCGCTACAACTGGATCGACAGCGGCAACCGCCAGCTCGACCTGGTCGACGGCGGCAATGCCGTCTCCGGCGATCCCGGCTACGACCGCACGTTCGTCTACGGCAATGTGCTTATCGAGCGCGAAGGAGAAGGCAACAGCCAGGTGCTGCACTATGGGGGCGACAGCGGCAACACGGCGAACTACCGGAAAGGACGACTGCACTTCTTCCACAACACCGTCGTCTCCACGCGCACGGGCAACACCACCCTGATGCGGCTTTCGACCAACGACGAGAGCGCCGAGTTGCGCAACAACGCCGTGTTCGTCACGGCCGCGGGCTCCCACCTGGCGCTGCTCGACGACACCGGCGCGGCCGACCTGTCAGGCAACTGGCTCAAGCAGGGATGGCAGGACTCGCACGGCGCCCTTTCGGGCAGCGTCAGCCTCGGCACCGGCAACATCGACGGCACGGATCCCGGCTTCGTCGATTTCAACGCGGAGGACTACCACCCGGCGAGCGGATCACCGCTGCTGGACGGCGCCGTCGGCCTGCACGCCGAAGCCGGCGGCCATCCGGTCGACCGCCAGTACCGGCGACACCTTCAGTCCATCCCCCGCGATACGAGCGCCCCGATGGACATCGGCGCCCTGGCGCCGGTCCTCGAGTCTGTCTTCCGGGATCGATTCGAAGCGCTGCCCTGACCGCCCGAACTCACCCGGCGCCGAGCGACCAGATCACCAGCGCCGCCGTTGCTGCCAGGATCGCGGTCAGCAGCAACCAGGCCGCGGGCCGCGCGAAGTTGAGCGTGAAGCCGACGCCGAATCGCTTTTCCACCCACACGGCGGGATCGTCCGGGTTGAGGTAGATCAGCCCGAGCTTCCAGGCCGAGTCGGGTGAGCGGTCGCCCTGGGCCGGCTCGCCGGGCCGGGCGAAACGACCGGTGGCCAGCATCCACACCGGCAACAGCAGCACGGCGACGAGGCTGCCGATGTTGACGGCCAGGCCGACCGGGCCGGTAATCCAGCGCTCACCGTAGAGCACGGCCAGGGAATCGTAGGCGCCCATGACGGCCATCGCCCAGATCACGCCCAGGATGAAGGCATTGATCGAGCGAACCCGCTGCCGGTGGCCGGGCAGGCGCCGGATCAGCAGGCCCAGCGGCATCATGGCATGGCAGACCGCCAGCGTGAGCGCCATGGTCAAGGGCAAGCCGAAGACCGCGAAGGCCGCCCGGGCCATGGTCGTGCCCTCGGGCAAGCGGGTCGGCACAAAGGCCGGATCGGGGATGCTCTCCCACTGCAGGGCCAGCCAGCCCATGGCTGCCAGCAAGAGCAGGTAGGGGCCGGCATGCAGCCACCATCGCCCGGGAACGATGTCGCGCAGGCGGTCGCGCTCGAGCGAGACCGTTCGGGTGGCCGATGGCGCCCGCGCGTACTCGAGGGCCATGCCACGACAATGGATGAATGCCGCCAGGCCGCCGACGACGGGCAGCAGCGGCCCGATGCCGTAGGCAATGCCGTAGGCGAGATCGCGCGACAACCACCAACTCACCGGCAGGATCAGTATGGGCCCGGCCAGCGTCGCGATGGCGGTGATGCCGAGATAGCGGCGATGGATGTCCCGGGCGGTCGGGGAGGCGGCAAATCCTTCCGGCACGGTAACCGCGAAAAAGGTGCTGCCGCGACTCAGCGCCGGCGTGAACAGCATCAGCACGCCGATGGCCAGCGTCAT
>JAZBPT010000221.1:0-4323 GCA_036351755.1 Wenzhouxiangella sp. | reverse complement strand
TGCTCGGCTCCGATCCAGCCCTGGCGGAAGGCGATCTCCTCGGGACAGGCCACGCGCAAGCCCTGGCGCGACTCCAGGGTCTCGATATAGCTCGAGGCCTGCTGCAGGGAAGCGTGGGTGCCGGTGTCGAGCCAGGCGTAGCCGCGACCCATGCGCTCGACGGTGAGGTCACCGGCCTCGAGATAGCGTCGGTTGAGGTCGGTGATCTCGAGCTCGCCGCGCTCGGAGGGCTCGAGTTCGGCGGCGAAGTCGCAGGCGCGTTCGTCGTAGAAATACAGGCCGGTGACGGCGTAGTTGGATTTCGGCCGCGCGGGCTTTTCTTCCAGCGACAGGACGCGTCCGCCGACGTCCATCTCGACCACGCCGTAGCGCTCGGGGTCGCTGACCCAGTAGCCGAACACGGTGGCCCCGTGCTCGCGGGCGTTGGCCCGCTCGAGCAGCTCGCGCATGCCGCCGCCGTGGAAAATGTTGTCACCCAGGATCAGGCAGGACGGGCGGCCGTCGATGAAGTCGCGCCCGATGATGAAGGCGTCGGCCAGGCCGCGCGGCTCGTCCTGCACGGCGTAGCTCAGCTCGATGCCCCACTGGCTGCCGTCGCCGAGCAACTTCTGGAACAAGGCCTGCTCGTGCGGCGTGGTGATGATCAGGATCTCGCGGATGCCGGCCTGCATCATGGTCGACAGCGGATAGTAGATCATCGGCTTGTCGTAGACCGGCAGCAGCTGTTTCGAAATCACCTGTGTCAGGGGATACAAGCGCGTGCCGGAGCCGCCCGCCAGAATGATGCCTCGTCTATTCATGGAGTATTGTCCTGAAAACCTAAAAACCTAAACCTGTTCGTCCACAGATGAACACAGATAAACACAGATAGAAACAACACAAACTCAGTTAACCAGGCGCTTCACCTGTATCCGCGGCTTTCCGAAATTGACGAGCAAACCAATATGAAGCCCTGTTGCCCTCAAATAGTTCAGCAATTGAGACCGATGTTCATCTGACAAGTCGCTCACGGCCTTGATCTCGACAGTCAATTGATTGTCCACCAGAAAGTCAGGCTGATAACGTCCCACAGTCTCCCCCTTGTAGCAGACTCCCAAGTGGACCTGGCGGCGGTATGCGAGTTCTTGTCGCTCCAATTCTACGGACAGGGCATTCTCGTAGACATTCTCCAGAAACCCCGCCCCTAGAGAATTGCTGACCTCATAGCAACAACCAATTACCTTTCTAGAAAGCTACACAGACATTAGATCTTCTTTAATCTGCGTTCATTTGTGTTGATCTGTGGAAAATTTTTCTTTTGACTTTTTCAGCCCCCAATCCGCGACACGCCGAGGCGTTCGGAGCGGTAGCGGCCGTCGCGGATGCGTTGCCACCAGTCGCGGTTTTCGAGGTACCAGTCGACGGTCCGGGTGAGGCCTTCGGTGAAGTCGACCGACGGTTCCCAGCCAAGTTCGTCGCGGATTCTGTTCGCATCGATGGCGTAGCGCCGGTCGTGGCCCGGGCGGTCGGTGACGTACTCGATCAGCTCGCGCCGCGGGCGCTCGCCCGGCACGCGCTCGTCGAGCAGGTCGCACAGCAGGTGGACGACATCGAGGTTGGCCATTTCGGCGTTGCCGCCGATGTTGTACACGCGGCCGGGCTCGCCGGCTTCGAGCACGCGCTCGACGGCGCGGCAGTGGTCGGTGACGAACAGCCAGTCGCGTCGCTGCTGCCCGTCGCCGTAGACGGGCAGCTTCTCGCCTTCCAGGGCGTTGATCAGCATCAGCGGAATCAGCTTCTCCGGAAACTGGAACGGCCCGTAGTTGTTCGAGCAGTTGGTGATCATCACCGGCAGGCCGTAGGTGCGGTGCCAGGCCCGGGCCAAGTGATCGGCCGCCGCCTTCGACGCCGCGTACGGCGAGTTCGGGGCGTAGCGGTGCGTTTCGGTGAAGGCCGGTTCGTCGGGCGCGAGCGTGCCGTAGACCTCGTCGGTCGACACGTGCACGAAACGGAAATGATCGGCCCCGCCGCGCCAGTATTCCAGCGCGCAATCGAGCAGCGTCTGCGTGCCGGTGACGTTGGTGCGGATGAAGGCGCCGGGCTCGTCGATCGAGCGGTCGACATGGCTTTCGGCGGCGAAATGCACGATGGCGTCGGGCCGATGCTCGTCGAGCAGCCGGGCCACCAGCGGACCGTCGCAGATGTCGCCCTCGACAAAGACGTGCCGCTCGGACGGCAGGCCTTCGAGCGACTCGCGGTTGCCGGCATAGGTCAGCAGGTCGAGGTTCACCACCGTCGCGTCGGTCGTGCCGAGCAGGTGGTGGACGAAATTGGACCCGATGAACCCGGCACCGCCGGTGACCAGAATGGTTTTCATCTGAGAATCAAAACCTTGTTGAACGCAAAGACGCAAAGACGCGAAGAAAACGAAAAAACGGACCAGTCGCGACGGAGCCAAACAGGGTCTGCCGGGCTGCAGTGGTGGCCGACGAACGCGACCATTCATTCAACTCTTTGCGTCTTCGCGTCTTTGCGTTTGAAAGATTTTCACCCAAGCTCGGCGCGCCTAAAGCACTATCACGGCACGCAGAGCCGCGACGCGCCAGCCGTCAGAACGGAATATCGTCTTCCAGTCCGCCGCCGTTGTCGCTGGGCGGGCCGTCGTAGCCCTGATCCTGGTAGCCGCCCTGGCTCTGGGACGGCCCGTTGTCGTTGAATGGCGCACTACCGCCGCGGCTGTCGAGCATCTGCATCTCGTTGGCGACGATTTCGGTCGTCCAGCGGTCCTGGCCGTCCTGGCCCTGCCACTTGCGGGTCTGGATGCGGCCTTCGATGTAGACCTTCGATCCCTTGCGCAGGTACTCGCCGGCGATTTCGCCGAGCTTGCCGAAAAGCACGACGCGATGCCACTCGGTGCGCTCCTGCTGTTCACCGGTCTGCTTGTCACGCCAGGCTTCGGATGTGGCAATTCGGATATTGGTCACCGCATTGCCGCCGGCGGTGTGTCGGGTTTCGGGATCGGCACCAAGATTGCCGATCAGGATCGCCTTGTTGATTCCACGGGCCATGACGCGGGCCTCTCCTTGATTCAGGTTTGAGAATGCGCAGAAGTCTAGCATAGGCGCCCGCCGCCCCCATCGGCTGAATCCCCCGGCCCGGCGAAGGAAATCGACCCGTATAATTGTCAGCCATGAACGATTTCTCATCGACCACGGCGCCGGCCGGCCTGGATGACATTCTCGAGCTTACGCAGGTCGACCGCCGGGCAGTCGACCGCCTGATCGTCGATCGACTGGCCTCCGACGTCGTCCTGGTCAACCAGATCAGCCATCACATCATCAGCGGCGGCGGCAAGCGCATGCGCCCGCTGGTGCACCTGCTCTGCGCCCGCGCCGCCGGCTATCGGGGTGGCGACCACCTGAAACTGGCGGCGATCATCGAGTTCATCCACACCTCGACCCTGCTCCACGACGACGTCGTCGATGAATCGTCGCGGCGCCGCGGGCAGGTCACCGCCCACCGCCTGTGGGGCAACGCCGCCTCCGTGCTGGTTGGCGACTTCCTGTATTCGCGCAGCTTCCAGCTGATGGTGGAACTCGACCGGATGCGGGTGATGAACATCCTGGCCGACACCACCAACACCATCGCCGAGGGCGAGGTGCTGCAACTCATGCAGATGGGCAATGCCGACCTGGGGGTCGAGGACTACTACCAGGTGATTTCCGACAAGACCGCCTGCCTGTTCGCCGCCAGCGCTCGCCTGGGCGGCGTCCTGGGCGAGATGAGCGATTCCGACTGCGAGAGCCTGGCCGACTACGGCCTGTACCTGGGGCAGGCCTTCCAGATCGTCGACGATGTGCTCGACTATCGCGCCGACGGCGACGATCTGGGCAAGAACGCGGGCGACGACCTGGCCGAGGGCAAGGTCACCCTGCCGCTGATCCTGGCGCTCCAGTCCGCCGATGAAACCGAACAGGCGCTGATGCGCAGCATCATCCAAGCCGGCGGCAGCGACCGCATCGCCGACGTCAGGAGCATCATGGAGCGCACCGGTGCGCTCGACCAGGCCATGTCCCAGGCCGAAGGCCTGGCCGAAAAGGCCCGCATGGCCCTGGCCGTCCTGCCCGAGAGCGACGAGCGCGGCGCGCTGGAGTTTCTCGCCGGCTACGCGGTGGAACGCGCCTACTGAGTTGCTGCTGCGGCCCCGACCGCGGCCCGGAAGCGCTCGCCGCGCTCCTCGAAATCGCGAAAGCGGGTAAAGCTCGGCGCCCCCGGCGAGAGCAGCACGACACAGCCCTCACGCGCCAGTTCCCGTGCCCGCGCCACGGCCTGCTCGAGCCCGTC
>JAZBPT010000220.1:0-5177 GCA_036351755.1 Wenzhouxiangella sp. | reverse complement strand
GAATCAACGCTTAAAACGGATCGGTCGCGACAGGTATCGGGTCGGCGACCGGAATGAATTGAATGTTCAAGGATTGCAATCATGCAGCAGACCCTCAACCCGACTGAAATTTCCGAACTGATCCGCAAGCGCGTCGAGCAGTTCGAAATCTCTTCCGAAGCGCGCACCGAAGGTACGGTGGTCAGCGTCTCCGACGGCATCTGCCGTCTGCACGGCCTGGACGACGCCATGCAGGGGGAGATGATCGAATTCCCCGGCGAAACCTACGGCCTGGCGCTCAACCTCGAGCGCGACTCGGTCGGCGCCGTGGTCATGGGCAACTACACGCACATCAACGAAGGCGACACCGTGCGCTGCACGGGCCGCATTCTCGAGGTGCCGGTGGGTGAGGCGCTGCTCGGTCGCGTCGTCGACTCGCTGGGCAATCCCATCGACGGCAACGGCCCGATCGACACCGAAACCACCGAGCCGATCGAAAAGATCGCGCCGGGCGTCATCGCGCGCCAGAGCGTCGACCAGCCGGTGCAGACCGGCCTGAAGTCGATCGACGCCATGGTGCCGGTCGGCCGCGGCCAGCGCGAGCTGATCATCGGCGACCGCCAGACCGGCAAGACCGCCGTGGCGATCGACGCGATCATCAACCAGAAGGGCAAGGGCATCAAGTGCATCTACGTCGCCGTCGGCCAGAAGGCCTCGTCGGTGGCTTCGGTGGTGCGCAAGCTCGAAGAACACGGCGCGATGGAGCACACGATTGTCGTCGCCGCCAACGCCTCCGAGTCGGCCGCGCTGCAGTACATCGCGCCCTACGCCGGCTGCGCCATGGGCGAGTACTTCCGCGACCGGGGCGAAGACGCCCTGATCGTCTACGACGACCTGACCAAGCAGGCCTGGGCCTACCGCCAGGTGTCGCTGCTGCTGCGCCGCCCGCCGGGCCGTGAAGCCTATCCGGGTGACGTCTTCTATCTCCACTCGCGCCTGCTCGAGCGTGCCGCTCGCGTCAACGCCGAATACGTCGAGAAGAAGACCAACGGCGAGGTCAAGGGCAAGACGGGTTCCCTGACCGCCCTGCCGATCATCGAGACCCAGGCCGGCGACGTCTCCGCCTTCGTCCCGACCAACGTCATCTCGATTACCGACGGCCAGATCTTCCTGGAAACCGACCTGTTCAACGCCGGTATCCGTCCGGCCATCAACGCCGGCCTGTCGGTTTCGCGTGTTGGCGGCTCGGCCCAGACCAAGGTCATCAAGAAGCTCGGCGGCGGCGTTCGCCTGGCGCTGGCCCAGTACCGCGAGCTGGCGGCGTTCTCGCAGTTCGCCTCCGACCTCGACGAATCGACCCGCAAGCAGCTCGAGCGCGGCCAGCGCATCACCGAACTGATGAAGCAGCCGCAGTACACGCCGCTGTCGGTCGCCGAGATGGCCGTGTCCCTGTTCGCCGGCAACGAGGGCTACCTCGACGACCTGCCCCTGAACAAGGTCACCGACTTCGAGGCCGCGCTGCGCGACTACATGAACAGCAGCCACGAAGACCTGATGAACAAGATCAACGAATCCGGCGACTGGAACGACGAGCTCAAGGAAGGGCTGAAGAAGGCCTGCGACGAGTTCAAGAAGACCGGTAGCTGGTAAGCGTCATTGATCGAACGGGAGTTTTGGGAACCGCAGATTACGCAGATGTACGCAGATTCAAGTAAACAGATAGCAATCTGCGCCAATCTGCGAAATCTGCGGTTTCAAGAAGCCAACAGACAGATGAGAATCGTATGAGCGGATCAAGAGAAATCGTCGGTCAGATCAAGAGCGTGAAGAACACGCGCAAGGTCACCAGTGCGCTCGAGATGGTCTCCGCCAGCAAGATTCGCAAGGCCCAGGATCGCATGGAGGCCTCGCGGCCTTACGCGCGGATGATGCGACAGGTGATCGGTCACCTGGCGCACGCCAACCCCGAGTACAAGCATCCGTTCACGGTCGAACGCGAAGAGGTCAAGCGGGTGGCCTATGTGGTGATGGCGACCGACCGGGGCCTGTGCGGCGGGCTCAACAACAACCTTTTCCGCACCCTCCTCAAGGAATTCCGGGAGTGGCAGGAGAAGGGCGTCGAAGTGACCACCGTCCTGGTCGGGCGCAAGGCTTCGCAGTTCTTCCGTCGCCTGAAGGTGGATGTCTCGGCCGCCACGCAGGATCTGGGTGAAAAGCCCCGGCTGGAAGACCTGATCGGGTCGATCAAGGTGCTGCTCGACGGCTACAAGGAAGGCGAAATCGATCGCGTCTACCTGTGCTACAACCACTTTGTCAACACCATGACGCAGAAGTCCACGGCCGAGCAGTTGCTGCCGCTGCCGCCGACGGAGGAAGAGCCCATGCTGCAGTACTGGGACTACCTCTACGAGCCCGACGCCGAGCAGCTGCTCGACGACGTGCTGACCCGCTACGTCGAATCGCTGGTCTACCAGGCCGCCCTGGAGAACGTGGCCAGCGAGCACGCGGCGCGAATGGTCGCCATGAAGAGCGCCTCGGACAACGCCAGCGACCTGATCGACGACCTGCAGCTGGCCTACAACAAGGCCCGCCAGGCCGCGATCACGCAGGAAATTTCCGAGATTGTCAGCGGCGCCGCCGCGGTCTGATCGACCGCTCGCGCCTGGAACGAATTGAAATAACCGGCTGCGGACTGACGTTTGCCGCCAAACCAACACTGAGGTCGAAGCATGAGTTCTGGAAAGATTGTTCAGATTATCGGCGCCGTCGTGGACGTGGAGTTCCCGCGCGGCGAAGTGCCCAACGTGTACGACGCCCTGATCGTCGACGAGAAAGAAATCATGCTGGAAGTCCAGCAGCAGCTCGGTGACGGCGTGGTGCGCACCATTGCACTGGGCTCGACCGACGGTCTGACGCGGCACATTCCGGTCAGCAACACCGGCAAGCCCATCAGCGTTCCGGTCGGCACCAAGACACTGGGCCGCATCATGGACGTCATGGGCAACCCGATCGACGAAGCCGGCGACATCGGCGAAGAAGAGCGCTGGCCGATCCACCGCGAAGCGCCCAGCTTCGAAGAGCAGGCCGCCAGCAACGAACTGCTCGAGACCGGCATCAAGGTCATCGACCTGATCTGCCCGTTCGCCAAGGGCGGCAAGGTCGGCCTGTTCGGCGGCGCCGGCGTGGGCAAGACGGTCAACATGCTCGAACTCATCCGCAACATCGCCATCGAGCACTCGGGCTACTCGGTGTTCGCCGGCGTGGGCGAGCGCACCCGCGAGGGCAACGACTTCTACCACGAGATGAAGGACTCCAACGTCCTCGACAAGGTGGCGCTGGTATTCGGCCAGATGAACGAGCCGCCGGGCAACCGCCTGCGCGTGGCGCTGTCGGGCCTGACGATGGCCGAGTACTTCCGCGACGAAGGCCGCGACGTGCTGATGTTCATCGACAACATCTACCGCTACACCCTGGCCGGTACCGAAGTGTCCGCGCTGCTGGGCCGCATGCCGTCGGCGGTGGGCTACCAGCCGACCCTGGCCGAGGAAATGGGCGCCCTGCAGGAGCGCATTACCTCGACCAAGACCGGCTCGATCACCTCGATCCAGGCCGTCTACGTCCCGGCCGACGACCTCACCGACCCCTCGCCGGCGACGACCTTCGCCCACCTCGACGCCACCGTCGTTCTGGCGCGCTCGATCGCCGAGCTGGGTATCTACCCGGCCGTCGATCCGCTCGACTCCACCTCGCGCCAGCTCGATCCCCTGGTCGTGGGTCAGGAGCACTACGACGTCGCCCGCCAGGTGCAGGGCACGCTGCAGCGTTACAAGGAGCTCAAGGACATCATCGCCATCCTCGGCATGGACGAACTGAGCGAAGAGGACAAGCTGACCGTCGCTCGCGCGCGCAAGGTCGAGCGCTTCTTCTCGCAGCCGTTCTTCGTCGCCGAAGTCTTCACCGGCTCGCCGGGCGTTTACGTGTCGCTCAAGGACACGATTCGCGGCTTCAAGGGCATCTGCGAGGGCGAGTACGATCACCTGCCCGAGCAGGCCTTCTACATGGTCGGCACGATCGAGGAAGCCGTCGAGAAGGGCGAGAAGATGGCCCAGGAAGCGGCCTGATCGACCGCCCCACTCGCAACTCGCCCACGCGGAATCGCCGGGTACGGAGTAGTTAAGGAATGGCATCGACAATTCATTGCGACATCGTCAGCGCCGAAGCCGAGATCTTCTCGGGTGAGGCCGCCATGGTCGTGGTCACCGGCGAAGAAGGCGAGCTCGGCATCGCGCCGCGGCACGCCCCGCTGCTGACCCGGCTCAAGCCCGGCCAGGTGCGCGTCATGCTGCCCGAGGGCGGCGAGGAGTTCTATTACATCTCCGGCGGGATGCTGGAAGTCCAGCCGCACGTGGTCACCGTCCTTTCGGACACCGCCGCGCGCGCTAGCGACCTGGACGAAGCCGCCGCCGTAAAGGCCAAGGAAGAAGCCGAGAAGGCGTTGGCGGACCGCTCCGCCGACATGGAAGTGGCCCAAGCCCAGGCGCAGCTGGCCGAGGCCATGGCGCAACTGGCTGCCCTGGAACGCCTCAGGAAGTCACTGAAGCGCTGAATGCCGGGCCCGCCCCCGTCGCGCCAGATCGCAGGATCGAGAATGCCCCGGCAACCCCGGGGCATTTTTTTGCCTTGATGCGGTCTATAAGCAAAATCTGGTATCGTGAAACCTCAAAAGGGAAGGAGATCGCCATGGCAACACACTCCCGTGTGCTCATGATCATGGTTCTCGTCATCGGGGTAGCGGGTTGCGGCGGCGGAGACGCCCTGCCCGACAACGAGCGTCTTCTGAACGCTTTCGAACAGGGGCGAACAGGAGTCTGGGTCAGCGGCCACGGCACCGTGGCGCAGCTGATCGGCGACGAAACCATTGCGGGCGAAGCCCATCAACGCGTTGTCGTGAACGTCGGCGGCAGCCTGGACCTGATCATCAGGCATTCCGTCGATGCCTCCGACCGCGTTCCGTTTGCACAGGGCGACACCGTCGCCTTTCAGGGCCGCTATGAATGGAACGGTCGGGGCGGGGTCCTGGGCCATACGCACCACGATCCCGAGCAGCCCGGCGACGGCGGCTGGATCCGGCACGACGGTACAACCTACGACTAGCGACGCGTCAGCCGGATCGCCGGGTCGCCGGCTCCCGGCCGGAG
>JAZBPT010000219.1:0-2139 GCA_036351755.1 Wenzhouxiangella sp. | reverse complement strand
TGCATTTTCTCGAAAGCCCGCGCACCGATCCCCAGGAAGTGCCGATCCCCATTCGCGTGCGCGAGTGGGGCGAAATCTACGGGCAGTTCGAAGACGAAGGCGCGGCCGACCAGTCGGCGCGCTGCATCAACTGCGGCATTCCCTACTGCGAATGGAAATGCCCGGTGCACAACTACATTCCCGACTGGCTCAGGCTGGTGCGGCAGGGCCGTCTGTTCGAGGCGGCCGACCTGTGCCACCAGACCAACGCCCTGCCCGAGATGTGCGGCCGCATCTGCCCTCAGGACCGGCTGTGCGAAGGCGCGTGCACGCTCAACGACGGCCTGGGCGCGGTGACCATTGGCTCGGTCGAGAAGTACATCACCGACGAGGCCATCAAGCAGGGCTGGCGCCCGGACCTGTCGGACGTGCAACCCACCGGCAAGAAGGTCGCCATCATCGGCGCCGGCCCCGCCGGACTGGGCTGCGCCGACCGCCTGACGCGCCACGGCGTGGAAGCCCACGTCTACGACAAGTACCCGCGCATCGGCGGCCTGCTGACCTACGGCATCCCGCCCTTCAAGCTCGAAAAGCACGTCGTGGAGACGCGCCGCGAAATCATGGAAGGCATGGGCATTCGCTTCCACCTGGGTGTGGAAGTGGGCAAGGACGTCCAGCTCGACGAGCTCCTCGCCGACTACGACGCCGTGTTCCTGGGCATGGGCACCTACAAGTACGTCGACGGCCGGCTCGAGAACCAGGACCTGCCCGGCGTGATCGCCTCCCTGCCCTACCTGATCGGCAATATCGGGCAGGTGCTCGAGGAACCGCTGGAGGGCTTCGATTACGTCAACCTGAAAGATCAGCGCGTGGTCGTGCTCGGTGGCGGCGATACCGCCATGGACTGCGTGCGCACCGCCATCCGCCAGGGCGCGAGCGAGGTCACCTGTGCCTACCGCCGCGACGAGGAGAACATGCCCGGTAGCCGCCGCGAGGTGAAGAACGCCAAGGACGAAGGCGTGCAGTTCCTCTTCAACCGCCAGCCGGTGGCCATCGTGGGCGACGACATGGTGAGCGGCGTCAAGCTGGTCGAGACCCAGCTCGGCGACCCCGACGAAGCCGGCCGCCGGCGCCCCGAGCCGGTGCCCGGCAGTGAACAGGTCCTCGACGCCGACACCGTCATCATCGCCTTCGGTTTCCGCCCCAACCCGCCGGAGTGGCTGATCGCCGCCGGCGTGGCCACCCACGAGGACGGCCGCCTGGTCGTCGCCGCCGACGGCCGCAGCGAGTACCAGACCAGCCACGACAAGATCTATGCCGGCGGCGACATGGTGCGTGGTGCCGACCTGGTGGTCACCGCCGTCTACGAGGGCCGCGAAGCAGCCCACAGCATCCTGGCCAACCTCGGCGTCGAAGCCCCCACCGCCCAGCACGAAACGGCCGCGGCGGCCGGCTAGCCGATCCGTGGCCCCGGCAGCAATCTTCATGCTGCCGGGTCGATTCCCGGAGGCTGTGCAACCTTTTGGAGGCGGCGTGCGTCTATGATGGACAATCACGCTGATCGAGAAGGGAGCCCCCATGATGCGATTCGCGCCGGCCGTCCTGGCCCTGGCCCTGTGCCTTTCATCCGCCGCTGCTGAAGAGTTGCCCGACACCCCGGCCGGCCAGCGCCTGGGCGAGCTGATGGCATTGATCGACAGCGCCACCCCGCAGGCCGTGGCCGACTATATCGGCGAGCATTACACCGAAGACTACGCACAGCGGCTGCC
Organism: Wenzhouxiangella sp.; assembly: GCA_036351755.1. GTDB lineage: Bacteria > Pseudomonadota > Gammaproteobacteria > Xanthomonadales > Wenzhouxiangellaceae > Wenzhouxiangella. The sequence continues at coordinate 391 of JAZBPT010000219.1, read as the reverse complement.
GCTGGGCGGTCGCATCGACGGGTACATGAACTGGAAGGACCGCGGTGGCATGGACCTGGTCGAGGTGCGCCGTTCCGAGCCGCACGAAATCGAAGCCGTCATGCACCAGCCGGTCAGCGACGAGCGGTGGCTGTTCTCGGTGACGGTCGAAAGCGAAGAGCCGCACCGCATCAAGGCTATCCGCCTCGGACGCGCTCCCCTGCCCGTGATCGACCCGCCGCTTTCCGACCGGGAGGCCGCCGAGCGGTTCGTCGACTACACCGCCGGCCTGGCCGAGAAGGGCCTGTTTTCCGGTGCCGTCCTGATCGCGCGTGACGGGGAGACTCTCGGCGAAGGCGCCTGGGGCCTGGCCAACCGGGATTTCGGGGCGCCGAACACCATCGAAACGCGC
>JAZBPT010000218.1:0-2882 GCA_036351755.1 Wenzhouxiangella sp. | reverse complement strand
GCCGGCGCGCGCGGCACGCATTCCTCGCCCCTCTATGCCTTCGGCATGCAGCTCAACATCGAGGCCGCACGCCTCGACGCCGACTACCTGCTTGCGATCATCCGCGCCTTCCTGCTGAGCTACGACGAACTCATCGAGGCCGAGCGCGTGGACCTCTCCAGGCGCATCACGCCCTACGTGCAGCCCTTCCCGGAGGAATACGTGGCCCACGTGCTGCAGTCCGACTACGACCCCGACCTCGACACCCTGATCGGCGACTACCTGCGCCTGACGCCGACCCGCAATCGCCCGCTCGATCTCCTGCCCCTGTTCGCCCACCTCGACGAGGAGCGCATCATGAACGCGCCCGTCGAGACCCACCTGGTGAAACCGCGGCCGGCATTCCACTACCGCCTGCCCAACTGCCTGATCGACGAGCCGGACTGGTCGCTCGCCACGGTCTGGAACCGCTGGATCGCGATCGAGAAGCTGGCCGACGACCCCGAACGCCTCGAACGCCTTCGGGCCCGTCGGTTGTCGCGCTCCAGCGCCCTGCGGCGCTGGCTCTCCCAGGCCTGGCGCAAGCTGCGCACATGAGCGCTCGCCCCGTCATCGGCGTGACCGGACCCGACCGGGGCGGCCTGGCCGCCTGGTGGTTTTCGGCCCTGGCGGTGCGGCGCGCCGGCGGCCGCCCCCTGCGCATCCGCCCCTCCCGGACGGCCGAGGTCACTCGCCTCGACGGCCTGATCCTGGGCGGCGGTGCGGACGTCAGCCCGAGGCTCTACGGGCAGCACAAGCAGCCCCGGCCGGAACGCATGACCGACCGCGGGGCGAGCGGCTGGCGCCGGCTGATCGGCCTGGTGCTCTTTCCCCTCATGGCGGGACTGCGGCGATTGCTCACCACCAAGCGCGGCGGTCCGGACCGGGCCCGCGACGAACTCGAACATCGCCTCATCGGCCAGGCGCAGGAGGCGGGCCTGCCCATGCTCGGCATCTGCCGCGGCATGCAGTTGATCAACGTCGCCCTCGGCGGCAGCCTGCACCAGCACCTGGTCGGCTTCTACGACGAATATCCGGCCATCCGTTCCGTGCTGCCGCGAAAGCGCGTCGTGATCGAGGACAACACGCGCATCGCCGAACTGCTCGGGGCGGGACAGTGCTGGGTCAACGCCCTGCACTCGCAGGCCATCGACGAGCTGGCCGCCGGAATGACCGTCGGCGCCGTCGAGTCGAACGGCATCGTGCAGGCGATCGAGCGCGCCCACGGCCCGTGGCTGATCGGAGTACAGTGGCACCCGGAATACCTGCCGCAACGCAGGCGGCAGCAGGCCCTCTTTCGATCCCTGGTGGAAGCGGCACGAACGGTCGATCGCTCATGAAGATAGCGGTGAAACGCCCTGACAAGGAACGGCTCGGCTCGCACTGCCGTTTCGTCGCGGAGGCCTGGCGGCGATTCGAGGACGCCCCGGACCCCGAAAAGGCAGTGCCGCAACCGGACGAGTCGGCCATGGCCGACGATCCCGCGGCCGAGCTTCGCAGGTACCGGCAGCTACAGTCGATCCACATCCTGTGGCGGGATCTTGCCGGCGAGGCGGACATCGCCGAGACCGGAAAGGCGCTCTCCGACCTGGCCGGTGACTGCATCGAGCTGGCACTGACCGCCGCGGAGCGGAAAGTGGCCGAGCGCTACGGCTGGCTCGAGAACGAGCGGGGCGATCGCGAGCGCCTGATCGTGTTCGGGCTGGGCAAGCTCGGCGGCGGCGAACTCAACTTCAACTCCGATATCGACCTGGTGTTCGCCCACGACGCGCAGGGACGCAGCAGCGGGCCCAAGCGCGTCGACGCGGCCGAATGGATGAAACGAGTGGCGCGTGAGCTCATCCGCCTGCTCGACACCGTGGATGCCAACGGGCGCGCCTGGATCGTCGATACCCGGTTGCGGCCCTTCGGTGAGTCGGGTGCGCTGGTCTGGTCGGTGCCGGCCATGGAGCAGTACTTTCTCAGCGAGGGGCGCACCTGGGAACGCTATGCCTGGCTCAAGGCCGCGCCCGTGGCCGGCGACATCGAATCCGGGCGGGCCCTGATCGAGGCGCTGCAACCCTTCATCTACCGACGCTACCTCGACTACGGCATCTTCGAGAGCCTGCGCGACCTGCACGGCCGAATCGACGCCAACGCCCGCGCGCGCAGCGACCGCGACGACATCAAGCGCGGCCGGGGCGGCATCCGGGAGCTCGAGTTTCTCGTGCAGAGCCTCCAGATCCTGCGTGGGGGGCGAGAAACCGGGCTGCGGCGCACCGGTTTCCTGCCCGCGCTGGACGCCTGTTCCGAACTCGGGCTGATCCCGCCCGAAGAGGCCGGCGAGTTGCGGGAAGCCTACGGTTTTCTGCGCATCCTGGAGAACCGCCTGCAGGCCATGACCGCACGACAGGGTCATGAACTGCCCGAAGACGACCCGCAGCGCCAGCGGCTCGCCGAGCTCATGAGGTTTGACGACTGGGGCGCGTTGGAGTCGGCCCTGGCGGCCCACCGCCGGGTGGTCACCCGCTATTTCAGCGAACGCTTTCGGGAGCCCGAAGCCCAGGCTCGAGCACCCGACGGCCTCTGGCCACCGCCGGAGGACCTCGCCGAACGCCTGCGCGAAGCCGGCTTCCAGCAGCCCGAGGAAGCCGCCGAGCACCTCACTCGCTGTCACGCCGAGCTGCAGCGGCGACCGCTCAGCGCCGAGGGCCGTCAGCGGCTGGAGCGGCTCATGCCGAAGCTCATCGAGGTGGTCGGCCGCCAGCGCCCGCCGGACACCGGCCTGGCGGACCTGCTGCGCCTCGTCGACCAGGTATCGCGGCGCTCGGCCTACCTGGCGCTGCTGCGCGAGCGCCCGGAGACCCTGGAACGGCTCGTGCGGG
>JAZBPT010000217.1:0-6628 GCA_036351755.1 Wenzhouxiangella sp. | reverse complement strand
TTCCCACGTCGATGCCGCCCGGCTGGAGCAGGCGCTGCTGGCCGGCATCGCCAACGTGTTCCGCCGCCGCGACCACATCAACGCCATCAACGTCTTTCCGGTCGCCGACAGCGACACGGGCACCAACCTCGCGTTCACCCTGGCGAGCGTGCGCCGGGCCATCGAGGGCGAGTCGGGGCGCAGCCTGCCCGAACTGCTGCGCGGCGTGGCCGACGCCGCACTCGACGGCGCCCGCGGCAACTCGGGCGCGATCATGGCGCAGTACTTCCACGGCCTGAGCGAGTCTTCCCGCGAATTCCAGGTACTCGACGGCAAGCGCCTTGCGCAGGTATCGGCCGCCGGCGCCCGTTCGGCCTGGTCGGCCATGACCAACCCGGTACCCGGCACGCTGCCCACGGTGCTCGAGGACTTCGCCGACGAACTGCTGCAGGTGACCCGCGACGGGGTCGAGGACATCCGCGAGTTGTTCGAGCGCGGCCTGGACCGGGCCCGAAAGTCGCTGGCCGGCACGCCCCGTCAGCTCAGCGCCCTGGCCGATGCCGGCGTCGTCGATGCCGGCGCCCAGGGTTTCGTCGACCTGCTCGAGGGCATCCGGCGCTACATGCGCAGCGGCCGGATGCCGCGCTTTTCCGCCGACTTGGCACCGCCGGCCGCCGCCGAGCGCGAGCACGCCGCGCCCGACAAACACCGCTTCTGCACCGAGTGCCTGATCGAGGGCGACGGTCTCGACGTGATGCGGCTGCGCGAGCGACTCGACGACCTCGACGCCAGCTCCCTGGTGGTCGCCGGCGGCGAGCGGCGCGCGCGGGTCCACATCCACACCGACAGTCCGGGCGAAGTGTTCAGCCTCTGCGGCGAGTTCGGCGAGCTGCGCCAGCAGAAGGCCGACGACATGACCCGCCAGCACGGCCTGATGAACCACGCCGGCAGCGTGGCCATCGTCACCGACTCGGCCGCCGACTTGCCGGCCGAGGAGGTCGAGCGCCTCGGTATCCACGTGGTGGCCGTCCGGCTGAACTTCGGCGACGAGGAGTTCCTCGACAAGCTGACCATGACGCCGGCGCAGTTCTACGCCCGCCTGGCCGAATCCCCGGTGCACCCGCAGACCTCGCAGCCGCCGCCGGCCGACTTCCGCCGCCAGTACGAGCTGCTGACCTCGCACGGGCTCGACGTGCTCGGCATCCAGATTTCCGGGCGCCTCAGCGGCACCCTGCAGGCCGCGCGCCGGACCGCCGAACGGGTCGACCCCGACCGCATCGAGGTGATGGACACGCGCAACGCCGCCTGCGGCCAGGGGCTGATGGTGCTCTGGGCCGCCGAGGCCGCGGCGAAGAGCTGGGAGCGGGTCGCGATCCGGAGCCGACTGACCGAAATGCGCGACAGCTTCAAGACTTACGCCCTGGCCCGCGACCTCAGCTGGGGCGTGCGCGGCGGCCGCGCCAAGCCCTGGATGGAAACGCTGGCGCGCACCCTGCGGCTGAACCCCATTCTGACCGCATCGCCGGAAGGCGAACTGGTCGCGCGCGGCGTGATCGCCGGGCGCAAGGCGACGGTCGACAAGTTTGCCCGCTACCTGCTGCGCCGGATGGACCCCGGGGCGACCTACCGCGTGATCATCAGCCACACCGACGCCGAGGCCGACGCAAAGGCCCTGCGCAAGCGCCTCCTGGCCGGTCACCCGCAGGTCGACGCCTGCTGGGTCGTGGAAGCCAGCCCGGCCGTGGGCGCCCACGCCGGCCCGGGCACCCTGATCGCCGGCATGCACGTGTGGGAGCCGCCGGAGCCCCGCCATGATTGAACTGGCGCTGGTCCTCGTCGGCGGCTACCTGCTGGGCTCGATCTCCGGCTCGCTGCTGCTCGGCCGCCTGCGCGGCGTCGATATCCGCACCATGGGCTCGGGCAACGCCGGCGGCACCAACGCCCTGCGCACGGTGGGCTGGCAGTTCGCCCTGGGCGTGGTCCTCATCGATGTCGGAAAGGGCGCGGCGGCCGCCGGCCTGCTGCCCCTGGCCGCGCCATGGCTCTCGGCCGAACCGCTGGACTTCACTTCCCTGGCGGCGGCCGGCGGATTCACGGCCGTGGTCGGCCACGTCTGGCCTCTGTACTTCCGCTTTCGCGGCGGCAAGGGCGCGGGCACGGCCGTCGGCGCGATCGCGGTCGTGGCGCCCTGGTGCCTGGCGCCGCTGCTACTGGTCTGGCTGGTCACGCTCATCGGCACCGGCTATGTCGGCCTGGCCACCATCCTGGCCGGCCTGAGCCTGGTGCCGTCGATGTGGACCCTCGGCCCCGATCCCCTGCCGAACGCCCTGGCCGCGCTGGCCATCGCGCTGGCCGTGCTGCTGGTCTTCACCCACCGCGCCAACCTGGCACGCATGCGCGCCGGCGACGAGAACCGCTTCGAGAAAGCCCGCCTGCTCAAGCGGCGCTGAGGACGCGCAACGAGCCTGCATGAAACCCGGTCTGTACCAACTCTACGCACGCCTGGCCGACGGCGAGCTTCACAACGGCGCGGCCCTGGCCGAAGAGCTGGGCATCACCCGCGCGGCGGTGTGGAAACGCATGCAGGCGCTGCGCGACATGGGCCTGGCCATCTCGGGGGCGGCCGGCGACGGCTACCGCCTGCCGCAGCCGATCGAACTGCTCGACGGCGACGCCATCCGGCGCCAGCTCGGTCGCGGGGAACTCGTCGTGGAGGTCGCCGGGGCCGTCGATTCCACCAATGCCCGGCTTGCGGCCGCCGGCGGCCCCCACGCCCACGCCCTGCTCGCCGAGGCACAGACCGCCGGCCGGGGCCGGCGCGGACGCGGCTGGCAATCGCCGCCGGGCAGCGGGCTCTATCTCTCGCTGGCCTGGCACTTCGAGTCGGGCCTGGCCGGCCTGGCCCCGCTCAGCCTCGTGGTGGGCCTGACCGTCGCCGATACGCTGCGGCGGGCCAACGGGGCGGATGTCACGGTCAAATGGCCCAACGACCTGTTCGTCGAAGCAGGCAAGCTCGGCGGCTGCCTGGTCGAACTCGGCGGCGCCGCCGAAGGCCCCTGCCGGGCGATCATCGGCATCGGCATCAACCTGTTCGACACCGCATCGATGGCGAACGTGGACCAGGCCTGGACGGCGCTGGCCGACCATGGCGCCGCGGTCGGTCGCAACGACCTCGCCGCCCGGCTGCTGGACGCGCTGGCCGCCGCGCTGGCGGACTTCGACCGGCAGGGTTTCGACGACTTTCTCGCTCGCTGGCCCGCTTTCGACGCCCTGGCGGACCGTCCGGTGCGCGTCATTCACGCCAACGGCTCTGAGATGACCGGTACCGCCCGCGGCATCGACGGGCAGGGGCGCCTGCAGCTCGACACCGACGACGGCCGCCGGCGCGCGATCGCCAGCGGGGAGGTGAGTGTCCGTGTCCGCTGACCTGGTCATCGACATCGGCCATTCCCGGCTCAAATGGGCCCGGCTGATCGACGGCGCCCTGGACGCGACCAGCGTCGCTCGGGCCTCGACCGACGAAGCCGATGGCCTCTACACCGCGCTCGAGCGCAGCGGCTGTCGTCGGGCCCTGATTTCCGGCCAGTCGCGGATCGACTCGGTCACGCGGATTACCGAACGTCTACGGCAGCTGGGCGCGCAAGTCGATATCATTGCAACCGGCGATCGAACGCTGCCGGTCGCGCCCGCCTACAAGTCGCTGGGCTGCGACCGCTGGCTGGCGCTGCAGAAGCCCTGGATGGAAGGGCCCGCGCCGTTCGTCGTGGTCGATTGCGGCACGGCGATCACCGTCGACCTGGTCGACGGCGAAGGCCGCCACCGCGGCGGCTGGATCATGCCCGGCATCCACACCGCGCGCGGCGGCCTGTTCGCCCGCGCGCCGGGCCTGAACCGTCCGCTGCCGGAGGCCGGTGACATCGACCGGCCGGCGCGCGACACCGGCACCGCGCTGGCGCGGGGGGGACTGATGCTGGCCGCCGGCGGCATCGATCGCGCCGTTCGGGCGGCCGAACGCGCCGCCGGAGATCGAGTCAGCCTGTGGCTGACCGGGGGGAACGCCGCCGAGCTGGCCTCGCACCTGGAGCGGGCCGCCCGGCACGAGCAGCACCTGGTGCTTCACGGACTGGCCATGGCAACGCAAGCGAAATGAACGAACTCCACTGGCGCTGGACCGCCGTCGCCCTCATCGCCGTCAACGCCCTCGTGTTCGTCGTCGGCGGGCTCGGGAGCAGGCCCCAAGCCGTCCGCGACGGAGAGATTCCGCCGCTGGATCCCAACCTGCCGCGCGTGGACCTGGTCGAGGCGCCGGGCAGCGCCGAAGGCGCGTCGGGTCCGGCCTGCTACACCATCGGGCCGCTGCCGACCCTGTTGGCGCAGCAGCGCGCTTCCGACCGCCTGGCGCCCTTCGCCAGCCTGCTCAACGCGCGCCAGACGGAGGCCGACCGCGACCGCGGCTGGTGGGTCTACCTGCCGGCCGCCAATCGCAACCAGGCACTCGAGTTGACCCGCCGCCTGGCCGAGCGCGGGGTGGAGGACTACTACGTGGTCGCCGGCGGCACGCTCGAGAACGCCGTATCCGTCGGCCTGTACGAGAACATCGAGAACGCCCGCGAACGCCAGCGGCGCATCCGCGCCATGGGCTTTGACGCCCAGCTCGAAGTCCGGCGCGAAACCGTGCCGCAGTTCTGGTTGGACTACCGCGTCGAGCCCGGCGAGGCGCCGCCGTGGCGATTCATCGTGCGCGCCTCGCCCGGCGCCCAGCGCATCCAGGTACCCTGCACCGAGTACAGCCTGACCGCCAACGACGAAAGCTGAGGAATGGAATTCCGACTCCGCGCCAGAATCTTCTCCAGCCCGGCCGGCCCCTGGCTGCGGCTGATGCGTTTCGACCGCCCCATCGGCATCGCCCTGCTGCTTTGGCCGACCTGGTGGGGTCTGTGGTTCGCCGCCGGCGGCGTGCCCAGCCTCGAGAACCTGGTCATCTTCACGCTCGGCGTGATCGTGATGCGCGCGGCCGGCTGCGTGATCAACGACTATGCCGACCGCGAACTCGACCCGCACGTGGCGCGCACCGTCGACCGGCCCATCGCCGCCGGCGAGATCACCGCCCGCCAGGCCCTGGTGCTGTTCTTCGCCCTGCTGGCGGCGGCCTTCGTGCTGGTCCTGCTGACCAACCGGCTGACCATCCTGATGGCCTTCTTCGGCGCCCTGCTGGCCGCCACCTACCCCTTCTTCAAGCGCTTCACGCATTTTCCGCAGCTGGTGCTGGGCGCCTCGTTCAGCTGGGCCATTCCCATGGCCTTCGCCGCCGAGGCCGGCCAGGTACCGGCGCTGGCCTGGTGGTTATTTGCCGCCAACTTCATCTGGACGGTGATCTTCGACACCGAGTACGCCATGGCCGACCGCGACGACGACCTCAAGGTCGGCGTCAAGTCGACGGCCATCGCCTTCGGCCGCGCCGACGTGCCGATCCTGGGCGCGCTGATGGGCGTCATGACCGCCCTGCTGCTGATGATCGGCCTGCGCTACCTGCCCGAGCCGGCCTGGTTCACCGCCGTCGCCCTGGTCTTCCTCCACTTCCAGCTCCAGCTCTGGCGCATCCGCGACCGCGACCCCGCAACCTGCTTCAAGACCTTCCTGAGCAACCACTGGGTCGGAATGTTCATCTTCGCCGGCGCCGCCGTCTCCCTCGCAATGCAATAAACCTGACCCCATCGACCAAGCCTCTCAGAAGACTTCACGCCCCTCCCGGCGAAGCCGCCCCCCAACGCCCCGAAACGCCGCCGGAACCCCGAACTGACGCGAAGCGTCATCCCGGACTCCGATCCGGGACCTCTCTGCCCTGAAACGTGTCAGTCACGCCCTCGCCACCACCCAGACATCCACCCGCCCCACACCGGCCTGTTTCAACGCCCGCGCACAGGCATCCAACGTCGTCCCCGTGGTCATCACGTCGTCCATGAGGGCGACGTGGCGCACCCGCCCGCCGGGCAGGCGCGCCCGGAAGGCGCCGCGCACGTTCGCCCCGCGGCTCGCCGCGGGCAGGGCGGACTGGGCCGGCGTGGCGCGCGAGCGGTTCAGCATGGCGGCCACGGGAATGCCCCCGAGCTGGCGAGACAGATCGTCGGCGAGCATCCGCGACTGGTTGAAGCCGCGCCAGAGATGACGCCGCCAGTGCAGCGGCACCGGGACGAGCGCCTGCGGTCGGTGGGCCCCGACGGCGGCCAGGCGCCGCGCGGTCAGGCTCGCCAATAGACGCCCGCTGGCCAGGTCGCGGTGGAACTTGAAGCGATGAACCAGGCGCTCGACCGGCCCGGTGTAGGCGAAGGCCGGCCAGGTGCGGCGGAAGGCCGGCGGTCGACGGCTGCAGCGACCACAAGCACGGGTCGGCGCCGGCATCGGCAGGCCGCATTGCCGGCACTGATCGGCGATCACCGGCAAGTCGGCCTCGCAACCGGCGCAGCAATCCAGGCCCGGCCGCCCGCGGCAGCCGCAGATCAGGCATACTGACGGCATCAGCCGGCCGACGACACTCGAAAAGACAGCTCCCGTGCTTGTCACCGCCCGCCCCCGGGTGGTTATTCCAACGCCTGAAAGCCTATCACCCATCCAAGCGATCGATCGATGAGCGCCCGCACCGACGCCAGCA
>JAZBPT010000216.1:0-5196 GCA_036351755.1 Wenzhouxiangella sp. | reverse complement strand
GCCAGGTAGTTCATCTTGACTTCGGGGTGGATGCGGCCCTCGAAGTTGCGGTTACCCGACAGGACCGAGCAGGCCACCATCTCGTGTTCCTTGATGGCCTCCTCGATCGGCTCCGGCAGCGGACCGGAGTTGCCGATGCAGGTGGTGCAGCCGTAGCCGACCGTGTAGAAGCCGAGTGCTTCGAGGTCGTCGTCCAGCTTGGACTTCTTGAGGTAGTCCGTGACGACCTTCGAACCCGGGGCGAGGGAAGTCTTGACCCAGGGCTTGACCGTCAGCCCCTTCTCGCGGGCATTGCGCGCCAGGATGCCGGCGCCGAGCATGACCGCAGGGTTGGACGTGTTGGTGCACGACGTGATGGCCGCGATGACCACGGCGCCGTCCTTGAGAAGGAAGGTCTGGTCCTTGTAGGTGACCTCCGCGGCGCCCGGAACTTCGGTAGCGCCAACGGCGGTTCCCCCGCCTTCGCCGGCGAATCGGTCCATGTCGCTGTTGCGCTCGTTGTCGCGCTTTTTGGTCATGTCCGAGAGCTGGTGAAGGAAAGTGTTCTTGGCCTCACTCAGCAGCACCCGGTCCTGCGGGCGCTTCGGGCCGGCCAGGCTGGGCACGACATCGCCGAGGTCGAGCTCGAGCACGTCGGTGTAGACCGGGTCGACGTCTTCGTCGTTGCGCCACAGGTCCTGGGCTTCGGCGTAGGCCTTGACCAGCTCCAGGCGCTCTTCGCTGCGACCGGAGAGCTTGAGGTAGCGGATGGTCTCATCGTCGATCGGGAAAATGGCGCAGGTCGAGCCGAACTCGGGCGACATGTTGCCGATCGTGGCGCGGTCTGCCAGCGGAAGATGGGACAGGCCTTCGCCGAAGAACTCGACGAACTTGCCGACCACGCCCTTCTCGCGCAGCATCTGGGTGATGGTCAGCACCAGGTCGGTGGCGGTGGTGCCTTCCGGCAGCTTGCCGGTGAGTTTGAAGCCGATGACCTGCGGGATCAGCATCGAGATGGGCTGGCCGAGCATGGCCGCTTCGGCCTCGATACCACCCACGCCCCAGCCCAGGATGCCCAGGCCGTTGATCATGGTGGTGTGCGAGTCGGTGCCGACCAGGGTGTCGGGCCAGGCCATCGGCTTGCCGTCGATCTCGCCGTCGAAGATCACGCGCGAGAGGTGCTCGAGGTTGACCTGGTGGACGATGCCGGTGTTGGGCGGCACGACCTTGAAGTTGTCGAAGGCGCCCTGGCCCCAGCGCAGGAATGCATAGCGTTCCTTGTTGCGCTTGAATTCGATCTGGTTGTTGAGGTCCAGCGAGTCGGCCTGGCCGTAGCTGTCGACCTGGACGGAGTGGTCGATGACCAGTTCGGCCGGCGAGAGCGGGTTGATGCGATCGGCCTTGCCGCCGAGCGCCTTCATCGCTTCGCGCATGGCGGCCAGGTCGACGATGGCCGGTACGCCGGTGAAGTCCTGCAGGACCACGCGGGCGGGCGTGAAGGAGATTTCCTTGCTCGGCTCGGCCTCGGGATCCCAGTTGGCCAGAGCGGCGACGTCGTCGGCAGTGATGTTGCTGCCGTCCTCGAAGCGCATCAGGTTCTCCAGCAGGATGCGAAGCGAGTAGGGCAGTCGCTTGACGTTTTCGTGTTGTTCCGCCAGCTTCGGCAAGCTGTAGAAGCCGATTTCCTTGCCGTTGGCCTTGAAGTGATCGAGACAGCCGAGCTCGTCACGCATGAGACTCTCCTCCAGTCATGAACGGGTGAACCGGGCGGCGCGGTCGTCTGCTCTTGCGCCCCCGGAGCCAGCCCTTGATTTTAGCACGCGCTCGCCGGCCGTTTCCCCGGGCGAAGGCCCGCCGGAACTCAGGCGGTCAGCAGGGCGCGCGCCTGTTCGAGCATCTTGCCGCGCTGGAAGACCAGCCGCCACTGGCGGCCGCCGACCTGATGCCAGAGGATGGCCGAGCGCAGGCCGGCCAGGAGCAGGGCGCGCAGGAAGGCAACCTTTTCGGGCTGCTTGAGGTATTCGGGCTTGCCGCTGACCGACAGGCGGAAGCCCAGGGTGGACACGTGGCGCTGGTAGACGTCGGCGAGCTGGGAAGTGACGCTGTCGTCGAGCATTTCGGCGGCGTCGTGCCAGGCTTTCTCGACCAGTTCGAGTTCCTCGCCGATGGCGTTCAGGCGCTTGCCGTCGCGCCGGACCTGCTTGCCGAGCTTGGCCAGGCCCAGGGCGTAGTTGAGGGACTGCAGGCTTTCGTGGTTGCTGCGCGCGCTGAACAGTTCGGTAAGCACGCGCAGGCCCATGCGCACGCCGCCGATGCCGCCGTAGACGTCCTCGGTGGCATCCGGGTCGCGATTGAAGATGCTGGCCACGCTGGCCTGGGCGGCCTGACCCGAGCAGGTGCCCGAGGTGGCGATCTGGCGGACGAGCTCGCTGGCCTGGAGCATGCCCGCGAAGGCGATGGTGGCGTCTCTCATGCCTGGACCGATTCCTTTTTCCCGGTGTTCAGAAGCTGTTCGGGCAGCGGCGCGTTGCTGGAGGTAATCGTGCCGCCGCCCAGGCACTCGTCCCCATCATAAAGAACAACCGCCTGCCCGGGGGTGACGGCGCGCTGCGGGCGCTCGAAGCTCAGCACCAGGCGATCGTCATCGATCGATTCGACGCGACAGGCCTGGTCGGGCTGGCGGTAGCGCACCTTGGCGTGCAGCCGCTCGCCGGTATCCGGACGGCGCCGGATCCAGTTGAGCTGGGCGGCCTCCAGTTCGGTCGACATCAGCGTGGGATGGTCGGTCTGCTGCTCGGCATAGAGCACGTTGTGGTCGATGTCCTTGTGGGTCACGTACCAGGGTGCTTCCGGGAAATCCTTCAGGCCCCCGATATTCAGACCCTTGCGCTGGCCCAGGGTGTAGTGGATCAGGCCCTGGTGGGTGCCGATCACCGTACCCTCGCTGGTGCGGATCTCACCGGGTTCGGCGTCGAGATAATTGGCGATGAACTGGTCGAAATTGCGCTCGCCGATGAAGCAGATGCCGGTCGAGTCCTTCTTGGTCGCCACCGGCAGGTCAGCGCGTGCGGCCAGGTCGCGCACTTCGGGTTTGGTCAGCTCGCCGAGCGGAAACAGGGCGTGTGAGAGCTGTTCCTGGTCGAGCGCGTAGAGGAAGTAGCTCTGGTCCTTGTTGTGGTCCACACCCTTGAGCAGCGAGACCGTGCCGTCGGCGTTGTCGCGCCGGCGCGCGTAGTGGCCCGTCGCGATGGCCTTCGCCCCCAGGTCGCGGGCGTGCTCGACGAAGGTACGAAACTTGATCTCGCGGTTGCACAGGATGTCGGGGTTGGGCGTGCGTCCGGCCTTCAGTTCGGCCAGAAAGTGCTCGAAGACGTCGTCCCAGTATTCGGCGGCGAAGTTGCGGCCGTGGAAGTCGATGCCCAGGATGTCGGCCACGCGCCGCGCGTCGGCGGCATCGTCCTCGGCCGTGCAGCCGCTGACGGTGTCCTCCTCTTCCCAGTTCTTCATGAACATTCCGGCGATGGGCTGGCCCCGCTGCTTCAACAGCCAGGCCACGGTGGACGAATCCACCCCGCCGGATAGGGCCACCATGATCAGATCACTCATGTTTCACGATATGGGGTTGGTGTTTGTTTTTTGCGAGTCTGATTCTTGCGGGAGGAGTTTAAGGTGGCAGGGGCGCGAAGCGGCGGCTGTGATTCGAAAAATGCGGGGCGAGCGGCGCGGCTGCTTCTCTTCATGGAAGTGCCGTTCGGGTGCGGGCAAGACTGCCATGGGGGCGCGGCGGGGGCGCCGTCTTCGAGAGGCGCACTTCAGGCCGGTGGATGGTTATTCACGTGTCACTTCCGCGCCCCGATTTTTCGAATCACAGCCACCACTTCCCGCCATGTCGGGTTGGAGGAGGCTGCTGAGCTTCGGAAAGGCCAACAAACCTGCCAGAGCGGGTGGTGTTCGGAAAAATGCGTTCCTGGGTGGCGCGGGTGCCTACTCCGATTCCGTCCGCACTTCGGAAGCCCGGGCGCCGATCCTGGATGCCAGGGGTTGAATGGCTTCAACCGCCATGGCTCCGGCACTTTTCGCCCCGGCGATTGCGGGTGCGATTGCGGCGTTCGCCATCCAGGGGCGCATTTTTCCGAGTACCGCCTGCGGCAACTCCACACTCAACCCACTCGCGCGAGGAAGTCACTCCCCGAACAAATCAGGACTCATCAGGTCGATGAAACGCTCCGCCTGGGGCGAGAGATAGGCGCCGCGGCGCAGGACCACCCCGTAGCTGCGTCGGGGAAAGTAGCGGCTCATGTCGCGCACCGCCAGCTGCTGGCGGTCGGTTTCGGTCAGGCAGATGCTGGTCACGATCGAGATGCCCATGCCCAGCGACACGTAGCGCTTGATGACCTCCCAGCCGCCGACCTCCAGGTTCACGCGGAAGGGCAGGCCGTGCTTCTGGAAGACCAGGTCGACGAGCTGGTAGGTGCTCAGGCGCCGCGGCGGGAGGATCAGGCCGTGCGGGCTGATGTCGGTGAGGTCGATTTCGCGCCGGCGCGCCAGCGGATGGTCGCGACTCATGATCAGCGCCGGGTTGAAGTGCCAGATCGGCCGGTAGTCGATGTCCTCGGGCACGTCGAGCATGGAGCCCACGGCGAAGTCGACATCGTCGTTGCGGATCATGCCCAGGCCGTCGGCACCGGTGACGTTGTGCAGGTGCACGAAAATGCCGGGATGCTTGCGCCTAAATCGCATCATCAGCGAGGGCAGCAGATGGAGGATGGTCGATTCGCCCGCGGCGATGCGGATCTCGCCGGTGTCGAGCGAGCCGTAGCGGCGCTGGAACTCGTCGGGCAGGGCGTCCAGGCGTTCGACCAGCGGGCGGGCCATCTCCAGTAGGGCCTTGCCGGCGGGAGTCAATTGCAGGCGCGGGCCGTGGCGCTCGAACAGCGGCCTGCCGAGTTCGTCCTCGAGAGCCCGGATCTGCTGGCTGACGGAAGGCTGGCTGAGAAACAACTTTTCGGCGGCCGCGGAAACACTGCCGGTTCTCGCGGTCTGAATAAAGGCGCGCAGGTGCTTGAGCAGGTTGCCCTTGTAAGAGGTCAATGCAGTCCGCTCCGAGTCGAACGGTTCGAGTATTGCATAAATAGATAATTAAGATCAAAACATTTAATTCGACAAATACTCCCCCAGCGCCTAGGCTTCAATTGTCCATACGCCACGGAATGGAAG
>JAZBPT010000215.1:0-4145 GCA_036351755.1 Wenzhouxiangella sp. | reverse complement strand
TCGAAGAGCGAGAGCAAGACGTCGAAGAGCTCCGAAAAGAGCGGCAGCGCCAGCAGCGCCTCGGCCGGCCAGGTGGCCTGATGCGTTCCCACCTGTGCGGAGAAGTCAACGAAACACTCGACGGCCAGACGGTCACCGTCTGCGGCTGGGTCAACCGCGCCCGTGACCTCGGCGGGCTGATCTTCATCGGCCTGCGCGACCACGCCGGCGTGCTGCAGGTCGTCGTCGAGCCCGACAACGAGCCCGCTTTCGCCGAGGCCGAGAAGCTCCGGAACGAGTTCTGCGTTCGCCTCAGCGGCAAGGTGCGCATGCGCCCCGAAAGCCAGTGGAATGCCGACATGCCCACCGGCAAGGTCGAGGTCGTGGCCGACTCGGTCGAGATCATCAACGCGGCAGCGCCCCTGCCGCTGCTGATGAACGACGAGGACGGCGAGGAAGTGCGGCTGAAGTACCGCTTTCTCGATCTCAGGCGACCGCGGCTGCAGCGCAATCTCCGGCTGCGCTCGAAGCTCACGCGAGCGATCCGCAACTTCCTCGACGACCGCGATTTCGTCGACGCCGAGACGCCGATCCTGACCCGCGCCACGCCCGAGGGCGCGCGTGACTACCTGGTGCCCAGCCGTGTCCATCCGGGCAGTTTCTTCGCGCTGCCCCAATCGCCGCAGATCTTCAAGCAAATCCTGATGATGGCCGGGCTCGACCGCTACTACCAGATCGCGCGCTGCTTCCGCGACGAGGACCTGCGCGCCGACCGCCAGCCCGAGTTCACCCAGCTCGACATGGAGATGGCCTTCGTCGAGGAGGCCGACGTGCAGGGCGTGGCCGAGCACCTGATCCGCAAGGTCTTCTCCGAGGTGCTCGACGTCGAACTGCCCGATCCCTTCCCGCGCATGACCTACGCCGAGGCGATGCGCCGCTACGGCTCCGACAAGCCGGATCTCCGCATCGACCTGGAACTGGTCACGATCTGCGAGCACGTGCGCCACGTCGAGTTCAAGGTCTTCTCCGGCCCGGCCAATGATCCGGCCTCGCGCGTGGCCGCCCTGCGCGTGCCCGGCGGCGCCGAGCTCACGCGCAAGCAGATCGACGCCTACACCGATTTCGTCGGCCGCTACGGCGCCAAGGGCCTGGCCTGGATGAAGGTCAACGACGCCTCGGCCGGTCTCGAAGGCGTGCAGTCGCCGGTGGCCAAGTTCCTCGACGAGAAGGCCGTCACCGGCATTCTCGAATCCACCGGCGCGGAGAACGGCGACATCCTGTTCTTCGGCGCCGGCGAGAAGGTCACGGTCAGCACTTTCCTGGGCGCGCTGCGCCTGCAGGTGGCCAAGGATCTCGACCTGGTCAAGGAGGGCTGGAAGCCGCTGTGGGTGGTCGATTTCCCGATGTTCGAGTACGACACAGAGGACGAGCGCTACTATGCGCTGCACCATCCCTTCACCGCGCCGGCCGTGCACGACGACGATGCCCTCAAGGCCGATCCGGTCAACGCGCTCTCGCGCGCCTACGACATGGTGCTCAACGGCTCGGAGATCGGCGGCGGCTCGATCCGTATCCACGACCCGAAGCTGCAGCAGGCCGCCTTCGACGTGCTGGGCATCGACGAAACCGAGGCGAAGGAACGCTTCGGCTTCCTGCTCGAGGCGCTCAAGTACGGCTGCCCGCCGCACGGCGGCATCGCCTTCGGCATCGACCGCATCGCCGCGCTGATGGCCGGCGAAGACTCCATCCGTGAAGTCATCGCCTTCCCGAAGACGGCCAATGCGTCCTGCCTGATGACCGGCGCGCCGGCAGCGGTGGAGGCCGAGCAGCTTCAGGAGCTACAGCTGAAGTTGGGGTCATCGGAATGAAAACCTGTTAAACGCAAAGACGCGAAGACGCAAAGCTAAACAAGTGAACGAGTGAGTTCATCACCAGGGAACGCCGGAAGCCTCAGGTGAATGAATCTTCTCATTGGTGACTTCCTTGCCTTCAATGTAATGATTGTTTTCTTTGCGACTTCGCGTCTTTGCGTTAGAAGGATTATGCTTTTCCTGCACACAGGTTCCGACATGTTCCTCAGACAGGTTGCCCCATGAGCCGCTCCGTGGTGCTCGTCCACGGCCTCTGGTGGGGCCCCTGGAGTATGGGGTTGCTCGGGCGTCGGCTCGGGCGCCGGGGGCTGGAGACTTGTGCTTTCGGCTACCCGACGATTCGCCGCGGCCTGCAAGACAATGCCGCGGCCTTGCGTGAGTTCGTCGACACCCTCGATGCAGAGCGGGTCGACCTGGTGGGGCATTCCCTGGGCGGACTGGTGATCCTGCGCATGCTCGATGAGTACGCCGACCTGCCGCCCGGACGGGTGGTGCTGCTGGGTTCCCCGGTGCACGGCTCCGCCGTGGGGCGGCGCGTGGCCGACCGGGGCCTGTTCCGGCCGCTGGTCGGGCGGGCGCGCACGGCACTCGAGAACGGCTTTTCGCACGCACCGGCCGGCCGCGAAACCGGTGTCGTCGCCGGCAGCCGCTCGGTGGGAGTGGGCCGCATCTTCGGTCCCCTGGACGGCCCCAACGACGGCACGGTCACCGTGGCCGAATGCCGCCTGGACGGAGCGAGCGAGTGCATCCTGCCGGTGACGCACACCGGCCTGGTCACGGCGCCGTCCGTCGCTCGCGCAGTCTCGGGTTTCCTTCTCGAAGGCAATTTCCCCCGCTCGAAGGACTGATTGCCGGGGCTTCGAGCGTCGGTCCGGTCCGGGTGCCATCGGCTCGGTTCGACGCAGTGGCGAGGCCCTCGCCGATGACACCCGGACCGGACCGACGGTGGGGTGTTGCCGCTACCGGGGCGGCCTGCCATTAGATGGATTGCGCGGGCTATTGCCAGGGGTTGCAGTCGTAGCCGGCCATGCGGATCAGTCGATCGGCCTCGAAGGAGCCTTCACCCAAGCCGCCTTCGCGGAAGTCGTAATCCACCAGCAGCGTATTGCAGTCGAGCGCCTCGACGGTCAGGGTGCCGATCGAGTAGATGCCCACGTCGTCGGGATCGTAACTGCCGGGCGGGCTGGTGATGAACTCGCCACCTTCGAGTTCGAGCATGTCGAGCCTGACGATGTCAAAGCCCGGCTCGAGGCCAGCGGCCGAGCCGATTACCCAGAAAGGCGCGCCGTTGAAGTAAGTAAAGAATAGGACAGTCGCAGAATTGGTGTCGGGACCGTCTGGGTTGTATTCCTCGCCGATCTGAAGGACAACTCCGCTGTAGGGCGCGCCGTCGACCGTGTATTGCCCGGACATGCGGCCGTGCAGGGCCGGATAATCATTCTGCGGCGGATCGAACTCCGGCACGTACTCAGGAATGCTGAACAGCACGTAATGAGATTCGTCCGAGCCCGAATAGTCGCCCCAGTACATTTCCAGCGTGAACAGCCCGTTGTAGTGCTCCGGCCAGAATTCGGTCTCGCCATCGATCGAGAACCGATCGACGCCCAGCATGTAGGTGACGCCCTGTTCGCCGATCTCGTTGCCCGAGGCGCCGACATTGCCCACCGCCGGGTGGCGGATCAACTGGGCCATGTGGTCGGGCACGTTGACCTCGCCGGCTTCGGCAAACACGCGGGGCACCAGTACGCGACCGCCGCTGTCGCCCACTTTGCGAAGGCGCACCATGACCACCGAGTAGCCTTCGTCGTGGCAGCCGGTGCGCCAGATCTGGACGTGAATCCGCGCCGCGGCCGAGCCCGGATCAACGGAGGGAACGAAAATCTCGTCTTCGTCGAAAAGCATATCGCCACCGGGTGCCGGCTCCTGCGGCAGAGACACGGCCACACATCCGGGCGGGAAGGGCGACTTGAGATCGGTCAGCACGTTGATCTCGCCGGTGGCCGAGGCCTGGCCGACGAGCAGGAAGGTCAGGGCGAGCAGTAAACTACGCATGATCTTGGGATCCCGTCGAATGTGCCGTCAATTCTAGCGCCTGATCCTGACCCGAAGCTGAACCTGAAACCCGGAACCCCATTTGCAAGGAAGCTGAAATCCGGCCGGCTTCGGTTAAAATGCCCTATTACCCCGAACAAGAGGCATTCCAGGCATGGCCGGTCACAGCAAATGGGCCAATATCCAGCACCGCAAGAAGGCGCAGGACGCCAAGCGGGGCAAGATCTTCACCCGACTGATCCG
>JAZBPT010000214.1:0-5658 GCA_036351755.1 Wenzhouxiangella sp. | reverse complement strand
GAGCCCTGCTCAGAACCACTCGGAGCGAGTGTAGCCCATGCACTGACAGGCTGCAACCCACTCGCACGACTGGAGCAGCGCTCCCTTTCACCCTGTATATACGCATTTCGTTTCGCAACCGTGTCAGGTTTTTTCGGGAAATTCGGCAAATCGGGGAAAGGCGGGTCTAACACGGGGTTCGAATCAATCCTCTCCCCCAGCCATATACGAAAAAACCCGGCCTGGGGCCGGGCAGCGGGCCTCGGGTATCTTCCGTGCAAAGCTGGAGACTAACGGGATTGACTGCGCGCCTTCGGCGCTTGCCCTTCGCTTCGCTAAGGGTTACTTCAGCCGCTGCGCGGCTTACGCATCGTCCTCGCTTCGCTCGGGTCGAACAAGGGGCTCGAATCAATCCTCTCCCCCAGCCATATACGAAAAAACCCGGCCTGGGGCCGGGCTCTTTCGTATATGGCTGGGGGAGAGGGATTCGAACCCCCGCTGACGGAGTCAGAGTCCGTAGTCCTACCACTAGACGATCCCCCAAGAGACCGCTGGGTACTCCCGACTTAGCGCTTGGAGTACTGCGTGGCTTTGCGGGCCTTGTGCAGGCCGATCTTCTTGCGCTCGACGGCGCGATCGTCACGCGTGACGAAGCCGGCCTTGCGCATCTGGCTGCGAAGCTCCTCGTCGTACTCCATCAGGGCGCGGGTCAGGCCCAGGCGGATGGCGCCGGCCTGGCCGGTGGTGCCGCCGCCGCTGACGGTGACCTTGACGTCGAAGCGGTCCAGGAGATCGACCAGCTCGAGCGGCTGTCGGACGATCATCTGGGCCGTCTTGCGGCCGAAGAATTCTTCGAGCGGCTTGCGGTTGACGGTGATCTGACCGTTTCCGCGACGCAGGAAAACACGCGCGCTGGAGGTCTTGCGTCGGCCGGTGCCGTAATACTGTTCGGTAGCCATTTCTTTCAACTATTTCCTGATCGTTACAGTTCCAGCGGCTGCGGCTGCTGGGCGGCATGCGGATGCTCGGCGCCGGCGTAGACCTTGAGCTTCTTGAGCATCTGGCGTCCCAGCGGACCGCGCGGCATCATGCCCTTGACCGCCAGCTCGATGACCGTTTCCGGACGCTTGGCCAGCTGCTTTTCCAGGGTGATCGACTTCATGTTGCCGATGTAGCCGGTGTGGTGGTAGTACACCTTGTCCGACATCTTGCGACCGGTGGCGTGCACCTTCCCGGCGTTGATGACGACCACGTAGTCGCCGGTGTCCACGTGCGGCGTGAATTCCGGCTTGTGCTTGCCGCGCAGGCGGCGGGCGATTTCCGTGGCCAGACGGCCCAGCGTCTTGCCGTCGGCGTCGATCAGGTGCCACTGGCGGCGCACGTCTTCTGCCCTGGCGCTGTAGGTTTTCATGATTCCGTTCGCTCGCTGATATGAACGTTGCAGTAAAGAGCGGGAATTCTACAGCAAGCGCCCACGGCCTGCAACAGCCGTTTCGGACGATCTTCAGTCCTTGTCGGGCGGCTCGGAGGGCAGCATCAGGCGCTCGACCGGGCGCCCCTCGACCAGGTGGGACTGGATGATTTCGTCGAGGTCCGATTCGTCGATATAGGTGTACCAGACGCCCTCGGGGTAGACGACCAGGCACGGACCCTCCTCGCAGCGATCCAGGCAGCCGGCGGTGTTGGCCCGAGCGCCACCCGCGCCGGCCAGGTCCAGCTCCTTGAGCCGCGACTTGGCGTAGGCGCGCAGCCGAGCCGAGTCGCAACGACCGCAGGACGGCCGCTCGGCGCCGTCGGGACGCTCGTTGGTGCAGAAGAACAGGTGGTGACGGTAGTAGTTCACTGTTCGCCGAACTTGTAGACGAGGTTGGCAGTCGTCAGGGTATCGGTCTTCTCGACCCCGGGATCCACGTCCGTATTGTGCCTCACGGCACCGGAGAGCTTCAGCGCGAACCGGGAATTGATGGCCACGTTGAGCGCCAGCTCGTTCTCGGCGAAGGTGTTGTTGCTGCCTGCCTCGACCAGCAGGCTGTTGCTGAGGTCGGCCGTCTCCGAGATGGTCCAGGCGTAGTCGGCGGACAGGCGGCCGATCACGTTGGTTTCGGTTCCCTGGAGAGGATCGTTCGGCTCGGAACGGCGCACACCCGGGCCGATCTCCATCGACAACTTGTGCGTGTCGTTGTCGAGCAGCTGCCTGCCGTACCCGACCGAAAGACTCGCCTGGTAGTCATAGCTGGAGAATTCGTCCTGGTCGTAGCGCAGGGCGCCGAACAGGTAGGACTTTTCGTTGAAGTTGTAGCCGGACTTGTAACCCAAGGTGTAGCGCTCGGCGTTGAGCTCGCCGTCGTCGGACGCCCGCAGCGCCGTCATCTTCAGACTGTTGCGCCATTTCTCGGACTTGCGCTCGAACTGCAGGCCCAGGTTGAGCGTCTCGGTTTCGGAATTGCCGCGGGCGACGACCAGTCCGAACTCGCCCTTGCCCGACCACTCTGCGGCATCGGCGGGGCAGACCAGCCAGCCGCACATCAGGATCACTGCGAAAGATTGCATGAAAGAGGTTTTATTCTTGTTGTTTGAGCGCTCGGCAAAAACGGACAGTCTCATCACGGCAAAGTTTCCTTTGAATTCTTACTTTTTCGGCTCGGCCGCGAGTATAGACGGTGTAGCATTGCCGGGACGTAAAAACGTTCGAAACGAATCAAGCACATGCGCGAACTCACCCCCCTCGACCAGCTCTTCGGCCAGCTCGACGGCGGCCTGCGGGCCGCATTCGGCCCACCCCCCAGCGGCACCCGCCCCTCCCCGGCCTCGACGCTCGACGACGCCGCGCTCGATGAGGACGAGCGTCGCCTGACCGCCGGACTGATGCGCATCAACCACACCGGCGAAGTCTGCGCCCAGGCGCTGTACGCCGGCCAGGCCGCCACGGCCCGCAGCGACGAGGTGCGCGAAAAAATGGCCGAGGCCGCCCACGAGGAAGAGGACCACCTCGCCTGGTGCGCCGAACGTCTCGAGGAACTGGCCAGCCGCCCCAGCCTGCTCAACCCGCTGTGGTACGCCGGCTCCTATTCGATCGGCGCGGCCGCGGGCCTGGCCGGCGATCCCTGGAGCCTGGGCTTCGTCGAAGCCACCGAACGGCAGGTCGAGGCCCACCTCGACGAACATCTCGAACGCCTGCCGGCCCAGGACCAGCGCTCGCGTGCCATCGTCGCCCAGATGAAGGAAGACGAAGCCCGCCACGCCCAGATGGCCCTCGACAACGGCGCCACCATCCTGCCCGCCCCCGTCCAGCGCCTGATGTCGCTGACCGCCGGCATCATGAAAGCGGTGGCGTTCCGGCTCTGACCGGTGGGGAGGATTGGGACCTTGTCGGGTTCACGCCAAGGCGCTAAGGCGCCAAGGTCGCCAAGCTTGAAGAGGTTTTGGTTCAGGAATTTCTTGCTTGAATCCGCAGCAAGTCCAATCTGATTTTAAAGTTAAGCTGTTTTCTCTGTTCTTTCTTCGCGACCTTCGCGCCTTTGCGCCTTGGCGTGAACCCGCAGCAACCAACTCGACTCGCCCCCGAGGCCAACCCGGCAGGCCACCAAAACCGGGCCAAGCTATCCGCGGATGATCCGCCGCCGGATCTCGCCGGAGACCATGTCGATGGCCAGCACGATCAGGATGGTCAGCACGAGCACGGCCGCGGCCTTGTCGAAGTGGCGGTAGCGCAGGGTGTTGAGCAGCACGCCCCCGACCCCGCCGGCGCCGACCACGCCGAGGATGGCCGAGGCGCGGATGTTGAGTTCGAAGCGGAACAGCCAGTGGGCGATGATCTCCGGCAGCACCTGCGGCAGCACGGCGTAGCGCAGCGCCAGCAAGCGCGCGCCGCCGGCCGCCTCGACGGCCTCCACCGGGCCGAAATCGATCGCGTCGACCACTTCCGAGCCCAGCTTGGTGAGCATCCCGATCGAGGAAATGCCGATGGCCAGCGCGCCCGCGAAGGCGCCCAGGCCGACGATCGGCACGAAGTAGATCGCCAGCAGGATCTCGGGAAAGGCGCGCGTCGTCGCCGAGATGAGCTTGACCACGCGGGCGAACTTCGGGAACAGGGTGCGCGCGCCGAGCAGGGCCAGCGGCAGGGAGAAGATCGCGCCGATGATGGTGCCGATCCAGGCGATCTGGATCGACTCGGCGATCGCCGGCAGCACCTTGTCCCAGCCGTAGGCCATGTCGGCCGGCCAGAAGAAACCGAGCACCTCCACCATCTGCGCCGGCAGCTTGCCCAGGCGGTCGGGCGAGAAGCCGATGGCCCACATCGACCAGAAAAACAGCGCCCCGATGACGAAGGTCGCCCAGGTGGCGCCGCCGATGCGCTTGTAACCCTTGAGCGCCGGTTCGTTCATGCCAGGCGCCTCCGGATGGCCTCGGAAATCTCCTCGATGATCAGCACCGCGACCAGCACGACGAGCACGATCAAAGCGACCCGCTCGTACTCGAAGTTGGCGCGCTGCGTCTCGAGGATCATGCCGATACCGCCCGCGCCGACCAGGCCCAGCACCATCGAGGCGCGCACGTTGAGTTCGAAGGCGTAGAGCGCGTAGGACACGTAGGTCTGCATGGCCTGCGGGATGGCGCCGAACTTGAGCATCTGCAGCCAGGTGCCGCCGACGGCGCGTACGGCCTCGGGCAGGCCCATGTCGATCGATTCCAGCGACTCCGACCAGAGCTTGGAAATCACCGCGATCGTGAACACCGAAAGCGCCAGGGCGCCGGCCACCGGCCCGAAACCCACCGCAGTGGCGAAGAGCATCGCCCAGAACAGGTCCGGCAGGGTACGCAGGATGTTCATGAAATTACGGTCGGTAAACCAGATCACCCGCCCCAGGGTGAGGTTGCGCGCGGCCAGCACCGACACCGGCACCGACAGGATGCCGCCGACCACGGTGCCGATGATGGCGATGTTGAGCGTCTCGAGAAACGGCTCGGCCAGGCGCGGCAGGTAGCTGAAATCCGGCGGCCAGGACTCGGCCAGCAAGCGCCCGCCGCCGGTGATGTTGCACATCAGCTCGATGAGCGAAAACCCGATCCCCTCGGCCGACCACCAGGTCATGGCCAGGAGGAAGGCCGTCACGCCGCCGATCAGCCACCAGTTCTTCGGCGGTTTCGTGGGCAGCGCGCCGCGGGCCATCAGATGGCGTCCTCGTTGAGCACGTCGTCCTCGGTGAAGTCCCGCCCGTAGATATCCCGGAAGTCCTCGTCGGTGACCGTCCTGGCCGAACCGTCGTAGACCAGCTCGCCGCCCTTCAGACCGATGATGCGCTTGCCGTACTCGCGGGCCAGGTCAAGGAAATGCAGGTTGACCAGGGTGGTGATGCCCAGCTCGCGGTTGATGCGCACCAAATCGCGCATGATCTGGTGGGTGGTCACCGGATCGAGCGAGGCGACCGGCTCGTCGGCCAGGATGATGGCCGGCTGCTGGGCCAGCGCGCGGGCGATGCCCACGCGCTGCTGTTGCCCGCCCGAAAGGGAACTGGCGCGGGTCCAGGCCTTTTCTGGAATGCCGACGCGCTCGAGGGCGTCGAGCGCGATGTCCCGGTCGCGCTGCGGCCACAGGTTGAACATGGCCCGCCAGCCAGGCACGTGCGCCAGGCGGCCGATGAGCACGTTGGAGAGCACGTTGAGGCGCTTGACCAGGCG
>JAZBPT010000213.1:0-9034 GCA_036351755.1 Wenzhouxiangella sp. | reverse complement strand
TTTGAGCGGATCCTTCAGCTGTACGCGGCGGAACAGTTCGGGTGCGAAACTGGGAATGCCCGCGAACTGCAGCTTCTCGCCCTCGGTGAAGGTGTCGCCGATGCCGATGGTGCCGTGATTGTGCAGCCCGACAATGTCGCCCGGATAGGCGTATTCGGCGGCCGCCCGCTCGTCGGCCATGAAGGTCAACGCGCCGTGGGTGCGCTGCTCCTTTCCAAGGCGAACGTGGTGGAGCTTCATGCCCTTCTCGAAGCGGCCCGAACAAACGCGCATGAAGGCCATGCGGTCGCGGTGGGCGGGATCCATGTTGGCCTGCACCTTGAAGACGAACCCCGTGCACTTCTCCTCGGCCGGCTCGACCGTGCGGCCGAGTGTCGCGCGCGGTTGCGGCTGCGGCGCATGGTCGGTGAATTCGTCGAGGAGGGGAATGACGCCGAAGTTGTTCAGCGCCGAACCGAAGAAGACCGGGGTCTGTTCGCCCTTGCGGTAACGCTCGAGATCGAAATCATGACTGGCGCCCTTGACCAGTTCAATCTCGTCCCGGAGTTCGGCGGCCATGTCGCCCAGGGCCTCATCGGCTTCGGGCGAATCCAGGCCGGCGATGATCTTCGGGTCCTGGCGCATGTAATTCTTGCCCGACTCGTAGAGATGGATCTCGTCGCGGAGCAGGTGATAAATGCCCTGGAGGCGACGGCCCATGCCGATCGGCCAGGTGACCGGCGCGCACTCGATGCCCAGGACCTCTTCGACTTCATCAAGCAACTCGATGGGCTCGCGGCCCTCGCGGTCCAGCTTGTTGATGAAGGTGAAGATCGGCGTGTCGCGCATGCGGCACACCTCCATGAGCTTGATCGTGCGCTCTTCCACGCCCTTGGCGCAGTCGATGACCATCAGCGCCGAATCGACGGCCGTGAGCACGCGGTAGGTGTCCTCGGAGAAATCGGCGTGGCCCGGGGTGTCGAGCAGGTTAACGATGCGCTCCTTGTAGGGGAACTGCATCACCGAGGAGGTGATCGAGATGCCGCGCTCCTTCTCCATCTCCATCCAGTCGGAGGTGGCGTGGCGCGAAGCCTTTCGCGACTTGACCGAGCCGGCGAGCTGGATCGCCCCGCCGAAGAGCAGGAACTTCTCGGTCAGCGTGGTCTTGCCGGCGTCGGGGTGCGAGATGATCGCGAAAGTGCGCCGGCGCTCGATTTCGTCGGTCAGTCGGGACATGGTCGGTTCGCGCAGGTAAACACACCATTATAACTGGCCTGCCGGCTTGCGGAAATCAGGGCATGTCACGACTTGCGGGGCTCGGCCGCACACCTTAGCTTTGCCCTTGGGGAGTTGGCTATCGAGGGAGTTCTACCAAGGAGCTCGAGATGAAGCGATTCAGTCTTGCCTGCCTGCCCGGTTCCTGGCTGCTGGCCCTCACCGCCGTTACCGCTGCACCGGTTCTTGCCCAGGACCCCGTTCCGACGCTGGAAGCATTCTACGAAGCCACCGGCGGCGACCAGTGGCACGACAACGCCGGCTGGCTGGACCCGGCGGTCGACTTCTGCGATTGGTACGGGATCAGTTGCCGGGGCAGCCAGGGCGGCCAGCAGGTCATCGATCGCGTCGAACTACCGGGCAACAATCTCGTCGGCACGCTCGACCTGGCCGCCCTCGACGACCTGGGGCTGACCGAAGTGGACCTGGCCGACAACGAACTGGCCGGAACACTCGATCGGGCCCCGGTCGGCATTCACCTGCTGGACCTCTCCAACAACCGTTTCGAAGGCGCTTTGCCGGCCCTGCGCGCCGAGGACATTCCGCTGATCGTAGACGACAGCCCGCACACCTGGCGCCTGGCAAACAACCGCTTCAGCGGCTCGATCCCCGCCAACTGGAGCCAATTGCGGCTGCGCAACCTCGACCTCACCGGCAACGAACTGGGCGGCAACGCGGGCACGGCCTTCGAAGCGATCGGCCGCGAAGGACCGGGTTTCCTGGGCATCGCCGACAATGACTTCGCGGGCACGCTGCCACCCGACATCATGGGCACCTGGCTGCATTTGCACGACGTCGGGACTTTCGGCGGGCTCAATCTGTGCTGGAACGAATGGCAGATCGACGACCCGGCTCTGGACGAGTGGGTCGCGGCCCATCATGTCGGTGGAGAATATCTCGACTGCATCAACCGCAACCGGTCACAGATGACCGCCGGCATCAGCGGCTCCTGGTTTAATGCGCAGCGCAGCGGCGAAGGCATGACCCTGATGATGCTCGATCGCGGCGAGCCCTTGATGTACTGGTTCTCCTACGACACGGAGGGGCAGCAGCAGTGGGCCTTTGAAGTCGGCCTGCACCATGATGAGAGCTTTCAGTGGCGAACGCTGCTCGAGACCCGCGGCGATTTCGCGGTCGGTATCCGCTTCACCGGCGGGCAACGGCTGGTTCGTCCGCTGATGGGCGCGCGGCTGGACCGGCTCGACGCACACGATATGCACGTCGAGCGTCGCTACTGGGACTACTCCTTCTGTCCGCCGCTCCAGGACCCGACCGGCAACCCCTTCCCCTGCGCTGTACTCCCGATCTCCGACCGGCTCGACTACATTCGGCTCAGCGAACTCGCCGGAACGACCTGCGGCAACCAGAGCCCGTTCCAGCAATACTCGGGCGCCTGGTTCGACCCTTTCCGCGCCGGCGAGGGGTTCGTGATCGAGGCACTGCCCGACGACCGCGCGGTGGTCTACTGGTTTACCTACAAACCGGACGGTTCCGGTGACCAGGCCTGGATGATCGGACAGGGTCACTTCGAGCCCGGAACCGAATCCGAATCGCTGATCGAATTCGACAGGATCTACCAACCCACCGGCGGCACCTACGGCGCAGGCTTCGATCCGGAGGCCATCGAGAGCATCGACTGGGGCAGCCTGCTCGTCGAGTTCGACACCGAGGACACCGGACGGGTTTACTGGGACAGCAACCTGGCCGAATACGGATCCGGCGACTATCCGATCGTGCGCCTGGCACGTCCGATGCTGGCCGACTGCGACAACGCACAACCCTGAAAATCGCTCCCCGCGGCCCGGCCACCCCGCCGGGCCGCCCATTTGCCTGTCGACGATCGCTCTCGTACCATGGAACCGGGGCATTCAATCGTTGGCGAGGTGCAATCACCATGCAAAGCAACAGCTGCCGGGCGCTCACCGCCCTGGCCGTCATAGTCCTTCTCGCGTCGCTTCACGGCACACCGGCATCCGCCATCTCGCCGCCGCCACCGCTGCCGGTCGAAGCGCTCTCGGATTTCTACGAGGCCATGAACGGCGACGGCTGGCACCGCAACGAAAACTGGCTCGACCCGGAGGTCGATGTCTGCGACTGGTACGGCATCACCTGCGTGACCGAGGCGCCGGCAACGGGTGGATACGAGTGGATCGGGCGCATCGAGCTGCCGGACAACAACCTGCAGGGGGAACTCACCGCCGAACTGCAGGAACGCCTGTGGACCTACGGTCCCGCGTCCACGCCAAGCCGCGAGCTCGATCTCAGCGGCAATGCCATCCGCGGGGAGTTCACTTATTTCCCCTGGGGCACCGAGGACGTGAACCTGAGCGGCAACCTGCTGAGCGGCAGCTTGCCCGATCTGCCCGCGGAATTGCCCGAAATCGAACTCGAGCGACTCCGCCTGTCCCGCAACGACTTCGAAGGCGCCGTACCCGCCGGCTGGGACCGCCTGCAACTGCGCCGCCTCGAGCTTGCCGACAATCGCCTTGACGCCGGCGCCGAACATGCCTTCGCGGCCATGCACGGTTTCGAGCAGAGCTTTCTCTACCTCAACGGCAACCGCTTCGCCGCCGAGCTGGGCGAAAACATCACCAACGCGCAGGGGCTGGCCGAACGCGGCGACAGCAACGTCGGCGCCGGGCTCGACCTGTGCTACAACGACTTCCTGGTCGAAGACCCCGCCGTGAGGGACTGGATCGCCGCACGCCACGTCGGCTCCACGGACTTCGAGGCCTGCCTGGGCCGGCAACGCGTGGCCGTCGACGCCACCGCAAGCGGCAGCTGGTATCACCCCGGCCGGCCCGGCGAAGGCATTTCGCTGATGATCCTCGAACAGGGTGCGCCCCTGCTCTACAGCTTCGGCTTCGACAGCGAGGGCCGGCAACAGTGGCTGTTCGAGCTGGGCCACGCCGGCGACCGCTGGCTGCGCTGGGATCCCGTGCGCGAGACGCGCGGTTACTTCGGCGAAGGCATCGCCACCGACGAGGACTACCGCTTCGTCCGGTCCACCGGCCGGTTTCGCGCCGACCGCGTCGGCACCGACACGCTGAGCCTGCACCGCCACTACTACGACCTGCTGGCCTGCGGGCCGTGGGATCCGCAGGTCGCACCGGGCCCCGGTCTGTGCCCGCCACCGCTGTTCGACGACCGACTCGACTACCAGCGTCTATCACGCCTGGCGGGGTCGACCTGCGAGAACCGCAGCGATTACCAGCAGTATTCCGGCGCCTGGTACAACCCGCAACAGTCCGGCGAAGGCTTTCTGATCGAAGTGCTGCCCGACGATCGCGCTGTGTTCTACTGGTTCACCTACACGCCCGGCGACTCCGGCGAGCAGGCCTGGATGATCGGCGAGGGCCACTTCGAATCCGGCACCGAATCCGAAGCCCTGATCGAATTCGAAACGATCTACCAGCCCACCGGCGGCACCTACGGCGAAGCCTTCGACCCGGGGGGCATCGAAAACGTCGACTGGGGCAGCCTACTTGTCGAGTTCGATACCGAGGACGCCGGGCGGGTCTACTGGGACAGCAAGCTCGCCGCGTACGGATCGGGCGACTCTCCCATCCAACGCCTCGCTCGGCCCATGCTGGCAGTGTGCAATTGATGCCAGCCAACTCGAAGAACGCACCGACAATCTTCGGGGAGCTCATCATGAAACCAAAGCGATTCACCACAACTTGTGCCGCCATTTTGCTGGGTCTATCCTGGAGTTCGTCTTCGGCGCAGACAACGACCGAACGCGACATCCTGGTGGAATTTTACGAAGCCACCAACGGCGATGACTGGTACAACAGCCGCAACTGGCGGAGCGACGAAGACCACTGCCGCTGGTACGGCGTTCGCTGCATCGAGGGATCGATCACCGAGATCCGTCTGCCCCGCAACAACGTAGTCGGCCCATTGGGCACGATGCTGTTCGAGCTCGAGTCGCTACGCGACCTGGACCTGTCGGACAACGGGCTGCACGGATCGCTGCCGGACGAAGTCATCAACGGCTTGCCACAGTTCGACTTCCCGGAGGCTGATAACCCGATCTCCATCATCCTGTCCGGCAACCGGCTCTCCGGCAATCTACCCCCATTCACTCGCACGGCGGGGCTGGGCGAATCCACGCAAATCGATCTCGGCGACAATCTGCTGACCGGACCCTTGCCCCCTTCCTGGGTGAACATGACGCTGGGGACGCTTGGCCTCAGCGACAATGCCATCGGCACCAGCCTGGCCGAGGCCTGGCAGGCACTTCCTTCCGTTGCCAGGCTGGACCTGGGGGGCACCGGGCTAACCGGCCCCTTCCCCGAAACGCCGGCCCGCTTCGACGGAGATGACGCGCTGGTCGCGAGGCTGCAGCACCTCAACTTGTCGCGCAATCAGCTCAGCGGCGAACTGGCGAACTGGTTCGTCGACTTCGACCTGCGCAGACTACGCCTTCAGCACAACGGCTTCACCGGCGGCATCGATGTCGCAATCGAGGCGATGACAGCGGAATCCGGCGTAATTCTGGACCTGTCCCACAATCAGTTCAGCGGCGAGATTCCAGAAGCCCTGTCGTCCCTGGAGCTACCCAGACTCGACGATCGGTATCCGGGCGGGGGGCACCCCGGACCGGCGCTTGACCTGTGCTGGAACGAATTCGACATGCCGGGCCCGGAACTGATCGGCTTCATCAAGGATCGCCACCACGGCGGATCCTACCTACACTGCCAGACGGCCCGCAAGCACGTGTCGCCGACCATCAGTGGCTCCTGGTACGATCCCGATCGCAGCGGCGAGGGATTCGTCCAGCACGTCCTCGACAACGGGCAGGTGCTGCTGTTCTGGTTCACGTTCACGATCCAGGATGCCGGCACGCAGGCGGGGCAACAGGCCTGGTTCCTCAGCGTCAACTCACCGCTCGAGAAGTCCCTCTGGTTGAGGCGGCTGCTTCAACCGGTCGGCAAATTCGGCTTCGGCAACAGCGGCTTCTCAACACCCCCCTTCTGGCTGTCGATCGATCCCCTGAACAGCGACACCCAGCAGATCAGCTACAGCAGAAGCTTCGTCGTCGACCGAAGCTTGGGCAACATCCCCTCTTTCGCCCTGATGTCCGATCGTCAGTGGCACACCCCGCTGACCCGACTGGCCGGCACGACCTGCGATAACAAGCAGCCTCACCAGTGGATCTCGGGCGCCTGGTACGACCCGCAGCGATCCGGCGAGGGCTTCGTCGTCGACGTTAATAGCGACGGACGCGTGATCGTCTACTGGTTCACGTTCGAGCCGAACGACTTCGGGCATCAAGCCTGGATGATCGGCACCGGCGAGTTCACGGAAGGCCAGGTCGTGATCGACGAAATGACCCAGCCGGTCGGCACGGGCTTCGGCAGCGATTTTGACGAATCGGAAATCGAGCTCATCGACTGGGGCAGCCTGACGCTGACGTTCGACAACGAGGACAGCGGCCACATCTGGTACGAAAGCCGCCTTGACGACTACGGCTCCGGCAACTTCCCCATCGAACGCCTGGCGCGTCCGATGCTGGCCGACTGCGAGTAGGCCATCCCGCACTTCTTGTGGCACTTTGACCAAGATAAGGCGCAGAGCATGCCGAAGCATCGAGAAACCACCATTCGCAATCTGGCAACACTCCTGGGCCTACTGGTCTGTATGGCGTCTCTTGCCCAGTCCGAATCGGAACGCGAAGCGCTTGTTGAGCTCTACCACGCTCTCGCCGATTGCGAGCCGCGACGAACCATCACACTCACCGGCTGAATTAACCGCGGTTTTACCGCGCAAAAACCACTGAATGACAAACCCGCCCCTAGACTCGGGCACGGGAAGGGTTCACTGCAATTTGGGAGGACGCACCATGCAATCATTCAGTCATTCGCCTCGCCCCCGGCCGTGGTTGGCCTGCACGATCGTTTTGTCATTTTCACTGGGCATGATCAGTCCGTCGGCCGAGGCACAGTTGTCCGAAGCCGACCGGCAGGCCATGATCGATCTCTACGAAGCCACGAACGGCGACGAATGGATTCACAACGACAACTGGCTCGGCCAACCGGGGACGGAATGCGACTGGTACGGTATCGAATGCCTGGACGATTTCGACCAGTACGCGGTCGTACTGGACTACAACAATCTCTCGGGTAGCCTGCCTGCCTCGCTGAGCGACGCCGAGGGGATGCGGTATTTCTTCGCTTCCAATAACCAGCTCGAAGGCGAGTGGGTCATCGCACCTGAAAGCCTGCCGAGCCTGATGATGATCAATCTCCAAAACAACCGACTTGGGGGGTTCGACCTGGCCGAATCCTCCGCACCCATGCTGCTTGACCTGCGTCTTTCAGGCAACCGGCTAACGGGCGTATTGCCCGAGGGTCTGGCGAACCGAAGCATGCTCACCCGGATCGACGTTTCTCACAACGAGCTTTCGGGTGACCTGCCGGAGTGGCTCTCCGGCCTGCAACTCGACGAAGAGCTCAATCTGGCGGGCAATGCATTCACCGGCAGTATTGTTCCCGCACTTGCCGCAATCCCGGAAGACCTATCTCCCGGCAACCCCGAGGCGCTCAACGACGGCATCCGGCTCGACCTTCGCGACAACGCTTTTTCCGGGAACATCGAGGCCGATGCCGCAGAGTTCTCGAAAGACATCGACGGCTGGCTGACGCTGTGCTGGAACGACCTGCAGGTCGCTGATGAATCCGTCAGCTCGTGGCTGGCCGATGAACACCACGGCGAGCCCCAACAGTGCCTGGGCAAGACGCTGGTCACGCCTGATGCGGCGACGAGCGGCTCCTGGTACAACCCGAATCGATCCGGTGAAGGATTCTCGATCATGCAACTCGATGACGGCCAGACCATGGTCCACTGGTTCACCTACGCACCAGCGGAAGACGCGCCTCGCCGACAGAGTTGGCTGGCAGGCAGCCGCATTTTCGAAGATCGAGCCTTCGACAAAGTGCAGGTTTTCGGACCACGCGGCGGTGAGTTTGCACAGGGCCTGCCCAACCCTACCAATTACCAGCACGATGCCTTCGGTGATCTGGAGCTGGCCTGGACGGGTCAGCAGACAGTCCAGTCCGACCAGGAACTTGCAACGACCCGCGCCGAGTCGCCGATCTCCCAGCACATGGAGCTGGTCCAGCTGACGCGCCTGGCAGGCACCAGTTGCGACAATCAAACGAACTTCCAGGACTACTCCGGGGCCTGGTACAACCCTGATCGGTCCGGCGAAGGCTTTATCGTCGAAGCGCTGCCCGACGATCGCGCCGTTGTCTACTGGTTTACCTATCGGCCCGATCAGTCGGGTCACCAGGCCTGGATCATGGGCAGCTCCGAGTTCGAAACGCCGATCATTGGCACGCCGCCGCCCGACCACCCCGTTGCCTTTGTTGACTTCGAAGAAATGCTGCAACCGGTAGGAACGGCTCACGGCCCTGACTTCGACAGCAGTGAAATCGATCATATCGACTGGGGCAGCCTGCGACTGGAGTTCTTTGAAGACGGGTCCGGCCGGGTGTCCTGGGACTCCGAGCTGGCCGAATTCGGCTCCGGCGATTACGCCATCGAACGCCTTGCCGCGCCCAAGCTGGCCGACTGCGACTGAAGATCGCGGTTATTCCACTTCGAGCCACTGCCCCGGCTGCGGGGCGGTGGCCGAGCCGTTCGGCGCTTCGAACTCGAAGGGCACCGACGTCAGTTCCATATCGCGGTTGACCTGCACGGCGAAGTGCAGGTGCGGGCCGGTGCTGAAGCCGGTGTTGCCCGAGCGGCCGATCCGCTCGCCCCGCTCGACGCG
>JAZBPT010000212.1:0-5720 GCA_036351755.1 Wenzhouxiangella sp. | reverse complement strand
GCCGGCCTGGCCCATCATCAGGGCCGTGGCCTTGCCGATACCCGATGACGCGCCGGTGATCAGCACGACCTTGTCGCGCACCTGCCCCGACAGGGACCGGTCGATGAACAGCTCGGGATCGAGGTGGCGCTCCCAGTAGTCCCAGATGACCCAGGCGTAGTCTTCCAGCGGCGGCACGGAGATACCCGACCCCTTCAGCGCTTTCTCGGCATCGCGATTGTCGAATCGCGTCGGGTAGCTGAAGAAGCCGAGCATGTCCTTCGGAATTCCGAGATCCTCGAGAACCTGGTTGATGATGCGACGCACCGGCGGCAGCATCGTCAGACCCTGCTTGACCGGCGCCGGGATGAAGCCGAAAAGCCGCGCGTCGATGCGCATCGACATCAGCGGCGCATGGGCGGCCTGCGCGAAGAGATTCATGACCTCGCCGATCCGTTTCGGGTTGGGATCGGTCAGGTGGAAACACTGGCCGTCGAGCTTGGGCTTGTGGGCGATGTGATCCATCGCCCGTGCCACGTAGTCCACCGGAACGATGTTGATCCGGCTTCCTTCCAGCCCCAGGGTCGGCACCCAGGGCGGCAACATGCGGCGCATCTTCTGGATCAGCTTGAAGAAGTAGTACGGCCCGTCGATCTTGTCGATCTCGCCGGTCTTCGAGTGGCCCACCACGATTCCGGGCCGATAGATGCGCCACGGAACGGAGCAGGTCCGGCGCACCAGGCCTTCGGATTCATGCTTGCTGCGGAAATACGGATGCTGGAGCCCGGTCGCCTCTTCGAACATGTCCTCCCGGAAGGTGCCCTGGTAGAGGCCCGCGGCCGCGATCGACGAGGTGTGGTGAAAGCACTTGGCCTTCACCTTCTCGGCCAGCTGGATTGCGTGCCGGGTTCCCCCGATGTTAGCCGCCTCGTTGGATTCGGCGTCAGCCGCCAGGTCATAAACGGCAGCCAGGTGGAAGAAATGCCTGATCTTGCCGTCGAGCTTCTCGACGTCGGCCTTTCCGACGCCCAGCGCCGGCTTGGTGAGGTCTCCGGTCACCGCCACCAGGCGTCGTTTGTGATCCGACCAGCGTTCCGCGACGAGGTCGTTGAATTTCTTCTTCGACCCTCGCCGAACCAGAACGTAGATCGTCCCCTTGCGCTGGACCAGCTGGTCGATCAGGTTGCGGCCGATGAATCCGGTACCCCCGGTCACGAAATAACTCATTGCGGCACTCCCTCCGGCATTTATTGTGCTGTACTGCAAAGATACCGATTCGTTCCCGATTCCGCCACCGGTAGCGCGCCGTTGACCCCGTCCGGACGGCATGCTAGAAAGACTGCCGACAACGAAAAAAGGGAAAGCGAGCGATGAGCGAGCTGGAGAAGCGCTTCAAACAGGCGGCAGACGACGTGCAGAGCCTGGACCAGCGTCCGGACAACGACACCCTGCTAAAACTCTACGCACTGTACAAGCAGGGATCGGAAGGCGATGTCTCCGGGGAAAAGCCCGGCTTCTTCGATTTCGTGGGCGTTGCCAAGTACGAGGCCTGGGAGAAGCTCCAGGGCATGGAAGCCGACGAAGCCAAACAGAAGTACGTCGATCTCGTCGAGTCCCTGCGCAGCTGAACGCGCTCCCCCGGCCCCTGGCCCCATGAGCCGGAACACTCGCGAACGCATTCTCTCGGCGGCCTTGCTGTTGTTCAACGAGCAGGGCGAACCGCACGTGCCCACCAACCGGATCGCCGACGAGCTGGGCATCAGCCCCGGCAACCTTCACTACCACTTCCGCACCAAGGGCGATCTCATTCAGGCCTTGTTCGAAGCATTCGAGCATCGCATGCTCGAGTTGCTGGCCACCCCGGACTCCCGTGAAGTTCACATCGAGGATATCTGGCTGTTCCTCCACCTGGTCTTCGAAACCATCGGCGAGTTTCGCTTCGTCTATCGCGATCTCACCGATCTGTGCGGGCGGTTCCGGAACCTGCATCGACGATTCCAGGCGATCGTCCGACTATCGATGCAAACCGCCCGGCACCTCAGCGAGGGTCTCGCCGAGCAAGGACAACTGGAGGCCAGCCGGGAGGAGCTTGACGCTCTGGTTCGAAACATCGTGCTGGTATCGACTT
Organism: Wenzhouxiangella sp.; assembly: GCA_036351755.1. Lineage (GTDB taxonomy): Bacteria > Pseudomonadota > Gammaproteobacteria > Xanthomonadales > Wenzhouxiangellaceae > Wenzhouxiangella. Next base: position 3,613 of record JAZBPT010000212.1, on the reverse strand, counting down.
TCTGGCTTTCTTTCGACCAGGTCGTGGAGCGCGACAGCCGCCCCCGGCCCGATCGAGCCGCGTGGCAGGTCATGAGCCTGATCAGCCCTTACCTGGTCGGAGAGGCGAGAAAGGAGCTCTCCGAACTGGCGGAAGCGTATCGTCACTAGATCGGCCGGCTGACCGCCAAAAAGACAAAAAAAGACCCGGACAGGGTCCGGGTCAAGAGTCGCAGCTAGTACCGGGCCGAGGGAGGAAGCCCGGGCTGCTTCGGGGTAGTCTGGAGAAGTCGACTACAACATCGGTCAGGCGCTGGTCGACCCGCTCTTGGTGTCGGCCGGCTTGCTGGCAGTCTTCTTCGCGGCGCCGCCCGACTTCTTCTGCTGCTCGGAGAGCGCACGCACCTGCTTGTTCAGCTCGGCGACGCGGTCGCTCAGCTGCTTGATCTCATCGGAGGTCGGCACGCCGAGGCGCGACAGGGCACGGGCGACGCGCTGCTCGAACACCTTCTCGAGCTTGTCCCAGTTGCTCTGGGCGGAGTCGCGCACCTTGCCGACGCGGCTTTCGACGTCGCCGCGCACACCGCTGACCGTATCGCTGGCCATCTTGCGGCCGCGGCCTTCGAGCTTGCCGCCTTCCTTGACCAGGCGGTCAAACAGCTTGTTGCTCTCGCCGATGACCTTGCTGCTGGTTTCCTCGACGCTCTTGCGGCCCTGTTCGAAGAGCTTGTTGCCCTCCTGCTGGGCCATCGAGAAAGCGCCCAGGCCGGCGAGCCAGATTTCGTGCGCGTAGTCCTGAACCTGCGAAGTCGCGGTCTTGCGCGCCGAAGTCTTGCGGGACGCAGTCTTGCGGGTTGCGGTCTTCTTGGCCACCTTCTTCTTGGCGACCTTCTTCTTGGCAGTCTTCTTGGCCATGTCTGCTCAACTCCTTTTCCGCCGCTCAGGCGGGGTGTGCGGGGTGTCTATGAGTTGTAAGATAAACCGAGTTTCTAGAGTGGACACACTAATCATGGACACGGCGAAATGGGCCGCCTTTCCCCACGAGAACAAGGCCTTCCGCTATCCCGGCGACAAGCTGGCGACGGCCTGGAAAAAGCTGCACCGCGGCGACACCGAGCCGCTGCCCGATGAGGCGGGCATTCTCGAGGCGTGGCGCCACTTCCATGCCGGCGATTTTGCCGCCGCCGTGGACCTGGCCGAGGAAGCGGGCCTGGCGGGTCATGCCGTGGCCAACAAGGCGAGCGGCATCTACGCCGACTACCTCGAGGAAAGCGAAGAATCCAAGATCGCCATCTACCAGGCCGGAATCCAGAGGGCCGAGGCGGCCATCGCCGAGTGGGAGGACGACGCAAACGCGCATTACTTCCACGCGTTCCTGCTGGGGCGCTACAGCCAGAGTATCTCGATTGCGCAGGCGCTGGCGCAGGGCATCGGGGGCAAGGTTCGCGAATCGCTGGAGAACGCCCTTTCGCTGTCTCCGGAGCATGCCGAGGCGCACACGGCCCTGGGGCTCTACCACGCAGAGATCATCAACAAGGTCGGCAAGATGGTCGGCAAGTTGACCTACGGCGCCAGCGCCGACAAGGCGCTTGAACACTTCGAGCGGGCCCTGGAACTGACCCCGGAGGCACCGATTGCGCATATCGAGTACGGCAACGGCCTGTACCTGCTCTTCGGCGACAAGCGCCTGGAGGAATCGAACGCAGCCTACGAGAAAGCCGCGAAGATCAAGCCGATCGACGCCATGCAGAAGCTCGACGTGGAGTACGCAAAGGCGTCCCTCTAGTCCTCGTCCACCCATTCGTGCACGAGCTCGGCATCCTCCGGGGAAATCGTCCCGGCTTCCGGCCCCAGCAGCATCGTAAGGTGCAGCAGGTTCTCGAATTCGCGTCGGAAATTGGCGACCACGCTGCTGGGGTCAGGAACCAGCCTGTTGTCGGTAATCAGGCCCGAGAACACCTTGCCGTTGTAGCTGATGATGCTGATGCCCATGCCGACCGATCCGCTCTGTGGCACCCAGAACATCATCTCGCGGATCTTCGCTCCGGCCATATAGAGCGGCGCCTGCGGCCCAGGAACGTTGGTCAGCACCGTCGAGGCCTTGCGGCTGAACAGCTCCAGCGCCGGCTTCTGTAGCGAGGCCGGGCCCATGCCGAGAGCGGCCAGCAGGCCCAATGACATCATCGCCTGCCTGGAGTTCTTGAGTTCGTGCATGAAATCAGCGACCCGGTAGACGCGCGCCAGCGGGTTGTCCTCGGCAACCGGCAGTTCCAGGAACACCAGCCCGAAGTGATTGCCGAGCTCCCGCGCATGCTCGAGCGGCCGCAGATTGACGGGTACCGTTGCGCGCATCGTGACGTTCGATGGATCGTCACCGCAGTCGAGCATATAGCGATGCAATGCGCCGGTCATCGCCGCGATCAGGACATCGTTGACCGTGCAGCCGAGCGCCTTGCCAACCGCCTTCACTTCTTCCAGGTCGACAGGCTCGGCCCAGGCCACGTTCTTGCGCACGCCCAGCTCGCCCTTGAATCGCGACGGCGGATCGTCGGTCAGCAACAGGGCGTTGGCAAGCTCGGCCATCAGGTCCGCGGCGGTGCCGGCATAGTCGGCGGCCAGGTGCGGCTCGCGGATCATCTGAGCCGCTTCCTCGAGCATCTTGTAGCTGAAGTGGCCGACCGCGTCGATGCCTTCCCGGGCAGGCGCCATCAAGCGGCGGAAGATGTTGGACTCGGCCGCACGCCGCTTTTTCCAGTGATGCGGGCTGATCAACTGCAGGGACTGGTCACGGTCTGCATCGGTGAGCGACAGCAGGACCTGGACAAGCGCAATGCCGTCGGCGTAGCAGTGGTGGATCCGGGTGATGATCGCCGGACCTTCAGAGTAGTTTTCGACCAGGTGGAATTGCCACAGGGGCTTGGTCTTGTCGAGCGGCGTCGAGGCCAGCTGGGACACCAGCTCCTCCAGCTCGGCCTTGCCGGCATCCCCGGGAAGCGCAGTGCGAATGATGTGCGCGCTGGGCTCGAACAATTCGTCCTGTTCCCACCAGCAGCCGCGAGCGGACTCGACGGCCTTCTGGCGAAAGCGGCGGAACGACAGGAAACGGTTGACCAGGACATCGCGAAAAGCCTCGAAGTCGACGGCATCCTCGAGAACGATCACGCCGGTGATCATCATCAGGTTGGTCGGCTGCTCCATCCGCAGCCAGGCAATATCGACCTTGGAAATCGCTTCCCGCTTGGCGCTCGTCACGCTCGCCGCTCCGTGTGATGGGACTGACGGGATTCTTTCACGCCCCGTGACAAGCGTCAATTTGAACCCGAGGGGGCAGCGCTTCAGTGAACCTGGCGCTGTGCCGGCGGCCCCTGCTCCTGGCCGTTGCCGGCGAGGTCGTAGGGCAGCTTCACCTGGTCGAGACCGAACTGCTTGAACACCGGCTGGAGCTGGTGGTGGATCAGGGGATAGAGCTGGCGCGTAAGGGTGCCGTGGTTGGCCTTGAAGGTCTCGAAATCGACCGGCTCACCGCGGAACTGGCTGTAGACCGCCTGCAAGACGAGTTCGACGGTAAACAGCGGCTGATCCGGGCTGTCTTCCCGGCTGCCGCGGCAGACCAGTCGCGCCGTCACCTGGTACTG
>JAZBPT010000211.1:0-5039 GCA_036351755.1 Wenzhouxiangella sp. | reverse complement strand
CCCATCTTGATGTCGTACTGGCGACCCGGCAGCAGCGGCGTGTCGTTCATCCAGACCACGCGCGCGTCCAGCGCCTCGGCCACGCGGGCCCTGGCTTCGGGCCGGACCAGCAGGTCGCCGCGGCTGATATCGATTTCGTCGGCCAGGGTCAGGGTCACGGCCTGTCCCGCCGAAGCGGCCTCGAGATCGCCGTCGAAAGTCACGATGCGCTCGACGCGGCTTTGCCGGCCGGAGGGCATCACCATGATCGGTTCTCCGGGCGCGATCCGTCCCTGGGAGACCGTGCCGGCGAAACCTCGGAAATCGGAGCTGTGCCGATTGACGTACTGCACCGGCATGCGGAAGTCCGCGTCCGATCGGCCCTCGTCGACCCGCAGGGTCTCGAGCAACTCGATCAGGGTCGGGCCGTCGAACCAGGCCAGGTTGTCGCCGCGTGCCGTAACGTTGTCACCGCCCAGGGCCGCCACGGGCAGGCAGTGGACTTCCCCGAAATCGAGCTTGTTGGAAAACGCCTCGTATTCCGCCCAGATCTCTTCGAAGCGGTCGCGATCGTAGTCCACGAGGTCCATCTTGTTGACGGCGACGATGACCTTCTTGATGCCGAGCAGGGAGACGATGAAGGAATGCCGGCGCGTCTGCGTCTGGACGCCGTTGCGGGCATCGACCAGGATGACCGCCGCATCCGCAGTCGAGGCCCCCGTGGCCATGTTGCGCGTGTACTGCTCGTGTCCCGGCGTGTCGGCGATGATGAACTTGCGGCGCGCCGTGGCGAAGTAACGGTACGCCACGTCGATCGTGATGCCCTGCTCCCGTTCGGACTGCAGGCCGTCCACCAAGAGGGCAAGATCCGCCTGGTCTCCTGTGGTGCCCCACTTGCGGGAGTCGCGCGTCACCGCCGACAGCTGGTCTTCGTAGACCTGCTTGGAGTCGAACAGCAACCGCCCGATCAGCGTCGACTTGCCGTCGTCGACCGAACCGCAGGTGATGAAACGCAGCAGGTCCTTGCGAGAGTCCGCTGCCAGTACCTTCTCGATATCGACTTCAGCCATGAGTCAGAAATAGCCCTGCATCTTCTTCTCTTCCATGCTCGCGCCCGAATCCTTGTCGATGGCGCGCCCCTGCCGTTCGGAATGCCTTACGGCGATCGTTTCCTCGATGACCTGCAGCAAGGTCGTCGCCTGCGACTCGACGGCCCCGGTCAGCGGCCAGCAGCCCAGGGTTCGGAAGCGGACCATTCGCATCTCCGGCTTCTCGCCGGGCTCGAGGGGCATGCGCTGCTCGTCGTCGACCATCATCAGCATGCCGTCGCGCTCGACGACCGGACGCTCGGCCGCAAAGTACAGCGGCACCATCGGGATGTCCTCGGCGTAGATGTATTGCCAGATATCGAGCTCGGTCCAGTTCGACAGCGGGAAGACGCGGATCGACTCGCCTTTGTGGACGCGCCCGTTGTAGATGTTCCACAGTTCGGGTCGCTGGTTCTTCGGATCCCAGCGGTGATTGCGGTCCCGGAAGGAGAACACGCGTTCCTTGGCGCGCGAGCGCTCCTCGTCGCGGCGAGCGCCACCGAAGGCCGCATCGAAACCGTACTTGTCCAGGGCCTGCTTGAGGGCCTGGGTCTTCATCACGTCGGTGTGCACCTTCGATCCGTGCGTGAACGGCCCGATTCCCTGCTCGACGCCCTCCTGGTTGGTATGCACGATCAACTCCATCCCCGCTTCGGCGGCAATGCGATCGCGAAACTCGTACATCTCCCTGAACTTCCAGGTCGTGTCCACATGAAGCAGCGGAAACGGCGGCGGCGAAGGGTAGAAGGCCTTGCGAGCCAGGTGCAGCATCACGCCGGAGTCCTTTCCGATCGAGTAGAGCATGACCGGGTTGGAGAACTCCGCGGCGACCTCGCGGATGATGTGAATCGATTCCGCCTCGAGCCGGCGTAGGTGGTTGCTGAGTTTGTCGCTCATCGTCGCAGTGTCCCGATTCGGGTCGCCAGTGGGTTGTTTCCGTCAATCACGAGACTGAAGCACAGGAGCGCCCGCGACCGATCGCGTAGTAGGCCAGGCCCATCGACTCCACGTCGCCGGGCTCGTAGAGGTTGCGTCCGTCGAAAACCACCCGGTCGGAAAGCGTACGCTCGAGCAAGCGGAAGTCGGGGCTGCGGAACTGCTTCCATTCGGTCAGCACGATCAGCGCATCGGCGTCTTCCAGGGCCGCCTCTGCGCTGTCGCAAAAGGCCAGCCCGGCCGGCTCACCGAACACACGCCGGGCCTCGTCCATCGCCTCGGGGTCGTAGGCCTGTACCGAAGCGCCGGCTTCGCGCAGCTGGGCGATCAGGGTCCGGCTGGAGGCCTCGCGCATGTCGTCGGTATCGGGCTTGAAGGACAGGCCCCACAGCGCGAAGGTCTTGCCGCGAAGATTCCCGCCGCCGTGGTAATGACGCTCGACCAGCTCGAAAAGATGCTTTTTCTGCCGGTCGTTAACCGACTCGACGGCCGAAATCAACTCCGGCTCGACGCCGTGCTCACGCGCGGTGCTGGCCAGGGCGCGAACGTCCTTGGGAAAGCAGGAGCCGCCGTACCCCGCGCCGGGATAGATGAAATGCCAGCCGATGCGGGGGTCGGAGCCGATCCCCTTGCGAATCATCTCGATATCGGCGCCGACGCGCTCGGCCACGTTGGCCATTTCGTTCATGAAACTGATCTTGGTGGCCAGCATGGCGTTGGCCGCATACTTCGTCAGCTCAGCGGAGCGGACATCCATGATGATCAGGCGGTCGTGATTGCGATTGAAAGGCGCATACAGCTGCCTGAGCCTGTCGGCCGTCTCCTTCGAGCGCGTTCCCACGATGATCCGGTCGGGCCGCATGCAGTCGTCGACGGCAGCGCCCTCCTTCAGGAATTCGGGATTGGAGACGACTTCGACCGGGAACTCCTCGCCGCGCGCCGCCAGGCGCTCGCGAATGACGCCGTCGACCTTTTCGGCGGTACCCACCGGCACCGTGGACTTGTTGGCCACGATCACGGATCCACGGATGTTGTCACCGACGGTCTCGGCCACCTTGAGGACGTACTTGAGGTCCGCGCTGCCGTCCTCGTCCGGAGGCGTGCCCACGGCAATGAAGATCACCTCGGCATCGGAAAGCGCCTGCGAGGCGTCGGTGGTGAAATGAAGGCGTCGATCGCGGACGTTGTCACGGACCATCGGCTCGAGCCCGGGCTCGTAGATCGGAATCCGGCCTTCGTTGAGACCGTCAATCTTGTCGGCGTCGATGTCCACGCAGGTGACGTGGTGACCGACCTCGGCCAGGCAGGTGCCCGTGACCAGTCCGACGTAGCCCGTGCCGAAAATGCATACCCTGAACATTCTGAAAATAGCTCCTGATCGGGCCGAACCAGGCCGGCCAGCACATCCCCCTTTCGCTGCCCGGACCGACAGCTGGACTCATGGTGCCGAGGAGAGGACTCGAACCTCCACGGGTTGCCCCACCAGGACCTAAACCTGGCGCGTCTACCAATTCCGCCACCTCGGCACGAGCGGGCATTGTAGCGGGTCGGGCCCACGATTTGGACTCTGCCCAAACGACAAGCCCCGGCGCAGAGGCCGGGGCTTGTATCGACTTCCCGGTCAAGACCGGGTATGGCGCTGGTTTACTCGGCGTCGATGATCAGGCCGCGGCGTTCCAGCAGCGGCTCGATCGAGGGCTCGCGACCGGCGAAGTCCTGGTAGAGCTCCATCGCCGCCTTGCTGCCGCCCTTCGAAAGGATCGTGTCGCGGTAGTGCTGGCCGGTTTCGCGGTCCAGGCCACCATTCTCCTTGATCCACAGCACACTGTCGGCGTCGAGCACCTCGCTCCAGATATAGGAGTAGTAGCCGGCGTCGTAGCCGCCCATGGAATGCGAGAAGTACGGCGTACGGTAGCGCGGCGGCACCGGATCATAATCCAGGCCGTGGTCGGCCAGCACCTTCGCCTCGAAGTCCATCACCTCGTCGGCGGACGGCGTTTCGTCCGGCCCGAGCTGGTGCAGGGCCTGGTCGATGATGGCCGCGCCCAGGTACTCGGTCGTGGCGAAGCCTTCGTTGAAGGTCTGCGCTTCGATCACCTTGTCGAGCAGTTCCTGCGGGATCTGCTCGCCGGTCTCATGGTGCTGGGCGTAGTTGGCCAGCACTTCCGGCCAGGAAGCCCACATTTCGTAGACCTGCGAGGGGTACTCGACGAAATCGCGCGGCACGGCCGTGCCGGCGAAGCTCGGGTACTGAACGTCCGAGAACAGGCCGTGGACGACGTGACCGAACTCGTGGAACATCGTGGTCGTCTCGTCCCAGGTCAGCAGGGTCGGCTCGCCCTCCGGCGGCTGCGGCACATTCAGGTGCATGCCGATGACCGGATGGCCGCCGAGCAGCTCCGACTCGACCTGGTAGGAGTTCATCCAGGCCCCGCCGCGCTTGGTGCCGCGGGCATAGAAGTCGGTGATGACGATACCGAGTTCGGAACCGTCCTTGTCGAAGACTTCCCATGCGGTCGCCGTTTCATGCTGCGTGGGCAGGTCCGGGCGCTCTTCGAAGGTGATACCGAACAGCTTCTCGGCCGAGAAGAACACGCCGTTGACCAGGACGTTGTTCATCTCGAAGTAAGGCTTGATCTGCTCCTCGTCGAAGGCGTAGCGGTCCTGGCGGACCTTCTCGGCGTAGTGGAACCAGTCCCAGGACTTAAGCTCGAAAGGCTCGTCTTCGGTCTCGTTGATCATCTCCTGGATGTCCTGGCCTTCCAGCCGGGCATTGGCGACGGCAATGGGGGCCAGTTCGCCGAGCATGCCGTTGACGGCCTCCACGGTCTGGGCCGTGCGGTCCTCGAGCACGTAGTCGGCATGCGTGTCGTAGCCCAACAGCGCGGCGCGCTCGGCGCGCAGGCCGACGATTTCGGCCACGACGCCGGTGTTGTCGTATTCGTTGCCGCGCGCGCCGCGGGCCAGGGAAGCCTTCTTGATCTTCTCTCGAGCATCGCGGTCGGTCATGCTGGCCAGGGGCGGCTGGATGGAGGT
>JAZBPT010000210.1:0-9129 GCA_036351755.1 Wenzhouxiangella sp. | reverse complement strand
GACGCCGCGCTTGCTCAGCTGCTCCACGCGCTCGAGCTCCCGCTCGGCGATGGTCAGCAGGCTCTTCGCCTCGGCCAGATTGGCCTCGGCAACGGCCAGGTCCGCCTGGGCCTGGGCCACGGCCTGGACGTGCTCGGCATTGTCGAGCTGGGCCACCACCTGGCCGCGCGTGACGGCGTCGGCCAGGTCCACCTCGATCTGCTCGATGCGCCCGGCGATCTTCGGCGACACGATCTGCTCGGCCTGGGGCTCCAGGGTGCCGGTGAAGATCCGCCGCCGGGCGATCGCCCCACGCTCGATCGGCGCCGTCTCGACCGGCACGGGCCGCGGCTCGTCACCGGCCCCGGCCGCGGTTCGGACGTCCTTGTGACCGCCGCCTCCCGGCCACAAGAGCCAGCCGCCGACGCCGGTGAGCGACAGGATCAGGGTCACGGCGAGGAGGTACTTCAGGCGCATTTGGGCTTGATTGAGGTCGGCAGCTGGCGATCGTGGGTCCGCATGTTGTGACTGACGGGCACGGACCTGGTTCAATGACTGTCGGGCCGTCAATGATCGTGCATCGGCCGCTGGCTTGGCACAGGGCCGATATCCGTCAGCAATTCCAAATTTGACCCGAGGTGGCCGTCATCCTGGCCGGGAAGCCAGGATCCATGCCATGGAAGGCAAGCTCGATGGTCCGACCGCAGCGAGAATTCGCGCCCTTCGCCCGAAGCCTGAGCTCAAATTCGGTGCGTCTCTCAACCGCCATGTACATTACCACTGCCGCCGATCACACCGGCACGCGGCCCGCCCGCCTGGGACGATACTCCCGAGTCGGTGCAGGACTGGGACCTCCTCCAACAGCCCGAGCCCGACTTCGAGCTTGATCAGCGCGTCTCCTGGTAACCGCCGTCTCTCGCAGGAGACGGTGCAGCCCCTCTCGTCTCGCCGCGGCGCGCTGCAGCGCAGGTGCTCACCCCAGCTGCAGTTGCACAACGCATGACCTAGGAGTTTAATAAGGCTTTCCCGGCCATTGCCGGCCCAGCGACCGCTGGCGTATCGATCCGATCAACGGAGCGAATGGGTCCGGTTATGGTCTATCACCACGGGTGAGGGCAGCGGCGCGATTCTGCGTGTCGTTGCAGAAGATGGTCCAACCGCAGGGGAGGGGCAACGATCAAGAACAACGAAATCTTCGGTGAGTGGGTCGCATCGATCGAGCGCGGCAATTGCGGCTTTACCTATGTGCGCTTCTATAGCGATGCCCCCTGGGTGCGCAACGAGGCGATCAATCAGGCCGGCAAAGGCACTGTGTTCTTGCCGCCCCGCCGAAGCCGTCGCTTGCCGACGGTGACAGCGGCATGACAGTGCCCTGAGGAGATGCCGATTATTGGCCATCCTAGCCAAAAATCGGACCGGGCCGGAAGACGCGGTCTCCCAGCTCCTTCATTTTTCAAGCGCTTGGGCGCTTGAAAATGGCGGGGCATCCTGCCCCGCACGGGAACCCCCAATTAATCGGCGTTTCCCTAGCCCAGCGGAGCCGGAACCAAACAACGTGAGCGAAGGCGCTGCTCGTTGTCGTGTTCGTAATCGTACGAAGTACGCCACGAGAACGATTACGACAACGACAACGATAGCGGCCGCGTGCTAGGGCAAAGCCTCGCGCGCGATGCGGGCCTCGGGCACGCCGGCATCGGTCAATGATCTTGTGACGGCCTCTTGTCTATTCCGAAAACTGAACAACCTGATAACGCTAAAGGGGAGATAGTGGCTATAATGACTCACGATGAACGCATGCACCGCACGTATAAAAAACAGTGCTGGGTCACGTTGGGTACCGTCATCATTGTGTCGCTGATGACGCATATTTTTCCCATGTATTTTCTGTTTCCGGGATTGAACGAGATGAGAATCTGGGGCTTTCCCGCCGACTATTGGATCACCCTGGTGGTCAGTTGGATTGTGTTACTGCCGGTTCTGTGGCTGTATATCGAACTCAGCGAAAAAATCGACAAAGACATCGATGATCTCAGCAGTCTGGTCGAGGATCATAACCCAGGAGGCCTGTCATGAGACCGGTGTTCGGAGTACTGGTTCTGCTGGCCATAGCGCTACCTGGCTTGGCTTGGGCGCAGGAATTCTATGTTTTTGAACCCAGTTGGGCGGTTTCCAACTTAGGGATTATCTATACCCTAATCATGATCTCCGTCTTCCTAGCGGTGGGCTGGATATCGAAAAACCGGGTCGCTTCAAGCGATGATTACTTCGCCGCAGGCCGTAATTATGGTGGGGTCTCCAATGGCTTGGCCATGAGCTCCAACTACATGAGCCTGGCGACTTTCTTGGGCTTTACCGCAATGCTGTGGCATCTGCAGTACTACGTCGTCGCCCTAGTCACCAGCTTTATCGGCGGCTTTGTACTCATCGGCGTGGTATTGGCACCGGCCCTGCGGCGCTGGGGCAAATACACCAGCATGCAGTTCATCGGTGAGCGTTATGGGAATAGCGCTAAAGTCGTTGCGGTGTTGTGTATGATTTTCCTCGCCCAGCTCTACCTGATCGGTCAGATGAAAGGGGTGGGTAACGTCTTTCAGGTGATGTTCCATCTGGACTACAACATGGGGGTGATTGTCGGCGGGCTGATCGTGACCGCGTATGTCACCATCGGCGGCATGTATGGCTTGTCCTATAACCAGACGCTGCAAGCGATTATCATGTTGATTGCCTTGTATGTGCCGGCTGCGATCATTTTATGGCAAATGGGTGCGGGCTGGCCCAGCCTGTTCCCGCCTTTTGGCTATGGCAACCTCGTGCCAGACATGCTTCAGGCGTTGCCCTCATATTTTAATCCGATGCTGACTGTCGATGGCACAGTGGCCATGAGCGCTAAATTTTATCTTGGCGTGTTCTTTTCCATTGCCTGTGGCACCATGGGTCTGCCGCATATTGCCATGCGTTATTTCACCGCGCCGACGATTCGCAACGCCAAAATGTCCACCTTCTGGGGGACATTGTTCATCGGGCTGGTGTTTCTCACCACATTTGCCATTGGTTTCGCTGCTAAACTCTACAGCGTGGATGTGCTGGAAGGTGAGCAAGGATTGCAAATCCGACCTGCGGAAGCCGATCTATTAATTGTGGTCATGAGCCAAGCCTTTACTCCTGGCTGGGTTGCTGCATTACCCGTTGCGGGCGCTCTAGCAGCAGGCATGTCAACCATCGGTGGGCTGTTAATGGTCATTGGCACGGGCTTGGGCAGTGATATTTACTCAACAATCAAGCCCGATGTGCCGGATCGCAGCCGGGTACGCATGGGTTATGTATTCACCGCCTTGGGGGGGTTAGCCACCATTGGTCTGGCGCTGAACCCCCCGGACTTCCTGCTCGAAAGCGTGGTCTGGGCATTTATTGTCGGAGCCTCAACCTTCACCCCGGTCTTGATCTTGGGTATTTGGTGGAAAGGGGCCAATAAACCGGGGGCGATTGCCGGACTGATCGTCGGTGGTGTGCTTTCCGGCGTGTTATGGTTGCAAAGAGGTGTGCTGTTCGGTATTCCCTTGATTCAAGCTGGGCCGATAGGCCATCTGGTCACAGGTATTTTCACCATGTCGGCGGCATGGTTTACCGTGGTGGTGGTCAGTCTGTTGACCGGTGGCGAAAAGGACGAGAAAATTCTGCGGGAAATCGATCGGATTCACGGCTGGCAGAATTATGATCCGCGCCGCTACAGCAGTAACACCTTCGCGATTGTAACCGCTGCCATCGCCTTGATGCTGATGATCTGGTCGGCCATGCCTGATCCGGCTTATCAGTAAGCTTAACGCTCAGGCTCGGTTGTACCATGCCACTGCTTGATCTGTTATTGCTCCGCCCGCAAGCGTTTCTCCATGCCTGTGAACAGCGCCGTGCCCCTATGTGGATCAGCGCGTTTTTGCTGTTGTTCGGTGGGGTGTACGGTACTTGGGTCGGGCTGTTGCAATACAGTCTCGGTGGCGAATTGCAAGGCATCCCCATCGCCAGTATCCCGCTGTGGGTGCTGGTGGTGGGGAATGTGCTCACGGGTATTCTAATCGCTATCCTAGTGCATCTTGGTGTCACGCTGATCGCGTGGTTAATGGCCAAAGCGGTCGGCGGTCCGGGTTATATGGGGTCTCTATACCGCACCAGCGGTTATTTGTTACCGCTGACGCTGCCCGCTCTGCCGGCACTGGCCTTTAACACCGCCGTGACTACGGTAGACTCCGTGGTGCCACCTTCCCTGCCGCTGCTGTACCTGATTCTGGCAATCGTTGGGGTTGCTTGGTTTCTCGGTGGGCTGTATCAATCACTGCGGGTTACCCAAGGGTTAACCTCTCCGCGTACCCTGTTTGCGGTGCTGTTGTTTGCTGCCTTCACCACTTCGATCATGAGCATTGCGTAATGGCGTCTAAGGGACTGGGCCACCAATTTCCGCGCTGACTTGGTCCCGTAAGCGCCGAATCGCTTTTAAGGCACGCTTTAGCCGGGCGGTGCGGTCGCGGTTTAAATCCCGAGGATGGATATAATAATTGGGCTTCTCATCACGCTGAAATCGTGCCAACTGATGACGCAGAATTAAATCGGCGATAAACGATGTGCTCTTATTGAGTGCCTGGAAGTCAGCCTCATCAATCACCTGTTGGGTCTTCAGTGCTTCTAAACGCTCCAAAGTACCGGTTGCGGTGATACCATGCTTTAAAGCGAGTAATCGTAAGGCGGAAACCAGCGGCAACGTGCCGGTGTGTTTGATATTAATATGACCGGGAAACTCACTGTCGCGTCCCATAGTGATAAAGCGGTCAAACCACCCCAGCGCCACCCCTTGCTCCTGGTGTCTATGCGCCATCGCCCGCAGCAGACTGATGTTTTGCTGGGCCAGCATGTTGATATGCTGGCGCAGCTGCCGCGCAAAACCAAATTCGCCGAAAATCGGCTGAAAATCAAAGAAAATATCGCTTAAACGGATATTCATGGCACTGCCGCGTTTCGCCCAGAGACGAGTTTGTTCCTGCCATTGGCTGAGCGGCTTACGCCACATTGGATTCAGCGCCATCACGTAGCCAATATCACGCGGAAACCCGACCGTTTCCAGATCGGCCACCCAGCCCTCGGCAAACTCCAGAAACCAACCGTCGATGCGATCATGCTGATCGTCCGGATAATCATCCAGAATCAGGCCATGGTCTTGATCAGGGTATAAGAAATTTTCCCCGCGGCCGGCTGACCCCATAACCAATAGGCAAAATGCAACCGGAGGATCACCGGCACCGGCCGCCTTTATTTTCTGTAAGCGCCACCGCGCTAAGCGCACGTAAATGTCATTATTCACATGGGTAATCAGCCGCTGTATGGCCACCGCATCCAACTCTTCCTCCAGCAGTTCCTCAGCCAAGGTGGCTAAGGTGCCGCGGACACGCCCGATGGATTCCAGCCCATTTTCCCAGGTCAGTTGACGGATATGATGCACCGTGCGCTCGGCGGTCACAGCGATGGCATCTTTAAAATCTAACGTACCTACTACGCGTCCCTCGGTGTCAACCACCGGCAGGTGACGTAGATTGAGCTGTAACATCCGCCCAATGGCGTGGTAGAGAAAATCCCAGGACTCAATCGTGTGCACCGGGCAGGTCATGATGGTATCAATCGCGGTATCGGGGGTTACCTGAAACACCGCGCGCTGGACGACGTCCTGCTCGGTCACAATGCCAACCGGTAAGCGCTGCTGATCCACCACCACGACACTGGCACCTTCAGACTGAGCAAGCAGGCGCACCACCGAGTCGCAGGTATGATCAGCGGTCACTAGCGGTGGAGCGGGGTTCATGACCTCACTGACTCGTTTACCGAAGATTGCCGTGCGCGGCCTAAGCCGCACTGATTCATAACTGTCCACCATAGTGCCCCTTTTCAATCCTAGAAAAAAGCTTGATCATCATTACGTATATCACGCTTTAATAGGCTTTAGACACCACTGATTGTCGGCGTCGCAGGCCCTCAGCGCCGACTTCGAGTTTGATCAGCGCGTCTCCTGGTAACCGCCGTCTCTCGCAGGAGACGGTGCAGCCCCTCTCGTCTCGCCGCGGCGCGCTGCAGCGCAGGTGCTCACCCCAATACCTGGAAACGCGCGCGCCTGCACCGCGCGCGACGTCCGTCAGCACCGCAGTCGGGCGCTGACGGCGCATCCCACTCCCGCTACCGTTCTTCATCGGGCCAATCTGGACGCTCAGGGTGGCTTGGATTTCCTATCCGTAGAACATCAAACGCAGGAAGAAGAGGACAAACAGAAGGGGGAGGAAGAAGACGGTGAAGTAACGTCTCTACATGTTCAGTCCGGATCACTGCAGTTTCGGGGCGGCGCTGACAGCCTTCCCGAGATCGCGGCCTTACGCCCGGCACCGGCGATCCCTCGCCATCTTGAAGCGAGTAATACTAACAGGACTGAGGAAAAGTTACGGTCGCATCATTGGGGATGGTTCCAGTACCCGGGCCGGAGGGCTCGGCGAGCTGGGCTTCGCTTACCTGGGACCGGCGTCGGCCCCGTTGCTGTCGCACTGGGATCTGCTGGTCTCGCGCGACAGCCTGCGCGACATCGGTCGCGCGCTGATCCCCTGCAACTGGCTCCAGATCATCGAGAACATCGTCGACCTGAGCCACGTCGAATGGCTGCACGGGCGCCGGCGCTCCGCTGTGGCGTTTCCAACGAGTCGCGCTCTTGATCTTGGCGTTGCCCTATCAGACCGGGCCTTGCTTTCCGGCACTGCTCGCCTACGGAACGTCAGGGAGACATTGGATAGCGGAGAGCCGGCGGTAGCCCTGGCGACCATGGTGACTTGGTGCTAATGTGATACGATCCCAGCTGGATCGGAGACGACCCATGACTCGCCTGACCATCTCGCTGAACGACGATCTGCACCGTGCCCTGAAGGAGACAGCGGCGCGACAGAAGCGCTCCATCGCGTCGATCATCGAGGAAAGCCTGCGCCTGCGGGGCATCCAGGATCAGGCGACCGCACGCTCGCTGGTGGATCGAGCCCGCGCCCGCTCCGAGCTCGACGCCGATGCAGCCCTGTCGCTGGCGGTCGAAGAGACACGCGCCGCGCGCGGACAATGACCCCGCGGGTCTTCGTCGTCGACACGAACGTCTTGGCCGCGGGCCTGATCACCAGGGACGTTCGCAGTCCCGTCGCGCGGATCATCGATCACATGCTGGCGGGTGCGGTCGTCTACCTCTTGTCGCCTGCCTTGCTGGACGAATACCGAGCCGTTCTGCTTCGACCAAAGCTCGGCAAACTGCATGGATTGACCGAGGACGCCGTCGATGTGCTCTTGACAGAACTGGTCGCCAACGCGATCTGGCGCGATCCGGCGCCGACCGCTCCGGCACCCGATCCGGGCGACACCCACCTATGGGAACTGCTGCAAAGCTACCCGGGGAGCATCCTGATTACCGGCGATCGTCTGCTGATCGATCACCCTCCGGATCGGGCCTCGGTCATCTCTCCCCGGACCTACATGGAGCGCTTGGCGAAGGATCGCGGGGCAGCCGAATGAGTCTAATGAGGGCCCCGCGGCTCGAGCGCATGCTTCAGATCGAGCATTGCCTCCCGGTACGGCTCGGCCCAGCGGGCCGTCCGGGAAACCGGCCCGGCCCTCGCGCCGCGCATCGCGCAGCTCGAGGAAGCCGGCGGCGCGCAGGGCCGCGTCTCGCAGGCCGAAGCGGTCGAGCTTGTGTAAGCGTCCAGTAGGGGGCCGACAACTCGGGCGGCGGGCGACGGACCAATCGGCAGTCGACCCGCACCGGGGAAAGACTGGACGTGCCACCAAGGATCTTGGGAGCCGGCTTCAATCGACGTCATATGCCCCCTTGTTCCCACTTGATACGTGAAATCAATCCGGGGTTTGTGCGTCCCTGTCGCCAGCCTCCTTTTGGTTTCGGATCGCGAGGACGAAGACAGTGTCGACCGCCGATAGGTAACGGTACAGGGCCACAAAGCCCCGCGACTGCCGACCGATGACCAACTCGTAAAGAGACGGTCGGCCTCCGGACGACCGATCAGCGGGTGACGCTCAAGCACTGGCGGATGCAGGTTTGGCCTGGACCTTCCGCTGGGCGATCATATCGCCATCGCAACCCCGTTCGAGGTGACCGATGGAAGCCCTGCAGCTGAAGACCTTTGCCGACCTGCTGGCATCGCCCGAGGAGCGCGTGGAGCTGATCGGCGGAGAGATCGTTCGCCGCCCGATGACGCGCGCGCGTCACGGCCGCGCGCAGCGCCGGATCAGCCAAGACCTAGGGCCGTTCGACGGCGGATCGAGCCCCGGCGGTTGGTGGATACTGACCGAGATCAGCGTCGCCTATGATGCCTACGACTGCCCGAGTCACGATTTGGCCGGCTGGCGCCGTGAACGCCTGCCGCGGTTGCCGGATGGGCCGATCGAATGCCCTCGAGGACGGGGAATGGTGCATGATTTCGACGCTGAAGGATGCCGACCGCAGGCGAGTGCCGCCGTTCGATGCCTTGGAGCTCGACTTGGGTGCTGTGCTAGCCGTCGACTAACCTCTGGACGCCCTTCCTCAGGAAACCTTCGGTCTAGGCTTGCAGGCAACGACATCATCCCAAGAACATTTTCGAGGAGGAGTGACCATGAACACCGCAAACCGATTTCGACCGGCGGTCGACCGGCGACAGTCGCGCCGGCGGTGCCGCGGCCATCGAAATCGCTATCGAAATCGCCATCGGGATCGAGAACATATGGCCCTGGAGCAAGGGACACCGACGAATACGAGGAGGGTCAGGTCCTGAGGTGTCCCCCATAAAGGGCTTGAACCGGAGCCGTAGGTCGAGTTTCCGACCGGAAACCGGCGCTCGCAATCTTCGCCGCCTCACCGTCGCGCGGCTCACTGGGAGCGCCGGCTTTCCAGCCGGCTCGCCGTCGTCGCGGCTCGATGCCGCGTCGACGGCGTCCGGGCTGGTACGAGGGGACGTACGGGGCCGTCCGTCCAGCGACGCATGATGGGCGATTCCCTGGCTCCAGCGCCGCAGGTCGCGCGCCGGGGGCATCGAGCCCCCGGCACTCGAAGCCGGCTGGAAAGCCGGCGCTCCCAGTCGGCGACTCGCCGTCGAGGCCGAT
>JAZBPT010000209.1:0-2610 GCA_036351755.1 Wenzhouxiangella sp. | reverse complement strand
GTTTCAAGGACTTTGCTTTTAAAGCGATGAACCCCCAAGCGCCCGATCGAGGTCGTCCCAGAGATCGTCGACGCCCTCGATGCCGACCGACAGGCGCATCAGGCGGTCGTCGATGCCTAGTGCCTTGCGCTTCTCTTCGCTCAGCTTGGCATGGCTGGTCTTCGACGGCTGGCTGATGGTCGTCTCCACGCCGCCCAGGCTGACCGCCGGGCGGATCAGCTTCAGTCTTTCGAGGAACGCCTCCGGATCCACCGACCCGTCCAGCCTGAAGGTGAGCATGGCGCCGAAGCCGCTCATTTGTTTCGCGGCGATGCCGTGGCCGGGATGCTCGGCCAGGCCCGGATAGAAGACGTGTTCGACGCCGGCATGTTCATCGAGGCGCTTCGCCAGGCTCCCCGCGTTGTCCGACGCTCGCTCGACGCGCACCGCCAGGGTCTTGATCGAGCGCTCCAGCAGGGCCAGGTCCTGGCCGTTGAGCGTCGCGCCCAGGCGAACGATGTTGGGATGGATTCGATCGATCAGGGCTTTCGATCCGGCCAGCGCCCCGCAAAGCAGGTCCGAATGCCCGCCGAGGAACTTGGTGGCCGAGTGCATCACCAGGTCGAAGCCGTGATCGATCGGCCGCTGGAGAATCGGCGTGGCAAAGGTGTTGTCGACAAAGCTCACCACATCGTGGGCGCGGGCGATCCTGGCCGTGGCGGCGAGATCGACGATCGACAGCAGCGGGTTGGTCGGTGATTCCACCATCAGCAGCCGCGAGTTCTCTTCGAAACAGGCCGCGAGTGAATCGGGATCACCGTTCCAGATCGAAAAGCGCATGCCCATCGGCTCGAGCAGGCCCTCGATCAGGTCGGTGGTGCCGCCGTAGAGCCCGTCGAGAATCACGGCATGGTCGCCCGGCTTCATCAGGCTCAGGAATACGGCGCTGATCGCGCCCATGCCCGAGGCGGTCACGCGGGCGGATTCCGCGCCTTCCAGCGCGGCGATCTTGGCGGCGACCACCTCGTGGTTGAGCGCATTGGCGTAGCGCGGATAGCGCACGCCCCCTTCGCGATAGTCGAAGGCCGTGCTGGTGACGACGGGCGTGTTGATCCCCATCGCACCGGTCAGCTCGGTTTCCCCGGCATGCACGCAATCGGTGGCCTGGTCTTGCTTGTCTCTTTGACTCATGGAGCGGGATTCGCGTTGTGTTCGCGGCTCATCGACGTCCGCGGCGGGTGACCATCACGATGCCCACCACCAGGGCGACGCCGCCGCCGATGAGGTAGAACATCGTCTCGTCGCTGTATCGCCCGGTCACGGCTTCCTGCATCTCACCGACGAAAGAACCGGCCGACTGCAGGCCGAAGTACAGCAGACCCGCTCCGACGACGATCAGGATGATGCCCGCGATCCTGTTGCTGCTCATGGCTTGCTCCGGGAACTGGAAGAGGCCTTGGAGCATACCCCCCCACGGATCCATTCTCCAACCACTAAACAGAGGGGTTGCCGGGGAGTGGATCGCGTGATTTGGAAATCTCAGATTTCGTATGAACGCGATTCACTCCCCGGCAACCCCGCCCCAACCCTCAATACTTGACGGTACACCCGTAAGGCCGCGTCGTCGTCCGCGAGACGGCCTCGCCGGCCGCCATCTCGTCGAGTGCGACCATCACGTACTGCATCGCATCGGGAATATCGTCCTGGTCGGCGCTGGGAATCGAATCGATGCCGCCCATGTAGCGCAGGATGCCGTCGGCGTCGATGATGTACATGTGCGGCGTCACGCGCGCATCGTAGGCGTGGCCCATCTCGCCGGACTCGTCAATCAGCACGGCGTTCGGATAGGCGTCGCGCTCGGCCGTGAGTTCATCGGCGCGCTCCGGGCTGACGTGACCCTGCGCGCCCGGCTTCGAGGAGATCACGCTCAGCCAGATCACGTCGTGGTCGCCGCGCGCGGCGCGCTGCTGGTCCTGCATGTTGCCGGCGCCGTAGTGTTTGGCCACGAATGGGCACTCGTGGTTGGTCCACTCGAGGACCACCGTCTTGCCGGCGTAGTCCGACAGGGAGTGCATGTTGCCCTTCGTGTCGACCACGCTGAAGTCCGGGGCCGGCTCGCCGATCTGCGGCGCGGCCATGACCGCGGCGGACAGCGCCAGCACGACGGCGGCGGTGAACAACTGGATGCTTCGCTGGATCATTGCTGTCTTCCTCTCTTGTGATTCGAAGGAACTAAAGGGATTCGATCGCCCCAACCACCAGGCCCGGGCTCAGCACCTGGGGCAGCACGGTCGGCTCGCCGCCGTCGTGCGGATAGAGCACGTAGAGCGGCACCCCGTTGCGGCCGAATTCTGACAGGTAGGCGGTGATGGCTTCATCGCGGCGGGTCCAGTCGCCCTTCATGTAGACCACGTCGTGCGCCGCCAGCGCCTCGCGCACGGCATCCGTGCTCAACGCCACGCCCTCGTTGACCTTGCAGGTGATGCACCAGTCGGCGGTCATGTTCACCAGGACAGCCCGCTCGGGGTCGGCGCGAAGCTCGGCCAGGCGTTCGGCCGAGTAGTCTTCCCACCAGGCATTCTCGACCTCGCCGGGCGCGGCCTGCATGCGAACGCCCGCGCCGAGCGCGGC
>JAZBPT010000208.1:0-11203 GCA_036351755.1 Wenzhouxiangella sp. | reverse complement strand
GCTCTCCGGCGGCAAACCGGTGGGCATGAAATTCTGCATGGGGCGAATCAGCGACTTCCTGGCCATCTGCCGGGCCATGCTGGACACCGGCATCCGGCCGGACTTCATCACCGTGGACGGCGGCGAAGGCGGCACGGGCGCCGCGCCACTCGAGTTCTCGAATTCGCTGGGCATGCCCAAGCGCGACGCTCTGGTCGTCGTGCACGACATTCTCACCGGCACCAACCTGCGCGACGACATCCGCATCATCTGCAGCGGCAAGATACTCAGCGCCTTCCACATGATCCGTTCCTTTGCGCTCGGCGCCGACGGCTGCAACAGCGCTCGGGCCATGATGTTCGCCCTGGGCTGCATTCAGTCGCTGCGATGCAACAGCAACACCTGCCCGACGGGCGTCACAACGCAGGATCCCGCGCTCCGGCGCGGCCTGGTCGTGGAAGAGAAGATTCCGCGCGTTCAGCGCTATCACCAGCGCACCATCGAGGCGCTGATCAAGATGCTCTCGGCGATGGGCCTGAATCATCCAGACGAAGTCATGCCACACCACATCTATCGCCGCTCGGGCGATTTGAAGGTGGCCAGCTTCGCCGAGCTCTACGAATTCCTCGAGCCCGGGCAGTTGCTCGAGGAAGGCAACGGTCACGGCCTTTTCAGCGAGGCCTGGAAAAGCGCCCGGTCCGATCGCTGGACGTGAACCCGGGCTCCGGGCTTGTCGAGACCGCCAAGACACCCGACAGCACCAACCTACCCCTTTCCCTCAACGCTAAACGCGCCGGAACGAAAGAACGAATGAACGAAGGAGCAAACGAACGAAAGAGCGTCAGCCCTCCAGCACCTCGAACGTCAAACCGGCGTGCTCGCGCAAACGCACGAGCAGCTTTTCGCCGAGCGCCGTCGAAGGCGTCCACATCCCGCCCGGCCGTTCGTCGGCGCCGAGGTCCAGGGCCAGGGCGAGCGCCGTCTCGCCGAGCATCTTCGAGGTCGAACCATATCCGGGATCGCGATCACCGCTGACCGCCACACGCAGCGACGAGTCGCCGCCGTCGTTGCGGCCATCGATGACGATCTTGAAGAAACCCGACTCGCGTTCCTCGGCCGAGGGGCCTTCGCCGGGCTTGGGCAGCACCATCTTCTTGAGCAGGGCCCGGGTCGGCCCGAGGGCCGCCCCGAGAGCGAAAGCCCCCATGCCCAGCGAGACCATCGTTGCCTTCATGCGTCCGGAGAAACCGCGTCCGGTCATCACCGCCTCGTCATAGCGGAAATCCTTGCCGTAGGCGAATCCCGACAGGGCATTGGCCTTGAGGACGACTCGCGTGTTGATGGCGGCCATGACGAAGGGCGCGGCCCAGACGTCGAAGACCGGGTCGTACACGGCCGAGGAAACATAGGGCTGACGCTCACCCTCGCGCGCGTCGGGCGGACACAGTGCGTACGGGTTCTTCAGTACCCGGGCGACTTCCTTGTCGCGGCGCGCTTCCTCGACGATATTGAGCATCGAGGCGTAGGTGCCGCCGCTGAGCCCGCCCTTGGCCGCCTTCACGCGCATGCGAACCCGTTCGAGCGACCGGCCGAGACGTTCGCGCGCCTCGCGCTGCAAAAACCACACGCCCATGTCGGAGGGGATGGAATCGAAGCCGCAGCAGTGGACGATGCGCGCCCCGCTCTTCGCGGCGGCATCGGCGTGCTGGTCGAGCATGCGACGCATCCAGGGCACTTCGCCGGATAGGTCGCAGTAGTCGGTGCCGTTGGCCGCGCAGGCGGCCACAAGATCCGACCCGTGCAGCGCATACGGCCCCACCGTGGTGCAGACCACGCGCGTGCGACTCACCATTTCGTCCAGCGAGCCCCGGTCGTGGCTGTCGGCCACGATCAGCGGCAGTCCGGCAGCCGTCTCGCCCAGCTCGATGCGGATCTTCTCCAGCTTTTCCCGGCTACGCCCGGCCAGCGCCCACTTGAGCTGCCCGCCGACGCCGTGGCGCCGCACCAGATGCTCGGCCACGAGGCGACCGGTAAAGCCGGTCGCTCCCATCAGGACGATATCGAATTCCCGATCGCTCATGCTGTCCCCGTTCCCTGAGAGTTCAGCATGAAGATATCACGGCGCCTGTCAGGAGAAGTGTTCGTCCAGGCCCAGGTCGAGGCAGGGTGCCGAATGCGTCAGCGCCCCGATCGAGATGACGTCGACGCCGGTCGCGGCGATTGCGCCGATGGTATCCAGCGAGACATTGCCCGAGGCCTCGAGCGTCACCCCGCGCCCTTTGCAGCGAATCACGGCCCGCTTGAGGTCGGCGTTGCTGAAATTGTCGAGCAGGATGCTGTCGGCGCCGGCGTCGAGCGCTTCGTCGAGTTGGTCGAGTGTGTCGATTTCCGCAGCCACGCGCACCATGTGACCGGCAAGGGCGCGGGCCCGGCGCACCGCCTCGCCGACGCTACCGGCGACCGCCACGTGGTTGTCCTTGATGAGGATGGCGTCGTCGAGTCCGAAACGATGGCGGACGCCGCCTCCGGCAACGACGGCCTGCAGCTCGAGGGCACGCAGGCCCGGCGTCGTCTTGCGGGTGTGGGCCACGCCCGCTCCGGTTCCCGCCACGGCGTCGACATATCGGCGCGTCAGGCTGGCGATGCCGCTGAGCCGGCCGAGAAAGTTCAGCGCCGTGCGCTCGGCACCGAGGATCGCGCCAGCCGGCCCGGCCAGTTGCGCGATCACCGTGCCGGGTTCGAGCGAATCCCCGTCTTCCCCGAGCCATTCGACCTCGATGTGGGGATCGACCTGGACGAATGTCTCGGCGGCGGGCTCCACACCGGCCAGGACCCCGGCCTGCCGGGATACGAGCCGAAACCGACCTTCGGCCGCGGCCGGCACAGTGGCCAGGGTTGTGATGTCGCCACGGCCGCCGAGGTCTTCGGCCAGGGCACGGGCGACGATGTCGCGGATCAGGTTCCGGGGCAGTGCATTGCTCATGATCTTGGGCTTCCCGTAATGCGTTCGGCGCGGTCACGACACGCACCGTCTAGTGTCAATCGACTGGATCGGGCCTCGGCAGCGCTTTCAGGATAATCGGTTCGAAAGTGCGCGCCGCGGCTCTCGCGCCGCTCGAGGGCTGCAACGGCAATCAACCGGGCCGCGACCAGCGCATCGGCAAGGCCCTCCTTCCGCTCAAGTTCCTCGATGATGCCGAGCAGGGCCGCCAGTCCTTTCTCGTCCCGCTCGACTCCAGCGTGGGCACTCATTGCCGCCCGCAAGCGCTCCAGCGATGGCTGTGACAGGACGACAGAACGCCCCGGCTCGGCGGAACGCAGCGATCCGCCTGCGGCACTCGCCAGCGCCTGCCCCGCCCGGGCTCCCATGACCAGCGCCTCGGCCAGGGAATTCGAGGCCAGGCGGTTGGCGCCGTGTGCGCCGGTGCAGCTGACTTCACCGACCGCGAACAGGCCGCGAACGCCGGTTCGTCCGTCGAGATCGGCGGCGATTCCGCCCATGTGGTAGTGCGCGGCCGGGGCCACGGGAATGGGCTCGCGGCGGGGATCGATGCCCGCCGCCATGCAGGCCCGGAAGACCGCCTGGAACGACTCGGGGAAGGATGCACCGACCGCCTCACGGGCATCCAGGTAGGCGCCCTCTCCCGACTGCACCTGGCGGTGGACGGCGCGGGCCACGACGTCCCGCGGGGCCAGTTCGGCGTCGGGATGCAGCGCCGGCATGAAACGCTTCCCCCGGCGATCGATCAATACCGCGCCTTCGCCGCGCAAGGCTTCGGTAGCCAGCGGCGCGGGATTGCGGCCGATGTCGATGGCGGTGGGGTGGAACTGGACGAACTCCGCATCGCGCACGACCGCGCCCAGGCGCGCCGCCCAGGCCACTCCCTGCCCCTGGTTGCCGGGCGGATTCGTGGTCAGGGCGTAGAGACCGCCCAGGCCGCCCGTGGCCAACACCGTGGCGCTGGCTGAAAGGCTTTCGCGCCGGTCGCCGCCGGCATCGACGACCACCCCGGCACAGCCGTCGCCTGCTGCGGGCAACAGTCCAGTTACCGGTGCATGTTCGCGAACCGTCACATGGTCGGCCCGCTCGACGGCCCGGATCAGGGCGTCGATGATGGCCGTCCCGGCGCGGTCGCCGCCCACGCGGGCGATGCGGGCGCGCCCGTGGGCGGCCTCGCGGGACAGGGCCCAGCGGCCGTCTGCGAAATGTTCGAATCCGACGCCCAGGCGCTCGAGCGCCCGGACCTGGTCGATCGAGCCCGCGGCCAGCCGACGAGCCACGTCCGGGTCGACCAGGCCGGCACCGGCAGCAACCGTGTCGGCGGCGTGCTGCCCGGGATCGTCGCCCTCACCGAGAGCGGCGGCGATGCCACCCTGCGCCCACTCGGTTGCGGACTGGCGCCCGAAAGCTCCGGCCGTGAGCACCAGGACCGGCGCGGGGGCGGCGTGCAGCGCCGCCCAGAGGCCGGCAATGCCGGAGCCGACCACGATGATCGGCCGCGAAGACATCGGGCTCAGACGCTGACGTAGTCGGCCTGCCGCTCGGGCTTCGAAGTGTCGAAGGCCGGCGGCCGGCCGCCGCTGGGCAGGTCGAGCATGGCCTGCAGGCTCGCGCGGGCGCGTTCGGCCACCTCGGGCGACACGTCGATCTCGAAACGCAACTCCCGCAGCGAATCGTAGATCTTCGCAAGCGTGATGCGCTTCATGTGCGGGCACAGGTTGCACGGCCGGATGAACTGCGTACCGGGATTGGCCACCGCCACGTTGTCGCTCATAGAGCACTCGGTGATGAGGATGGCCTTCTTCGGGTGGCGCTCTGCCACGAATGCCGACATTGCCCCCGTGGAGCCGGCGAAGTCGGCGGCCCGCAACACCTCGGGCGGGCACTCGGGATGCGTGATGATCATGGCGTCCGGGTGCTCGGCCCGAAGTTGCTCGATTTCGGCCCGGGTGAACTTCTCGTGCACCTCGCAATCACCCTTCCAGGTCAGGATGCGAATGTCGGTCTGGCTGGCGACGTTCTTCGCCAGGTACTCGTCGGGAATCATGATCACCGTGTCGCTGCCCCACTGGCGAGCGATCGCCTCGACGACCGGCACGGCGTTCGAGGACGTGCAGCAGATGTCCGATTCGGCCTTCACTTCCGCAGAGGTGTTGACGTAGGTCACGATGGGATAGTCCGGGTAAGCCTCGCGGATGCGTCGCACGTCCTCGCCCGTGATCGAGGCCGCCAGGGAGCAACCGGCCTCGAGGTCGGGAATCAGCACGGTCTTTTCCGGCGACAGGATCTTGGCGGTTTCGGCCATGAAATGCACCCCCGCCTGCACGATGATGTCCTGCTCGGCCTCGGCGGCCACCTGTGCCAGGCGGAGCGAGTCGCCGGTGATGTCGCCGACGCAATTGAATATCTCCGGGGTCATGTAATTGTGCGCCAGGATGACCGCATTGCGCTCGGCCTTTAGCCGGTTGATCGCATCGATCAACGGCGCGTGCAGGGGCCATTCGGCCTCCGGCACCACGTCGCGCACCCGGTCGTAGAGGGCGTCGGTCCGTTCGCGCACGCCCGCGTCGTAGGCGAGGTCATCGGCGGCAGGCAGGAGCTGGTTGTTCGAAAGGGACATTTCGGAAAAGGTCAATTGGGCCGGAGGGGCGGTATGGTACTCGCCTGAGCCTTGATTTGGAGTGCGCGCGGTCAATTTCCAAGTGCGTCTTCACGGGCGGGAAGAGCCGGTAGAATGCCCGTTCATCCGGCACGAATCCGTCTTCCCCATGAGCGCAGACCACCACCAAGCACCCGTCGCCGAAGCCAGGCGGCTCTTTGCGGAGGGAAAACCGGCTCCGGCCGAAAGCCTCCTGCGCGAGCGCATGCAGCAGTCTCCAGCCTGCAAGGCGGCCCTGCGCGACTTCCTGGTGGCCGAGCAGCGAATTCCCGAGGCGGTCGAGCTCATTCGCGGCTCCACGGAAGCCGTCGACCGGGCCCTGGCGGCGCATGTCGCCGGCGATTTCGCGGCCGCTGCCGAGGCCTGCCGCCAGGCGCTCGCGAACGACCCGGACGACGCGGCCGCCCTGCTCTACCTGGCGCGAGCGGTGCACAACCTGGGCGACCAGAAAGCGGCGCTCGACGCACTGCGGCACGCCGTGGAACTACGTCCCGGCTTCGCCGAAGCATGGTACGCACGGGCCCACGCCCGCCGCGCCAGCGGGGATCTCGAAGGTGCCGTGCACGACTACGAAAAGGCGCTGGCGCTTTCTCCGGGATTGCGACAGGCCCGGCTGAACCTGGGCATCACCCGGTTCAACATGGACGACGCCCACGGCGCCCTGGCCTGCTTCGAGGACCTGCTGGCTCGTCGCCCGGACGACATCGAAGCGCTGGTCCACTCCGGCCTGACCCTGCAGCTGGCCGGGGATCTCGCGGCGGCCCGGTCACGGCTTGAAAAGGCGGTGAACGCCCACCCGGACCACCCGCTCGGTCACCGCTACCTGGCGGCGGTCTGCAGTGAGGAAGGCGACGACCAAGCGGCCGTCGAGCACCTCGAGAAGGCGCTGGACCTGGCGCCGGACGATGCCGACCTGTACGCGGAGCTGGCCGGCATTCACGAACTTTCCAACCGACTCGACGACATGGCGGGCGTGGTCGAGCGCGGCCTCGAGCTCGCGCCGCAGCATCCCCAGCTGGTGATCGAATCGGCGCGCCTAGAGCGCCGCCGAGGCAATCCGCAGGCGGCCCTGCAGCAACTCCAGCGGATCGACCCCAACGGACTGCCGCCGAGGGCCGCCCAGCAGTTCTTCCACGAGGCCGCCCTGTCTCTCGACCGGATCGGCGAAGCGGACCAGGCCATGCAGACGATCGCCGTGGCCAATCGCATCAAGGCCGGCGAACCGCGCGCGGCCGGCATCGACCGCACCGCTGCCTTCGAGCGCATCGAGCGTATCGGGCAATGGGCCGCGGGCGCTTCCGCCTGGCAGGAAGGTCCGGACGGCTGGGCCGGCGAGGACGTGTGTTTCATCATCGGGTTCCCGCGCTCGGGCACCACCCTGCTCGACACGATGCTCGACGCCCACGAGCAGGCGGTGAGCATCGAGGAAAAACCGACCCTCGAACCGGTCATCGACCAGGTGGCGGAGAGCCACGGCTACCCCGAGGGAATCGACCGGCTGACCGCCGGGGAACTGGCGTCGCTCAGGGAGGCCTATCGCGCCAACCTGGCGCGCTTCCTGCCTCGGGATCACGGCGCGCGCATCGTGATCGACAAGATGCCGCTTCGCATCCTGGACGCCGCGTTCATCCGCCGACTGCTGCCGCGCGCCCGCTTCATCCTGGCCCTGCGCCATCCCTGCGACCTGGTCGTGAGCAACTACATGCAGCTCTTCGACGCCACCGAGACCCTCATTCACACCACTACGCTCGAAGGCACGGTGCGCCTCTACGATGCGGTCATGACCGCCTGGCGATCGATCGAGCCACTGGTGGACGGAGGCGTGGCGCGGCTGCGCTACGAAGACCTGGTCGCCGACCCGCAAGCCGAGCTTCGCCGAATGTGCGAGTTCCTCGGCCTGCCCTGGGATCCCTCGCTGGTGGAGACGCGCAAACGCATCGAAAACCGGGGCCGCATCCGCACGCCCAGCTACCAGCAAGTCAGCGAAGACGTCTACCAGCGTTCGGCCGGGCGCTGGCGCCGCTACCGGCGCCATCTCGAGCCGTTCATGCCGACGCTGGAAAAACACGCTGCCGCGCTGGGCTATTCCACCGAGTGAGCAAGGCGCCATCGCCTGGGGCGATTTGCCTTGAACGGGGCATCGTTCGACAATACGGCGGTTGTCCGAAGTCCAATCCAACCCGAGCCTTGCCATGCCCATGCGACCGATCGTCCTCCTGATCCTGTTCCTCGCCCTCGCCTCCCAGGCGGCCCGGGCCGAAACGCTCGAGCTGGAGCGGGTCTTTGCCAGTCCCGACCTGGCCGGGCCAACGCTGAGGCGCGCCGAACTCTCGCCGGCGGGCGATCGCGTCACTTTCCTGAAGGGGCGCGAAGACGACCGCAGCCTGCTCGACCTGTGGGAATACAACGTGGCCGGGGACACCACCCGGGTCCTGGTCGCCGCCGACGAGCTGATGTCGGGCGACGTCGAACTTTCCGAGGAAGAGCAGGCCAGGCGCGAACGAGCGCGCATCGCCGACCTGCGCGGCATCGTCGACTACCGCTGGTCGGCCGACGGACGCTTCCTGCTCTTTCCCATCGGTGGCAACGTGTTCGTGCGCGACATGCAGTCCGACGACGGCGAGGTCCGCCAGCTGACCGACTCGGACGCCTTCGACACCGACCCGCAGATCGCGCCCGACGGTCGCCACGTGGCCTTCGTGCGCGAACGGGACCTGTGGCTGGCCGACGTCGCCGCCGGCGAAGCCAGGCCCCTGACCGACAGCGCGACCGACACCATTGCCAACGGCGTGGCCGAATTCATCGCCCAGGAGGAAATGGGCCGCTCGACCGGATTCTGGTGGTCGCCGTCGGGCCAGCACATCGCTTTCCTGCAGATCGACGAGTCGCCGGTGGCCGTCACCCGGCGCTACGAAGTGCAAGCCGACACCATCGAGATGGTCGAACAGCGCTATCCGTATGCGGGAACCGACAATGTCACCTACCGCCTCGGCGTCGTCGACATCGCTTCGGGCGACATTACCTGGATGGACCTGGGCGACGAGAGCGATATCTACATTCCGCGCGTGAAGTGGTTGCCCAATTCCGAGCAGCTGAGCTTCCAGCGCCAGAGCCGCGACCAGCAGACCCTGGAACTGGCGGTCGCCAACATCGACAGTGGCGAGGCTCGCATCCTGCTGACCGAAACCAGCGATACCTGGGTCAACCTGCACGACGATCTGCGTTTCCTGACCGAGATGCCGGCTTTCATCTGGTCGTCCGAGCGCGACGGCTTCCGCCATCTCTATCTCTACGACTACGAAGGCGAACTCATCCGCCGGCTGACCGACGGCCCCTGGCAGGTCGATGCCCTGGTCGGCGTCGACGAGGAAATGGGGATGGTGTATTTCACCGGCTCGGAAGTGTCGACGACGGAAAAGCACCTCTACCGACAGTCCCTGGTGACCCAGTCGCCCGAGGTCGTCAACCGCATCTCGCGCCGATCAGGATGGCACGAAGTCGGCATGGACGCCGACGCCCGGGTCTACGTCGACACTTTCTCCAGCAGCCGCCAGCCGCCCCAGCTTTCTCTGCACACGGTCGACGGCGAGCGCCTGGCCTGGCTGGTCGAGAACCGTCTCGACGACGAGCATCCCTACGGCCCCTACCGGTCCGACCACCAACCGACCGAATTCGGCTCGATCGTCGCGCCCCAGGGCCACAAGCTTCACTACCGGCTGATCCGGCCGGCCGGTTTCGATCCCGAGAAGCGCTACCCGGTTTTCATTCACGTCTACGGCGGCCCGACGCACCGCATGGTCACCGACAGCTGGTCGCGACGCTTGCTGGTCGACCAGTACATGGCGCGCCGCGGCTACGTGGTGTTTTCGCTGGACAACCGCGGCGTCGAGCGCCAGGGCAAGGCCTTCCAGGACGCCGCCTACCTCAAGCTGGGCCAGGTGGAAATGCCCGACCAGATGGTGGGCGTCGACTGGCTGCGCTCCCAGGAGTTCGTTGACCCCGACCGCATCGGCATCTTCGGCTGGAGCTACGGCGGCTACATGAGCCTGATGGCCCTCTCGCAATATCCCGGGGAGTTCGCCGCCGGGGTGTCGGTCGCACCGGTAACCGACTGGACGCTCTACGACACGCACTACACGGAGCGCTACATGGGCCGGCCGCAGGATCAGCAGGAAGCCTACGAGTTGGGCAACGTGATGCACTACGCCGAGGCCATGACCGATCCACTACTGCTGATTCACGGCATGGCCGACGACAACGTGCTGTTCACCCATTCGACCAAACTGATGCACGACCTGCAGGCGCGCGCCTTTCCCTTCGAGCTGATGACCTACCCCGGCGAGAAGCACGCCATTGCCGGCGAAGGGCCGCGACTGCACGTCTACCGCACCATCACCGGCTTTCTCGATCGCCACTTGCTCGAGGGTGAGGCAACACCATGACCGACATCGGCACACCACACTCCCCCACGGCAACGCGCGTGATGCTGCTCGGCAGCGGCGAGCTGGGCAAGGAAGTCGTCATCGAGCTGCAGCGCCTGGGCTGCGAGGTCATCGCGGTCGACCGCTACGACCACGCCCCCGCGATGGCCGTCGCCCACCGCCACCACGTCATCGACATGCTCGACCCCCAGGCAGTGCTGAGCATCGTCGAGCTCGACCGGCCGCACCTGATCGTGCCCGAAATCGAGGCCATCGCGACCGATGCCCTGCTGCTGCTCGAGAAGGAAGGTTACAACGTCATCCCGACGGCCCGCGCCGCCCACCTGACGATGAACCGCGAGGGCATCCGGCGCCTGGCCGCCGAGGAGCTCGAACTGCCGACCTCGCCCTATCGCTTCGCCGAAACGCGCGAGGAATTCGAACAAGCCGTGGCCGAGATCGGCCTGCCCTGCGTGGTCAAGCCGATCATGTCGTCTTCGGGCAAGGGGCAGAGCCTGGTCCGCGACGAGGCCGGGATTGGCCCCGCCTGGGACTACGCCCAATCGGGCGGCCGCAAGCGACAGGACAAGGTCATCGTCGAGGGCCTTATTGAATTCGACTACGAGATCACCCTGCTGACGGTGCGCCACGCCGACGGCACCCTGTTCTGCGAACCCATCGGACACACGCAGGAAGACGGCGACTACCGCGAATCCTGGCAGCCGCAGCCCATGAGCGAAATGGCCCGGCTGGAAGCCGAGGCGATCGCCGGTGCGGTCACCGACGCCCTGGGCGGCCGCGGCGTCTTCGGCGTGGAACTGTTCGTCAGGGGCGACGAGGTCTGGTTCAGCGAGGTCTCCCCGCGCCCGCACGACACCGGCCTGGTGACCCTGATCTCGCAGGACCTGTCGGAATTCGCCCTGCACGCCCGCGCCATCCTGGGCCTGCCGATTCCCCATATCGTCCAGCGCGGCCCGAGCGCCTCGGCCGCGTTGCTGGTGGAGGGCGAATCGAAGCAGGTCGTGTTCGAAAACCTCGACCGTGCCCTGACCCGACCCGACACCGACCTGCGCCTGTTCGGCAAACCCGAAGTCGCCGGCCGCCGCCGCATGGGCGTCACCCTCGCCATCGGCAAGGACATCG
>JAZBPT010000207.1:0-9028 GCA_036351755.1 Wenzhouxiangella sp. | reverse complement strand
TACGACGTGATCGACGAGCGCATTCCCAACCACGGCGAGGACGTCGAACGCATGCGC
The DNA here is from genome assembly GCA_036351755.1 of Wenzhouxiangella sp. Taxonomy (GTDB): domain Bacteria; phylum Pseudomonadota; class Gammaproteobacteria; order Xanthomonadales; family Wenzhouxiangellaceae; genus Wenzhouxiangella. Next base: position 8,971 of record JAZBPT010000207.1, on the reverse strand, counting down.
AAGAACAAGATCCTGATCGACGCCGACCCGAACGACTCGAACAAGCAGTTGCTGCAGATCTTCACCAAGACCAATATCGGCCCGATCTTCTTCGAGATCATCCAGCGCAAGGGCAACGAAGGCTTCGGCGAAGGCAACTTCACCGCCCTGTTCGAAGCCATCGAGCGCGACCAGGAAAAGCGCGGAGTGCTCTGAGGTCTCGCAAGGCCGGAGCAATGGAAACCGCAGATTACGCAGATTGACGCAGATTCAACTGAATGGATTCTTTTTTCAATCTGCGCTCATCTGCGAAATCTGCGGTTCCGTGAAAACTGCGCAAGCTAGAAAAGAGAGGCAGTCATGAAGAAGTGGATTTCTCACTCCAAGGTGGAAGGCAAGGCCAGCCGGCAGGCGCACACCAACCTGCCCGAAGGCACCTACGAGCGCGAGATGGGCAAGGAGGGCTTTTTCGGCCCGGCCACGCATTTCTACCACCAGCACATGCCCACGGGCTGGACCGACTTCGAGGGCCCGCTGCAGCCGCGCGCCTTCGACACCACCAAGCTCGACGACAACGTGGGATCGCCCTGGCAGGCCGCCGAGCTGCTCAGCAACGCCCACTGCAAGTTCCGCTGCTGGCACTCGGACGGCAAGATGGATCACCTGGTGCGCAACGGCGACGGCGACGAACTGCTTTTCATCCACGACGGCGCCGGCGAGCTGTACTGCGACTTCGGCCACATGTCGTTCCGCGACGGCGACTACATCATGCTGCCGCGCGGCACGATGTGGCGCATCGAGTCCGACGGTCCCGTCGAAATGCTGCTCATCGAGGCGACCAACTCCAGCTACATGCTGCCCGAGAAGGGCCTGGTCGGCCCCCATGCCATCTTCGACCCGGCCATGCTCGACACGCCCGAGATCGACGATGCCTTCCGTGCCCAGCAGGGCGAGGACGAGTGGAAGGTGCTGGTCAAGCGACGGCACCAGATCTCGACCATCACCTACCCGTTCAACCCGCTGGACGCCGTAGGCTGGAAGGGCGACCTCATGCCCGTGCGCATCAACTGGCGCGACATCCGGCCGCTGATGAGCCATCGCTATCACCTGCCGCCGTCGGCGCACACCACCTTCGTGGCGCACCGCTTCGTCATTTGCACCTTTACGCCGCGCCCGTTCGAGTCGAGCGAGGACGCGCTCAAGGTGCCGTTCTTCCACAACAACGACGACTACGACGAAGTGCTGTTCTACCACGCCGGCAATTTCTTCTCGCGCGACAACATCCACCCGGGCATGATGACGCACCACCCCTGCGGCTTCACTCACGGCCCGCATCCGAAGGCGATGAACAACGCCTTCACCCCCAAGACGGACAAGACCGAGGAAGTCGCCGTCATGCTCGACACCCGAGACGCCCTCGATGTCACCGGAGCGGCCGAAAAGATCGAGTGGACCGGCTACGTGGATAGTTGGAAGCCGAAAGACTAAGAATCGCGTTGGAACCGCAGATTACGCAGATGAACGCAGATTGAAAGAGTGAAAGGCATTCTGTCTTTTTGTTCTGAGAATCTGCGCCAATCTGCGAAATCTGCGGTTTCAAAAAACTCTAAGTTCCAAAGGCACTAACGCAATGAAACTAGCAACCCTGAAAGAAGGCGGTAGAGACGGTACGCTGATCGTCGTCAACCGCGATCTGACACGCGCCGTGAAGGCGACCGACATTGCACCGACCCTGCAGGCGGCCCTGGACGACTGGGACGCCGCCGCGCCGCGTCTCGCCAGCCTGTTCGACGACCTAATGAACGGCACGGCCGAGGGCAGCTTCGACCTCGACATCGACCGGCTCGCCGCCCCGCTGCCGCGATGCTTCCAGTTCGTCGACGGATCGGCCTACCTGCCGCACGTCGAGCGCGTGCGCAAGGCGCGCGGCGCGGAGGTGCCGGAGAGCTTCTTCACCGACCCGCTGATGTACCAGGCCGTCTCCGACGGATTCCTGGCGCCGCACGACCCCATCTCCATGGCCTCGACCGAATGGGGTATCGACTTCGAGTCCGAGATCGGCGTGTTCACCGACGACGTGCCGATGGGCGCCACGCCCGAGGAGTGCTCCGAGCACATCCAACTGGTGACCATCCTCAACGACGTCTCGCTGCGCAACCTGATCCCCGGCGAACTGGCCAAGGGCTTCGGCTTCCTCCAGTCCAAGCCGCGCTCGGCGCTGGCCCCGGTCGTTGTGACGCCCGACGAGCTGGGTGACGCCTGGCAGGACACCAAGCTCAACCTGCCGCTGCTGACCCATCTAAACGGTGAACTCTTCGGCGAACCGGAAGCCGGCGAGGACATGCAGTTCAGCTTCGCCGAACTGATCGCCCATGCGGCCAAGAGCCGTCCGCTGGCGGCCGGCTCACTGGTGGGCTCGGGCACGATCGCCAACCAGGACACCAGCCGCGGCGCCTCCTGCCTGGCCGAGAAGCGCATGCTCGAGATCATCGCCGACGGCAAGCCGAGCACGCCTTTCATGGACTTCGGCGACGTGGTGCGAATCGAGATGAAGACCCGCGACGGCGAGTCCATCTTCGGCGCCATCGAGCAGAAGGTCGTGCAGTACGAACGATGATCCTTTATTCCTACTGGCGCTCCTCGGCCAGCTACCGGGTGCGCATGGCGCTCAATCTCAAGGGCCTGGATCACGAGATCCGGCCCGTGCACCTGGTGCGAGACGGCGGCGAGCAGTTCGCGGACGACTACACGGCGCTCAACCCGCAGCAGCTCGTGCCGACGCTGGTCGACGGCGAAACCGTCATCACGCAGTCGATGGCGATGCTCGAGTACCTGGAAGAGCGCCTTCCCGAACCCGCATTGCTGCCCGGCGACAGCACCGGGCGTGCCCGGGTACGCGCGATCGCCCAGGCGATCGCCTGCGAGATCCATCCGCTCAACAACCTGCGGGTGCTCAAGTACCTGACGGGCACCGCCGGCCTCGATGAAAACGCCAAGCTCGCCTGGTACCGGCACTGGACCGAAACCGGCCTGGCTGCCGTCGAGCGCATGCTCGACCATCCGGACACCGGGCGGTTCTGTCACGGCGATGAACCGAGCCTGGCCGATTGCTGTCTGTTGCCACAGGTCTATAATGCCGAGAGATTCGAGTGCAACATCGCCCAGCTCGGGCGCATTCGCCGCATCTGCGAAGCGCTCGGAAAGATTCCCGCCGTGGTCGACGCCATGCCGGAAAACCAGCCCGACGCGGCCTGATTCCGCGTCAATCCGACAAAACGAAACCAGTGACCGACCCGATGATGCCAATTCGCCTGCTCGCTGCGGCCGCCGCTCTGGCGCTGCTGGCGGCCTGTGCCACGACGCCGCCCGACCCCGCCATGCTCGACAACGCGCGCAACGCCATCAGTCAGGCCGAGGCCGCCGACGCCGAGGAATACGCGCCGATCGAGTTGCGCTACGCCCACGAACGCCTGCAGCAGGCCAGCCAGGCCCTCGAGAACGAACGCCCGGACGATGCCCGTCGCCTGGCCGAACAGGCCGAGATCGAGGCACAGCTGGCCCTGGCGCGCACCCGCGCCGCGCTCGCCCGCGCCGAACTGCAGCGCAAGCAGGAAGAACTCGAGCAGGTGCGTGCCGACCTGGTCGAGGTGTTCGGCGAGGGGGTCGTGCAGCCATGAACCGAATGCAAACCACCGTCAGAATTGCCGTCACCGCGCTGATCGTTGCCGCCCTCGCGGCCTGCGCGGTCCAGCCGCCGCGCGAGAACGCCGCCCTGCGCAACCTGCAGAACGACCTGGAAGAGTTCCGGGCCAACACCGAGTTGTCCGAGCGTGTGCCGCTGGCCGTTTCCGACGCCGAGCGAGCCGTGCGCGCCGCCAGCGCGGAGGGCTTGTCCGAGGCCGAGCTGTCCCATCGCATCAACCTGGCGGCCAAGCGCATCGAGATCGCCCGCGCGGAGGCCTTCCGGGCCCAGGCGCGCGAGCAGATCGACGTAGTCGAAGCCGAACGCACCGAGCTGCTGTTGCGCGCCAGCCGCCTTGAAGTCGAGCAAGCCCGGCGCGAGGCCGAGCGCGCCCTGATGCAGAGCCAGGCGGCCACCGAGGAAGCCGAGCGCACGCGCCTGGAGGCGATGACCGCCGAGGAGCTTCGCGAGGAAGCCGCGCGTCGCGAACAGCAGGCCCGCGAGGAAGCCGAGGCCGCCCGCCGCCTGGCCGAAGCGCAGGCGAGCGAGATCGAACTGGCCCGTCGCGAGGCCGAACTGGCCACAGAGGCGGCAGAATCCATGCGGCGCCGCCTGGAATACCTGGAGCTGCGCGAAACCGACCGCGGAGTCGTCGTCACGCTCGGCGACGTGCTGTTCGCCAGCGGGGAAACGAGCCTGCAGCCCGAGGCCCGCAATCAACTGGGCGACGTGGTCAAGCTGGTCGAGGGCGAACCAGACAAGCAGATCCGCATCGAAGGGCACACCGACTCGACCGGCTCGTCGGCGGCCAACATGCGGATTTCACGGCTGCGCGCCGAAGCGGTGCGCGATGCGCTGGTGGAACAGGGCATCGACGCCGACCGGATCCAGGCTGTCGGCATGGGCGAGGACTTTCCCATCGCCAGCAACGAATCGGCCGAAGGCCGGCGCCAGAACCGCCGTGTGGACGTGATTCTTCTCAACGATTAGATCGGGAGCGGCCCAACCCTTGAACTGCCCCGGAGACGGCGCTATAAAGTAAGTGTCATGGTTGATTTCTCGAGCGCACCGCTCGCAGCATCCAGCCGCCGCAGGGACACCTCTGTACCCGCGCGCCCTGCGGCGCCGCATCTTACCCCCCGATCTCACACGGGCCGCCCAAGTGCGGCCCGTTGTTTTATGCGTGGGCCCAACGGACCCCGCGCGCACTCACGGACCCAACTGAAAAGGAGTCTGCCCATGTTCGAAAGCCAGAAGGATCAGATGGAAGTCATGCTCAAGGGCAACGACGAGTTCCGTCGCCTCTACAACCACCACCAGCAGCTCGAGAAGCGGGTGGTGGCCGCCGAGAACGGTACGGCACCCATGGAAGACCTGGCCCTGAACCAGCTCAAGCGAGAGAAGCTCCGCACCAAGGACCAACTTACCCGAATGATGGAACAGGGCCAGGCGGCCTGAATCCCGGCCTGAACCGATTCCTGCCGGACGCCCGGCCACCACGCCGGGCGTCTTGCGTTTCGGGCCTGCCGACGGGCGCGCCTTGCTCCCGGCGGACGGTTTGAGCTATCGTGGCCGGCTGGCAACCGACCCGACCAGAGCCCCTTCCAATGAGCGTCTACGGCAATACACTCGAATTGATCGGCAACACGCCGATCGTCCGCGTCAACAAGCTCGACACCGGCCCCTGCGAGCTCTACCTGAAGCTCGAGAACCAGAATCCCGCCGGTTCGATCAAGGATCGCATCGCCCTGAAGATGATCGAGGAGGCCGAGAAGCGAGGCGACCTCAAGCCGGGCGCGACCATCATCGAGGGCACCGCGGGCAACACGGGACTGGGGCTCGCCCTGGTCGCCGCCCAGAAGGGCTACCGCCTGATCCTGGTCATCCCCGACAAGATGAGCCGCGAGAAGATCTCCAACCTCAAGGCCATGGGCGCGGAAGTGGTCATCACCCGCTCCGACGTCGGCAAGGGGCACCCCGAGTACTACCAGGACCTTGCCGAGAAGCTAGCCAAAGAGACCGAAAACAGCTATTTCATCAACCAGTTCGGCAATCCCGACAATCCGAAGGCGCACGAGGAAGACACCGGCCCGGAGATTTTGAGGCAGATGGAGGGCGATCTCGACGCCATGGTGATCGGTGTCGGCTCCAGCGGCACCGTCACCGGGCTTTCGCGCCACTTCGCCAAGGCCGCGCCCGAGCTGGAAATGGTCCTGGCCGACCCGGAAGGCTCGATCCTGGCCGACCACATCGCCACCGGCAACGTGCGCGATGACGCCGGCGGCTGGATGGTCGAGGGCATCGGCGAGGACTTCCTGCCGAGCATCAGCGACTTCTCACGCGTTCACAAGGCCTACTCGATCTCCGACAAGGAAAGCTTCCTGACCGCGCGCCTCCTGCTCGAGAAGGAAGGCCTGTTCGGCGGATCCTCGACCGGCACCCTGCTGGCGGCCGCGCTCAAGTACTGCCGCGAGCAGACCGAGCCGAAGAAGGTGCTCACCTTCGTCTGCGACACGGGCAACAAGTACCTGTCGAAGATGTACAACGACACCTGGATGCGCGAGCAGGGCTTTCTCGACGCCGACGAGTACGGTGACCTGCGCGACCTGATCGCACGCCCGGCCGCCACCCGCGACGCCATCACGGTGGGCCCCGCTGAGCCGCTGTCGAACGCCTACAAGCGCATGAAGCTCTACGACGTCTCGCAGCTGCCGGTCGTCGACGGCAAGCGCATCGTCGGCATCATCGACGAGTCGGACCTGCTGATGGCCGTCTACAACAACGAGGAGCACTTCGCCGAGCCCGTCTCGACGGCGATGGTCAGCAAACTCGAATCCGTCCAGGTCGACGGCACCATCGACGACCTGCTGCCGATCTTCAACCGCGATCTCGTCGCCATCGTCCTCGACGGCGAGGAATTCATGGGCCTGATCACGCGCGTCGACCTGCTGAACTACCTGCGCCGCCGGGCCGACCGCTGAAAAAGTGGTTCACGCCAAGGCGCAAAGGCGCCAAGGTCGCCAAGAAAGGCAGAAAATTGATCAAGAGAACCAAAAGAAAGTAATGAATTCTTACTTGGCGAACTTGGCGCCTTCGCGCCTTGGCGTGAGACCGACAAGCTCCCCGAGCCACCACTGAACCGAATCTACAGTACGAGCCAGATCAATGAGCAAACTCGCCACACGCGTCATCCATGCCGGCCAGGCGCCGGATCCGTCGAACGGGGCCATCATGACCCCGATCTACCAGACCTCGACCTACGTGCAGAAGAGCCCGGGCGACCACCAGGGCTTCGAGTACTCGCGCACGCACAATCCCACCCGCAAGGCCTGGGAGGCCTGCATCGCCGACCTCGAGGGCGGCAGCCACGGCTTTGCCTTCGCCTCGGGCATGGCCGCGGTGGACACGCTGATGCACCTGCTCGAACCCGGTGACCACGTCCTGGCCATGCATGACCTCTACGGCGGCACCTGGCGACTGTTCGAGCGCGTGCGCCGCCGCTCCTCGGGGCTGGAATTCAGCTTCGCCGACCTGGCCGACGTCGACGCTGCCCGCGCCGCGCTGACCGACAAGACCAAGATGATCTGGGTCGAGACGCCGACCAACCCGATGTTGCAACTGGTCGACATCGCGGCCATGGCCGAACTGGCCCGTGAGGCCGGCGCCATGCTCGTGGTCGACAACACCTTCGCCACGCCGATGCTTCAGCAGCCCATCGCGCTGGGTGCCGACGTAGTCCTGCATTCGGTCACCAAGTACCTCAACGGGCATTCCGACATGGTCGGCGGCGCGCTGGTGGTCAACGACGAAAAGCTGGCCGAAGACATCCACTTCATCCAGAACTCCGCCGGCGGCGTCCAGGGACCCTTCGACTCCTTCCTGGTCATGCGCGGCGTGAAGACGCTGGCACTGCGCATGAAGGCCCACTGCGAAAACGCCGGCCGCATCGCCGAGTGGCTGTCGGAGCACCCCAAGGTCGAGAAAGTGATCTACCCCGGCCTCGACAGCCATCCGCAGAAGGCCCTGGCCGAGAAGCAGATGTCGGGCTTCGGCGGCATGGTCAGCTTCGACATCGGCGGCGACCTCGACCGCGCGCGCCGCTTCCTGGAGAACACTCACCTGTTCGCCCTGGCCGAGTCCCTGGGCGGCGTGGAGTCCCTGGTCAACCACCCGGCGATCATGACCCACGGTTCGGTGCCGAAGGAAAACCGCGACAAGCTCGGCATCACCGACACCCTGATCCGCCTGTCGGTGGGCATCGAAGACGTCGACGACCTGATCGAAGACCTCTCGACCGCACTCGACCACGTCTAGCCGGGGGTAAAGTGCGATCAGGCCTGATATGTTGTCGGGCCTCACGCCAAGGCGCGAAGGCGCCAAGGTCGCTAAGGAAAACAAGAGAAAATGGAAAGAAGGAACGAGAACCAGGCTTCCCTGTCAAGGATGACACTTCTTCTGATTCTTTGATTGCTTTGTTTCCTTGGCGACCTTGGCGCCTTCGCGCCCTGGCGTGAACCCCTTCCCAGAGCGCTAGAATAACCACCTGACCAAGAACCCGAGGCACCGATGCAATTTCGCCTGAAAGCCGCCTCCGGCCCGCACACGGGGAAGAACTTTCCGCTCGCCGACGAGGACACTTCCATCGGCTCGGCCGAGGGTTCCGACATCCAGCTCGACGGCCTGATGGAGCGCCACGCGCGGATCGTCTACGACGGCGAGACCCTGATGCTCGAGCCGGCCGGCAAGGCCTGGGTCAACGGCGAGCCCGTGCAGCGCCGCCCGCTGAAATCGGGCGACGAAATCCGGCTGGGCGAGCATCGTTTCGTCCTGCAGGCCCCGGGACTGCGTCCGCCGAGCGTGCTCAAGGACACCGAGGCGCGCCCTTCGCGCACCTGGCTGTGGACGGCCGTGGGCATTGCCCTGGCGGCCGGTGCCGCGGCGGCCGCCTATTACTACCTCTGGCCGCTGCAGTAGCGCAGAGAAACCAACCGGAAAGGAACCACCGAATACACCGAAGAATTCATGTTTTTTCGGTGTCTTCGGTAGTTGCCCGGTTTTCCCTACCTACTGATAGTCCACCAGCTCGCGCAACACCGAGGTGGCGTAGCTGCCGGTGCCCAACGAAAACGCAAGCTTGAGCGTGCGCTCGTCGGGAAAGTGCCACTCGAGCTCGCCCACGCGCATGCGCAGGGGGCGGCGTTCCTGCTTCATGCCGAACTTCGCCAGGCCTTCCACGAGCTCGCGGTGGGCTTCAAACTGGCGGTTCTCGATCTCGGCGGCCTCGCCTGCAGCGGGACTGTCGCCCTGCCC
>JAZBPT010000206.1:0-6530 GCA_036351755.1 Wenzhouxiangella sp. | reverse complement strand
GGCGCCTGTTTCCGGCACCGTGGAAACGGTAGAATCCGTACCTGCCGCGCTGCAGCACGCGCTGGCCGACAGCGGTCCGCACGACCGGGTGGTCGTGTTCGGTTCCTTCCTGACGGTGGCCGAAGCGTGGCCCGAACTGGCTTCAAGCCCTTGAGATTATGGACAAGGTTCTAAAGCAGCGCCTGGTCGGCGCCAGCATCCTCATCGCCCTGGCGGTGATCTTCCTGCCCATGCTGTTCGAAGGCGGCGAGGACGACGCCGTCGAGCAGCGCGAACTGGCCATCGACGTCCCCGAGCGCGAATCCGGGGATCGTCAGGTACGCCGCCTGGCACTCGACCCTGAACAGGCGCGTCGCCCACCGGACGAGAGCCAGGCGCAGCCGCCCGAGGCGTCACGCCCCGAACCGGCCGTCCGGCAGCCCGATCCGCAGCCTGTCGAAGCCGATGCCGGCGAAGCACGCGCCGAGCGACCCGCCCGCGAGGAACCGGCGGAAGAAGAAATGCCGGACACAGACGCCGACGATTCGGCCCAAGCCGATGCGCCGTCGGAGACCGCAGCGGAGCCGGATACGGCCGAGCCTGTAGAAACCGAAGCCGCGGCTGAATCGTCGGCGGGGCAGACGCAGGCCGAGGCCTCGAGCGAGACGCGGGACGAGGCGGCGGGCGCGCCGACCATGGATGCCGTCGAAGGCCGCTGGGTCGTCCAGGTGGCAGTCTTCAGCAGCCGCGATACGGCCAACCAGATCCGCCAGCGACTCTCCGACCTGGGCCATCGCGTCTCGATGGATGTGCTGATCCGCGACCAGGCGGAGCTCTTCCGCCTTCGTACCGGCCCCTACGCCGACGAAGCCACGGCCGAGCAGGCGCGCGGACAGATCGCTGCGACCGTTGCCGGCGTGGATCCGGTTACCCGCGAGCTGTCCGGCGGCGGATCGGCCGAGGATCGACACGGCCTGGCCGTGCAGGTCGGCTCGTTTGCCAGCCACAACAACGCCGAACGTCTCGTCGCCCAACTGACCGGGGCCGGCTTCGACGCCTTCATGTACGGCGAGGAGACCGGCGGTCGCACCATCTGGCGCGTTCGCGTGGGCGGCTACGAGCAGCGCGCTGACGCCGAACGCCTGCTCGAGACCTTGCGCAACGAACAGGGCCTGGAAGGCATCGTGGTTTCCCATCCATGAACTGGGCCGACTACGCCATTGTCGGCATCATCCTGCTGTCGATGGTGGTCAGCCTGTTTCGCGGCTTCATCCGCGAAGTCTTTTCCCTGCTGGTCTGGATTGCCGCGGTGTATGCCGCACTGCAGGCGGCCGGCCCGCTGGCCGTGCAGCTCGAGGGCGTCATCGAGGTGCCTTCGGTGCGCGTCATCATCGCCTTCGTGGGCGTATTCCTGCTCGTGCTCGTCGTCGGCGGGCTGATCAATTACCTTTTGGGGAAGCTCGTCGACGGCACGGGGCTGAGCGGAACGGACCGCCTGTTCGGCGCGCTGTTCGGCGCGTTGCGTGGCCTGGCCATCGTTCTCGCGGCGGTGATCATTGCCGGCTTTACCCCGTTCGTGAAGGATCCCTGGTGGCAGCAGTCGACCCTGCTGCCCGAAATGGAACGAATGGCCACCTGGTTGGTCGGTTTCTTTCCCGAATCCATTCAAGCCTACCTGCCCGAACAGGTGGGCACCGAGACAGTCATAACGGAGGCTGACGCCTGACATGTGCGGAATCGTCGGAATCGTGGGTCGCTCACCGGTAGCGGCCCGGCTCTATGACGCCATGACCATCCTGCAGCACCGCGGCCAGGACGCCGCCGGCATCACCACGCTCGACGGCGGGCGGATGCGCTCGGCCAAGGGCCTGGGTCTGGTGCGCGACGTCTTCTCCGAGGAAGCCGTCACCGGCCTGACCGGCGAGGTCGGCATCGGCCACGTGCGCTACCCAACCGCCGGCTGCGACCAGCCCGACGAGGCGCAGCCGATGTACGTCAATTCTCCCTGCGGCATCGCGCTGGGACACAACGGCAACCTGATCAACAGCGAGCGGCTCAGCCGCGAGCTTTTCGAGGAGGACCGTCGCCACATCAACACCGAGTCCGACTCGGAGGTGCTGCTCAACGTGTTGGCCCACGAGCTGGCCGGGCGCACGCGCGACGGCCTGCATCCCGAAGACATCTTTGCCGCCGTCGACGGCGTCTACCAGCGCTGCCGCGGGGGGTACGCCGCCGTGGCCCTGATCGCCGGCGTGGGCCTGGTCGCCTTCCGCGATCCCAACGGCATCCGTCCGGCCGTCGTCGGCCGGCGCGAGGCGCCCGAAGGCCCGGAGTACATTGTCGCCTCCGAATCGGTGGTGCTCGACATACTGGGCTTTGAGCTGATTTCCGACATCGCGCCGGGCGAGTGCGTGTTCATCACGCTCGACGGCGAACTGCACCGCAAGGTCAGCGACCACGCGGCTTCCTATACGCCGTGCATGTTCGAGTACGTCTACTTCGCCCGCCCGGACTCGATGATCGACGACTTGTCGGTCTACAAGGCCCGGCTGCGCATGGGCGAGGCCCTGGCCGAGAAGATCCTCCAGGAGTGGCCGGACCACGACATCGACGTGGTCATTCCCGTGCCCGACACCAGCCGGACGGCCTGCCTGCCGCTGGCCCACCAGCTGGGCGTCAAGTATCGCGAGGGCCTGATCAAGAACCGCTACATCGGGCGGACCTTCATCATGCCCGGGCAGGAGGCCCGGGTGCGCTCGGTTCGACGCAAGCTCAACGCCATCTCGCTGGAGTTCCGCAACAAGAACGTGCTGCTGGTCGACGACTCTATCGTGCGCGGCACCACCTCCAAGCAGATCATCCAGATGGCGCGCGAGGCCGGGGCGAAGAAGGTCTACCTGGCCTCCGCTTCGCCGCCCGTGCGTTACCCCAACGTCTACGGCATCGACATGCCCGCGGCGAGCGAACTGGTGGCCTCCGGTCGCAGCGAGGAGGAGATCTGTCAGGTGATCGGCGCCGATCGCCTGATCTACCAGGATCTGGAGGCCCTGGAGAAGGCGGTGCGCGGCAAGAACCAGCGCCTGACCGGCTTCGACAGTTCCTGCTTCAGCGGCGAGTACGTGACCGGGCTCGACGAGGGCTACCTCGAGGAGCTCGAGTCGCGGCGTTCGGATGCCGCGAGAATGCAGCGGCGCAGTGCGGGGTAACCGCGCGTTGATGTCCGGGGTGCGACAATCGCACCCATGTCCGATACCGCCATCGTCTGGTTTCGCCGGGACCTTCGCCTGGCGGACAACCCCGCTCTCGACCACGCGCGCCGACACCACGCGCGCGTGGTGCCGCTGTTCGTGTTCGATCCCGAAACGGAATCGCCCTGGTCGCCCGGTGCGGCCGGCCGCTGGTGGCTGCACCGCTCGCTCGGCGAACTCGACGAACGCCTGCGCGATCGCGGCAGCCGCCTGATCCTGGCCGGCGGCGACCCGCTCGAGGCCTTCGCGCGGATCCGCCAGGTCACCGGTGCTGCTGCGGTCTACTGGAACCGCTGCTACGAGCCCGCAGTGGTCGGGCGCGACCGACGCATCAAGCGGCAATTGCGTGAGGAGGGCTGGGAGACGAAGAGCTTCAACGGCTCGCTGCTGGTCGAGCCCTGGAACGGGGTCAAGGCCGACGGCGATCCCTACCTGGTGTTTACGCCGTTCTGGAAGCATCTCCAGAGGCATTGGCAGCCCCCGTCGCATTGCCCGGAGCCGCGCGAATTGGCGCCGCCGGGCCGATGGCCCGCCAGCCTGGACCTCGACGACCTGGCGCTGTTGCCCGACCACGACTGGCCGGACAAACTGGACGCGCACTGGGCGCCCGGTGAACTCGGCGCCCGTCGCCGTCTCGACGACTTTGCGGATGTTGCCGCCGCGTATCACGATCAGCGGGATCGCCCCGACCGCCGGGGCACCTCCGGGCTCTCGCCGCACCTGCACTTCGGAGAGATCTCCCCGGGCCAGATCGTGCGCGCCCTCGAGCCTTCGGGCGAGCTGCCTTCGGGCAAGGGCCGGATGGTGTTTGCCAGCGAACTGGCCTGGCGCGAGTTCTCCCATCACCTGCTGTGGCATTTTCCGGACACGTCCGATCAATCGCTCAAGCGGGGCTTCCGCTCGTTTCCCTGGCGCAAGCGCAGCGACTATGCAGGCGACCTTGCCGCCTGGCAGCGGGGGCGGACCGGCATCCCCATGGTCGACGCCGGGATGCGCGAGCTCTGGGAAACCGGCTGGATGCACAACCGCGTGCGCATGATCGTGGCCTCCTTCCTGACCAAGAACCTGCTCGTGCCCTGGCAGGAAGGCGCGCGCTGGTTCTGGGATACCCTGGTCGACGCCGACCTTGCCAACAATACGCAGGGCTGGCAGTGGACGGCCGGCTGCGGCGCGGATGCCGCGCCTTATTTCCGAGTCTTCAATCCGGTGCTGCAGGGAGAGAAATTCGATCCCGAGGGTGACTACGTGAGGCGCTGGTGCCCGGAACTGGCCGGTCGGAGCCCCAAGCGCATCCACCAGCCCCTGTCGGCCGGGGAGGCCGAGGCAATCGGCTACCCGCAACCCATCGTCGACCTGAAAGCCACGCGTCGTCGGGCACTGGACGCCTGGGACAGGATCAGGCAATAACCTATCGCTTGTAGTACCAGTGCCACGGCTCCCACGAGATCCGGTGGCGATTGTGGCGTGGATACGATTCCCGGAAGCCGAAGATTCTCGCGTTGCCGAGCAGCCACTGGTAGGCCTCGGTGCGGGCGAAATCCTCCTCCAGAGGTTTCACGCCCCGCGTGGTGACGTCGATGGCCCGGCCGCTGTGGTGCTCGCTGTATCCCGGCGGGGCGGAGACTTCGAGAATTTCCTTCATGGAATGCCCCTGGTCGAGCTTGCGCTGGAACAGGTTGGCCTGGTAGGCGATGGCGCGGAAACCGGACACCAGCCGGATTTCGATGCTGGAAGTCATGGCCGCCTCGCGCATGCGCTTGAAGGCGTCGGCGGCGTCGGGAATCAGGCGCTGCTCGCGCTCGAAGATGTCGCGACCGGCCGAGGTCATTCCCTCGGCTTCGGTGACCAGCGGCATCCGGTGCGCCACACCGTAGTCCTCGGGCACGCCGAGCTCGTCGCAAAGGCGAAAGATCTCGCGCATCTTGTCGTCGGCCAGTTCGAGCAGGTCGCGAACGATCAGGATGTTGTTTTCGTCGTCGGGGTCGGGGCGGCACTCGTAGCCGAGCGAACGCATGAAGCCGGCGACCCGCTTTCGCGCCACGCCGTTGAGCCGTCGGATACCGAAGCGAAGCGCGTGGCGCTCCAGCGATTCGAACAGGCGTCGCGGCGTGTCGGGCGAGGCCACCTCCGGGTCGAGATAGCAGGCCAGTATGCGGCGGTGGTCGAGATCGAGCGCCCCGAGACCGGCCAGGCGCGTGCCGTGCGTGGCCACCAGTAAGGCCTGGTCGGGAATCAGTTCGGCGAGATGCGTTTCGACGCTGTCGGTGCGCCTGACGTGCGACATCATGTCGGGGAGGCGCGACTTGACCAGCTTGGCGAGGGTGGCTACTTCCGAACTGCGGGCGGGTCGAACCCGAATTGCGTTCTCCATGCTTGCTCCGGCGTGTGTTTCGGCACCCCAAGCTCCTGACTTGTTGTCCCCCGCGGAGCCGGGCAATTGACATGCTATATTCTGGCATATGATGCCACGCCTGCTGTCGCTTGTGCTGCGTCGGTCGGGGGGCGGCGCGGTGCTGCTGGCGCTGATCGTCGTCATGCTCGCCGTACCGGTCCGGCAAGTCCTCCTCGAGGCCTGGCCGGACCGCGTCGACGAGGTGCTGGCAGAGGCCGGGCCGGGCCGAATCGAGCGCCGCTTCCTGCCATCGGATTCGCGCGAGTCCGTCGATGCCTTCGTCGTCGCGAGAAGCCGGCCGATCACGCTCTGGCGCATCGAGACGGAATCGGGAGAATTCCTGCACGCCTGGTTGGCCGGTGTTCGTGACGCCGAGGGAGAGCTGCTTCCGGCCGTTCCGGCCTGGCTGGAGCCCGTGCGGCTTGACGGACCCCTGCCGGACGCCGTGCGGCTCGTGCTGACCACGGCCTCCCGCAACAAGCGCGAAATGGATGGCGCGTCGATCGCGCGCATGTACCGGCCCAACGACATGGGATTCGCCGATCGGGTGTCGCTGTGGTCGGGAAGACTGGCCGAACGCTGGCGCTGGCCGTTCAGGGCGACGGCCGATGCGCGAATGAGACCACCGCCTCGATAGAAGCCGCATCCAGCACGCTCATGAGCAGCCGGTCGAAGCCCAGGGCGACGCCGGAGCAATCGGGCATGCCGGCGGCCAGGGCGTCGAGCAGGCACTCGTCGGCTGGCATCTCCGCGAGCCCGCGTTCGAGGCGCAGCCGGTTGTCGCGTTCGAAGCGCCGGCGCTGCTCGCAGGCGTCGGTCAGTTCGTGGTAGCCGTTGGCCAGCTCACGCGAGCCGGCGAAGACCTCGAAGCGTTCGGCCACCCTTGGGTCGTCGGCATCCAGCCGGGCCAG
>JAZBPT010000205.1:0-15279 GCA_036351755.1 Wenzhouxiangella sp. | reverse complement strand
TACGAAACCGACGCCCTGGGCAATCGCGTGCAGGGCGAGGCCGTGCTGGTCGACGCCCGCAACACCTTCGTCCAGGGCGACCAGCGCCTGGTGGCGGCCGTGGGCGTGGACAACCTGGTCATCGTCGACACCGGCGATGCCGTACTCGTGGCCAGCCGTGATCGGGCCCAGGAGGTCAAGTCCGTGGTCGAGGAATTGACCCGCAAGGACGACGAGCTGGCCGTCTTCCACCGCACCGTCCACCGGCCCTGGGGCAGTTTCACGGTGCTCGAGGATGCCGAGGACTGCAAGGTCAAGCGCCTTGTGGTCAAGCCTGGTGGCATCCTGTCGCTGCAGCGCCACAAGCATCGCAGCGAGCACTGGACCGTCGTCTCCGGCGAGGCCAAGGTGCGCGTGGGCGACGAAGAGCGCATCTACGGCGCCGATGAAACCGTCGAGATCCCGGTGGGCAGCCTGCATCGCCTGGAAAACCCCGGCAGCGAGGACGTGCACATCATCGAAGTGCAGACGGGCAGCTATTTCGGCGAGGACGATATCGAAAGGCTGGAGGACATCTACGGCCGCTCATAGCACGGAGGGAGCAATGCTGGGAGTTGGGAGTGAAATTGCGCGGTCGGCGGCCCGAAGAGCCTCGATCCTGGTCGCGATGATCATGGTCACCGCCTGCGCAGTGGACGAGCCGCGCACCGGCTCGCCCGAAGCCGCTTCGGCGTCGAGTCCCGAGGCGCAGGATTGGCGCGCCGAGGCGATGGCCTGGCGGCAGCGCCGCTACGATCGGCTGACCGAGCCCTACGGCTGGTTGAGCCTGGTGGGGCTGGACTTCGTCGAGGACGGGCGCTGGCGTATCGGAGCGGTTGAGGGCGCGGACATCACGATGCCGGCCGGCCCGGACCACTGGGGCGAGTTGATCGTCGACGGCACCCGCGCGCGCTTCGAGCCCGCAACCGATGCCGTGCGCGTGGACGGGCGTCCCGGCGTAGCGGGAATGCTCGTCCAGCCCGGCCGGGAAGACACGGTCTGGGTGCAGGCCGAAGACGTCCGCTTCCAGATCATCCAGCGCAACGGGCGGCTTGCCGTGCGCACGCGCTGGCCGCGCGCCGTAACGCGGACCGAATTCAAGGGCCTGGATTACTTCCCCTTTGCACCCGACTGGCGGGTCGAGGCGCGCATCGAGTATCACCCGCCCGGCACCACCATGCCGGTGGGTAGCGTGCTGGGCGACATCACCCAGGAACCCAACCTGGGCGCGGCCGTGTTCGAGTACGAGGGCGAGACCTACCGGCTCGAGGCGCAGGCCTCACGCGACGACGACGAGCTGTTTTTCGTCTTCGCCGACCGCACGACCGGCCGCGAGACCTACGGCGCCGGTCGCATGCTCTACGCCCCCATGCCCGACGAAAACGGCCGCACGGTGCTCGACTTCAACCGGGCCTACAACCCGCCGTGCACCTTCACCGAGTACTCCACCTGCCCCCTGCCGCCCCCGGAAAACCGCCTCGATGTGCGCGTGACCGCCGGCGAAAAGGACTACGCCGGCGACACCGGTTACCTGGAGTAGGGCGGTTCACGCCAAGGCGCCAGGACGCCAAGTTCGCCAAGGACAGACTTTGGTTGCTTGGCGAACTTCGCGCCTTGGCGCCTTGGCGTGAGGAAAAGGACGTCGCTATCGCCCCCTGAACTCCGGCGCGCGTTTTTCGAGGAAGGCTCCGGTGCCTTCTTTCATGTCCTCGGTGGCGCAGCACAGGGCGAAGCGGGCGGTTTCCAGGGCCAGGCCGGTCTGCAGGTCGGTTTCGGCGCCCTGGTTGACGGCCTGCAGGATGCCGCGCACCGCTTCGGGTGCCGCCTTGGCCAGCTGGTCGGCCAGCTCGGTGACGGCGGCTGACAGCGTTTTCTGATCGACCACCCGGTTGACGATGCCGAGCTGCTCGGCGCGTTCGGCCTTGATGGGCTCGCCGGTCAGGGCCATTTCCAGGGCGCGGGTGGTACCGGCCAGGCGCAGCAGTCGCTGGGTGCCGCCGAAGCCCGGCATGATGCCCAGCTTGATCTCCGGCAGGCCCAGTCGCGCGTTGTCGGAGGCGAAGCGCAGGTGACAAGCCAGGGCCAGTTCCATGCCGCCACCCAGGGCGAAACCGTTGATGGCCGCGATCACCGGCTTGTCGGAGGCCTGGATCCGGCTCATCAGGTCCTGTCCCAGCGCGGAGAAGGCGCGCGCCTGGACCGGCGTCTGCTCGCGGATCTCGCCGATGTCGGCGCCGGCCACGAAAGCTTTCTCACCGCTGCCGGTCAGCACGATCACGCGGATGCCGTCGTCTTCCTGCGCCGCGGCCATCGCGTCGCCCAGCTCCACCAGCGTTTGCCGGTTCAACGCATTGAGCTTGTCGGGGCGGTTGATCGTGATCGTTCGGACCGCCTCGCGGTCGGAAATCAGCAGGTTTTCGTACGCCATCTGGTTGGGCTCCGGTTGGGTTGGGTGGAGCCGGGTAGTTTAAGGGGTTCCGATGGGGAGTTGGCTGGTTAGCTAGTTGGCTAGTTAGCCAACCAGCCAACCGTCAATCAAAGGCCCGGACAATCAACCAACCCGCCACGGCCAGCGCGGCCGCTCCCGCGAGGAGCAATCCCACCGCCGGTGCCATCGGGGCGATTTCGGCCAGCATGGCGCTGGCATGGGGCAGGGCGGTCGAGAGGCATTCTATGTTGGCCGCCGCGTCGATCAGGGCGCTGGCGATTCCGGCCAGGGCGGCCGGAATCAGGATCAGCAGCAGGATCACGGTGGCGACCAGGTGCATGGCGACGACTCCCTCCAGCATGGCCGGTCAGTCCCTGAGTTCGCGGTCGATGCGATACTCGTTCGACGTCAGCCAGGCCTCCATGCGCTGCAACCGCTTGTCGAGCTCGCGGAAGCGGTGATTGAGGCTGCTCACGCCGTCCTTGGGCCCCTTGCGCACTTCCTTCCAGAAGGCCTCGTCGGACTCATCGCGATACAGGTTGATCGGTCGCTTGGGCACCAGGATCCACAGTGCGATGTATCCGACCACCATCACCGCGGTGAAGGGGATGGCCAGGAGGATCGTGATGACCCGCAACGCGGTCAGATTGAAGCCGGTCCAGTCGGCGATGCCGGCGCAGACCCCGCCCAGGATGCTGCGTTCCTTGTTGCGGTACAGGCGGTTGCGGCTCGGTCGATCGTACTCTTCGTGGCGGCGGTTCATGAGCGGTTTCTCCAGTTCGGGCTGTCGGCGTCGAGAATGCGCTCGAGGGTGTGGATGCGTTCCTCCATCTTCCTCGCGCTCTCGTGCAGGTCTTCCATCAGCGCTTCGTCCTTGGTGTTGAGGCGCCGGTTGGCCGAGTTGCGCGTGGCGTAGTGCAGGATCAGCCAGATCGGCGCCACGATCACCATGAACAGGATCAGCGGCACGAATACCATGTCACTCATCGCGGGTTACTCCTTGTTGCGGCGCGACTTGAGTTCGGCCAGGGCCTCCTCGACCCGTTCATCGCGTTCCAGGTCCTCGAATTCCGAGCTGAGGGTGCGGCCCTTGCGGCCCATGTCGAGCGCCTCGGCTTCCGACTCGATGCGCTCGATGCGTTCCTCGGCCGCGTCGAAGCGGTGCAGCATCTCGTCGATCTTGCCGTTGTAGACCTGCTTGCGGGTCTTGAGGTGGTGGTTGGCCGAGCGGTGGCGCATCACCAGCGCTCGCTGGCGGTTGCGGGCGTCGGTCAGCTTGGCCTGGAGCTTGCCGATGTCCTCGTCGTACTTGGCAAGCTGCTCCTCGTACTGCTGGAGCTCTTCGGTGAGATAGCCGATGCGGTCGGCCAGGGCCGTGCGCTCGGCCAGGGCGGCGCGGGCCAGGTCCTCGCGGTCCTTTTCCAGCGCCAGTTCGGCCTTTCGCTCCCACTCGATCTGCTGTTGTTCCAGTCGCTTGAGCAGGCGCGTGCGCTCCTTCTTCTCGGCGATGCACTTGGCCGTCGCCGAGCGGATCTCGACCAGCGTGTCTTCCATTTCCTGGATCATCAGGCGGATCATCTTCTCGGGATCTTCCGCCTTCTCCAGTGCGGCGTTGAGATTGGCGTTGATGATGTCGCCCATGCGGGAAAAAATGCCCATCGGTATGACTCCTGTCCGGTTGAGTTGTTGCCTGCCCTGTTAGAGCAAGCGCCGTGCCAGACAGGTCGTGTCAGTAAAATCAGCAACTTGGCGGGCGGCCTTGACATTAATTTAGCGAAAAATACCTAATAATTGGTTACATGCGCCACTATTACGAGGGGGAACCCGGACGCCATCGGCAGGGTCCATTGAAAGCGACGAAAGCGCTGCGCCGCCGGCCAGCCGGCCCGAAGGGGATTCATGGTCAGCGGCGGAGCGGTCGGGTACAATGCCCGCTTTCGCAATTCCCGCTTTCAACGACTTCCCTTCAACGGAGGCATCATGCAGAAGTGTTTTCTCGCTGCGGCAGTGGCCCTGATGGCGGCCGCGCCGGTCGCAGCCCAGGACCTGGAAAGTGAACAGGGCCAGCTCGGCTACTCGATCGGATATGAGTTCGGCGCCGAACTGCGCAGCTACGACATCGACGTCGATCTCGAGGCCGTCTTCCAGGCCGTCCGTGACGCCTACAACGAACAGGAACCGACGGTCGACATGCAGATCATGCGCGAGCGCATGACCGAGCTGCAGGAAAAGCTGCGCCAGGAGCGCATGGAAGCCTTCGAGGCCCTGGCCGAGGAAAACCAGGCCAAGGCGGAGGAATTCCTCGCCGAAAACCGCGACAAGAACGGCATCACTGCCCTTCCGAGCGGCGTGCAGTACCGCGTGATCGAGGAAGGCACGGGCGAGCGCCCGAGCCTCGAGGACACGGTGACCGTCCACTATCGCGGTTCCAAGATCAGCGGCCGCGAATTCGACAGCTCCTTCCGTCGCGGCGTCCCGGCCGTCTTCCAGGTCAACTCCGTCATCGAAGGCTGGCAGGAAGTGCTGCCCCTGATGCGCGAAGGCGCCGAATGGCAGGTCTTCCTGCCGCCCGAACTGGCCTTCGGTGTGCGTGGCGATCCGCCCATCATCGGCCCGAACGAAGCGCTGAAGTTCGACATCAAGCTCGTCCAGATCGGTGCGCCGGAAGACTATGAAGGGCAGACCGGAGCTCCGGTCGACGGACAGTAAGAACCGTCCATGAGCGACCCCGCGAGCGAACTTCCCGAAGTGGAATCGCCCTGCATCGGGACCTGCACCCTGGGTCCCGGTGATCTCTGCGTGGGTTGCTTCAGGTCCGCCACGGAAATCGCCGGCTGGCTGGGCTATTCGCCCGAAAAGCGCCGCGATATCATGCAGGCCCTGCCTGCCCGGGCAGACCGACTGTTCGATGGGAACTGAAGCCGCGTCGCGGCTCTCCTCCGGGGAGCTGTCGGCGCGGCTGCATTCCCCCGACACCCCGCATCAAGAACTCCCCATCGGCGGATTCCGCCCCGTTCACGACCGCTGGAATCCGCGTCCCGCGGCGGTGCTGATTCCGATCGTTCTCGAACCCGAGCCGGCCATCGTGCTCACGGTGCGCAGCCGGCGCATGTCGCTGCATGCCGGCCAGGTGGCGCTGCCGGGCGGCCGTCGCGAGGCCGAAGAGGCCTTTCCGCTCACCACGGCCCTGCGCGAGACCAGCGAGGAGATCGGCATCGACATCGACCGGGTCGCCGTTCACGGCCTGCTCGATCGATTCGACACGATTACCGGCTATCGCATCGTGCCCGTCGTCGCGTCGATCCAGGGGCGACCCGAGCTTCGGCCCTGCCCGCGGGAAGTCGAGGAGATTTTCACCCTGCCGCTGGACGCCGTCCTCGACCCCGCCAGCTATCGAAAGCACCACGTCACCCGCGGCGGCCACAGCCATGAGCTCTACACCATGCCCCACCCCCGCTGGATGATCTGGGGCGCCACCGCCGCCATCCTCCATCACTTCTGCCGGAAAATGACCGGGACGGAATAATCGGAGAGCGCTCTCTGGTTGGCCGGAGACCCTCGTGAATCCGGGGAGTCGGCTCTGAGAGCGTAGCGCGCAGTAGCTCTCAGAACCGACTCAGTCGTCCTCCCTGAGGCCGAACATCAACTCCACCGAGCGAGTGTCCTCGGGGCGCACCATGATGTGCACGTGGTCGCCGGCCTGCAGCACGGTGTCGGGCATGACCGGCAGCGCTTCGCGCTCACGTACCACCAGCAGGATGTCGGCCCCGGCGGGCAGGGGCAGCATGCGCGCCGGCTGGCCGGTGACCAGGGCGGCCGGGTGCAGGTTGAAGCTGATGATCTGAACCGGCAGGCTGTCGATGGCGTTGATCTCGAGCACCGGTGCCGGCCGCTCCACGCCGCCGCGCTCGACCCCGAAAAGCGACACCGCCCAGCGCACCGTTGCACCCGGAATCACGGCGTTGACCACGACCACGAAGAACACCAGGTGGAAGAGTGTCATGGCCTCGTCGACGCCGGCCAGCACCGGGTAGGTGGCCAGCAGGATGGGCACCGCGCCGCGCAGGCCCACCCAGGAGATGAAGGCCGTTTCCTTCGCGCTGTAGCGAAACGGCAGCAGGCAGGCGGCCACCATCAGGGGGCGTGCGAGCAGCGCCAGGGCGAGGGCCACCAGCAGGCCGCGCCAGCCGAAGGAAACCAGGATCTGCGGCACGGCGAGCAGGCCCAGCACAAGGAACATCGAGATCTGGGCCAGCCAGGCCAGCGCATCGTGGACGCGAAGGATGCCGGAGCGATAGGGCAGGCGCTGGTTGCCCAGCATCAGGGCGGCGACGTAGACGGCCAGGAAGCCTGAGCCCATGAACAGGGTCGGCACGCCGAAGGCCAGCAGGGCCATGGCCAGGGTCAGGGCCGGATACAGGCCGGCCGCCGGCACCCGGATGCGCGCAAGCAGTTGCGAGCCGAGCCAGCCGATGGCCAGCCCCGCGCCGAGCCCGACTACGAGCTGCAAGGCCACATGGCCCAGGAAGTCCGGCAGGCTGAAGGCCGTATCGCCCACCAGCTGACTGGTCAGCGTCAGCGTGAGGATGACGGCCATCGGATCGTTGAGGCCCGACTCCAGTTCCAGCGTCGCGCCCACGCGCCTGCTCAACTGGACGCCGGAACCGCGCAGCGCCGAGAAGACCGCTGCCGCGTCGGTCGATGAAACGATCGCGCCCAGCAGCAGCGCCATCATCCAGTCCAGGCCCAGCGACCAGGCCACCAGGGCGACGAGCGCGGCTGTGCCCACGACCGCCAGCGTGGCCAGCAGGGACGCCGGCAGCAGGTGCTCGCGGACCTGGCGGTAGGGGGTGTTCAGGCCGCCGTCGAAGAGGATCAGCACCAGGCCCATGGTGCCGATGCGGAAGGCCAGTTCGAAGTCGATGAAGTCGTGGCCGAACTGGGCGCCGACCAGCAGCCCGATCAGCAGGAAGACCAGCACCACCGGTATGCCGATCTTCTCCGAGGGCCGGCTGAACAGCACGCTGAGCACCAGCAGCAATCCCGCTGCCGTCAGCGTCAGTGCCGTGCTGGCCGGTTCCGATTCGAACACGCTCGCTCTCCCCGTGGGCTGGAGGATTCATCATAACCAAAGGCAATGACAAATCGACCCTTGAACGCTTCCCCCTTGCGGCGCTTCGGCCCCCGCCGCGAGCGTCCAGGCGGTAAACTCGGGGGCTGCCCCCGAATCAAGGACACGAGAGCCATGCTTCAGAACATCGACCACGGCGACGGCATCGTCGAAATCAGGCTCGATCGCCCGCCGGTCAACGCCCTCAATCCCGCCCTGGTCGCCGAGCTGGACGGCGCCATCGAGAAGGCGACCCGGGACGGCGCCCGCGCGCTGGTCATTTCGGGGCGCGAGGGGCTGTTCTCCGCGGGTCTCGACGTGCCCGAACTGCTCACCCTCGACGAGCAGGGCATGCGCGCCTTCTGGGAAGCCCTGTTCGGGTTGCTCGAGCGAATCGCCCGCAGCCCCGTCCCGATCGTCACCGCACTGACCGGCCACAGCCCCGCCGGCGGCACCGTCATCGCCTTGTTCGCCGACTACCGCGTGCAGGCCGAGGGCGAGTTCCGGCTGGGTCTCAACGAGGTCCAGGTCGGCCTGGTCGTGCCGCCGGTCATCCACCGCGCGCTGGTGCGGCTCATCGGCCCGTACCGCGCCGAACGCCACCTCGTCGCCGGCGAGATGATACCCGCCGCCGAGGCGCTCGAACTGGGGATGGTCGACGAACTCGCGCCGCCCGGCGACGTCGTCGAGCGCTCGGTGGCCTGGTGTCGCGGCCTGCTCGAGCTGCCGCAGCACTCCATGACCGCCACGCGGAGGCTCTGCCGCGCGGAGCTGGGCGAGTTGTTCGACAACCGCGATGCCCTCGATATCGACGCCTTCGTCGCCGGCTGGTTCGACAAGCAGACGCAGGCGACGCTCAAGCAACTCGTGGAGAGACTTCGCGGCGGGGCGTGACATCGTCTGTCCCGCTTTATTGCGAGGCTTCGGTGGGCAGAAGCCGTGTCCCCCAAATGGGTGATGCGCATGCCTTCTTTTGTGCATAGCATCGGCGCCATTGACCATCTTGTCCGAGGACGCCTGCCAGGCTGCCTGGCGTCATCCTTTACGCGGTAAGGGCGGGATGAGTTCTGCTTAATCCTGGTTCAAGCACTAAGGAGGGCTCCGATGAGGAATGGCTCGACCACCGGTTCGTTGTCACTAGGCTCGCTGTCTGTCTTGCTTCTGTCTTTCACGCTTGCGGTGGGTCATTCGCAGGCGGTGGTTTCCGGAGGTACGGTTATCACGCTGTCCGGCGCCACGGATCTGCCGGAACTGCCTTCCGGCCAAGTGGACGTGCAGGTCGGCGGTCAGGTGTTCTCCACGACAGCTGACAGCGAGGGAAAGTACGAGATCGACGTGACCTGCGCTGATCCTGCAGCCATGGCGTTCATCGAAGTGCAGGGCGTCGGCGGTCTGTCGCACGTGAGAATGGGCCGGGTCGTGACCTCCTGCGATGAACTCGCTGCTCAGGCCGGCAGTGGCGGGGGTTTTTCCGTGGGCCGAATCTCGCCGCTGAGTACGGCTGTATTTGCCGCGCTGCGCTGGTACGTGGACAGATCCCACGCACTGTCGTGGCCGCCCAGCGGCCCGGAACTGATTGCCCACCGACACGCGATCGACCTTTATTCGATCAACAGAGTCCTCTATGCCCTGCCTTCCATGATTGCGGAGCATCACCCATTGCCGACTGGCAAGGCCGATACCCTGGCCGCCATTCTCGATCGCGAGGCACTGCTGACTTACATCACGGACTTGCAGGCAGAGGTCGACGTGCAGACCATCGACAACGCCCGAAAAATGACCCTGTGGAATTCAGGTTTGAATGCCAGGACATCCGTTTTCTCCGCGCTGGCTGCCTACCTCGGTTACTGTCCGCAAATCGCCCAGACATGCACAACCGGATTCTGGCGAGAGGGCGGTCAGCTTTTTTTCGGCTGGGCGACCGTTGGCGGTGAAGCCGAACTGAGCTTCAGGGAATTCCAGGATGCCATATTCGGCGACAATTACGTCATTCCAGAAGACAATCTCAGGGCGGTGCGACTGACGAGACCCGGAGGCGCGCCTCTGTCATATGCCGTCAGCTTTCCTTTCGATCCGGAATACGGCCAGATAGAACGACGCACTTACTCCGACTTCAATGATGTGCGCTTCGTCGATGCTTCTGAAAGCATTGCCTTGAGTAGCAGAGTCGAGCAGAGCCGGGTTAACTATCCAGGCGGAGAGTATCCGGACGAGATTTCGCTGCCGGTGGTGCCGACCTTCTACGGTACGATGCGTAGCGATCTGGCACGGCCTGATTGGACCGGCCCGTCGGCAGGTGAAAGCTGGTATGCGCCGCTTCACCTTGGTGTGGCCTATGGGTCGGGATCCTTCAGCCCCTTTCGTTGGGACCGTTTGACATTCAACGGCGACGGGTCCGGTCAATCGGAAGTGACCGGGCTGAATTTCACCTGGTCAATGGACGGTGGCAGCCTCGTGTTGAGCGGTGCGGAGATCGGAGAGCATCGTTACACGTTGCTGGGCGGCGATCTGGACCGGCACCCTCTGTTCGAGGTTGTCTATCTGCCGGGCACTAGCGGCGTGCGTGCTGATGCCAAGTCCCTGGTGAGAGACAACGGGCCGCCAGCTTTCACGACGGAAAGTGTTCCCGGGCGTTACTCGGGCGGGTTCGATCATGACGAGTTCAATCTGCTTCCCAGCGAATTGCCTCGCAGCTATCTCACGTTCGAACTGCATTCAGGCGGAACGGGCTGGCGCGGTTACCTGACAGACCCGATGAATCCCAATCCACCGGAAGGTGCCGAGGCCGTTACCTGGGAAGTGGATGAGCACGGACGGCTCGTCATCGAGCGTGAGTCATTCGGAAGCCTCTTCGGACGCGCCTGGACCCCCATGGCGCTGGATAGCGGGACGATGGACCTCTACGTGGTCGAATACGGCCCCTATGTCGAGAGCGATCTCGGCTTTGAGCCGCCACTGGAACCCGGTCGCCTCAATTACTACCGCAAGATCGATCTCGACGACCTCTGACCGCGTCCGGGCAGTTACGGGCAGGAGCGGCATGCAGTCGCGGGCATGGGCCTTTGGATTGTCCCCGCGCATTGCGGGGGGTATGCTGAATGGACCGCAATGACCGGAGCCGGACTCCGGGAGGTGTGTCATGGTCCAGGCCCAGTCCGATGACCGGCGGCGCTACCTGCGCTACCCGCCGGACGAGACCGAAATCGTCCTTCTCCAGTTCTCCAACACGGTGCCCAGCGAGGAAGTCTTCGAGCCCGAAACCGCCGGACTCGTCGCCGAGGAATCGCGCGGCGGCCTGCGCATCGTCGTGCTCACCCGCGGGCCGATCCGGTCGGTCGAGAAGGGGGCCCGCTGCGTGGTCCAGGTGGCCAACCTCGGACTCCAGGCGGCCGAGATCCGCTGGATGGACGATATCGACGAGGATGTGGTGAAACTCGGCGTCGAATTCGTCTGAAAACGAGCGCTGGATCTATGCGCCCAGGTCGCGGATGCAGGTGGGCAGGGGCACGGGTTCGCCTTTCGTCTTGTCGATCCAGACTAGGGTGCAGGAGGCGTCGGCATAGACCGTCGCCTCGCCGCCCTTTTCGGGAATCGAGCGAATCTCATGTTCTAGCTTGATCGAGGAGCGCCCGGGCGAGAGCGGCTTCAGCGTCACTTCCACGGTTTCGGGCCAGTACATGGGTCGCCGAAAATTGATGTTGATGTTGGCCACCACCGGCCCGCTCTCGCCGTCCTGCCAGTGACTCGGCACCGACTCCATCCACTGCGCCCGGCAATCCTCGATGTAGCGCAGGTAGACCACGTTGCTGACATGGCCGAATGCGTCCATGTCGCCCCAGCGGACGGGAAGTTGGATCTTGAATTCGGACATTGGGGGCTTCCGGTTGGCGATGAGTCAGATTGTAGCGCCGGGGCTGGCGGTGTGTGTTTTGTTGGCTGGTTTGCTGGTTTGCTGGTTTGCTGGTTTGCTGGTTTGCTGGTTTGCTGGTTCGGCAACCCCCGGCTATGCGCGGCGGCTACGCCGCGATACGGCTGGAGAAGGCTGGCCTTGAGTTGGCGCCTGATCTCTCGCGGGATCACCGCCCACCAATCCTCCCGGTTGCCGAACCAGCCAACCAGCCAACCAGCGAACGCGCCGTCAGGCGCTTTTCTTGCGCTTTCTCTTGATCCCCAACATATCCGCCAGGTACTCCCCGGTCCACGAGCCTTCGACCCTCGCAATCTGCTCGGGCGTGCCCGTGGCGATGATCCGGCCGCCGCGTTCGCCGCCTTCGGGGCCGAGGTCGACGATCCAGTCGGCGGTCTTGATCACGTCCAGGTTGTGCTCGATGACGACCACGGTGTTGCCCTCGTCTCTGAGGCGGTGCAGGACTTCGAGCAGGTGCTTGATGTCGTGGAAGTGCAGGCCGGTGGTGGGCTCGTCGAGGATGTAGAGCGTGTTGCCGGTGTCGCGCTTGGAAAGTTCGCGGGCGAGCTTGATGCGCTGGGCCTCGCCGCCCGACAGGGTCGTGGCGCTCTGGCCGAGCTGGATGTAGCTCAGGCCCACGTCCATCAGGGTCTGCAGCTTGCGGGCCACCGACGGCACCGGCTCGAAGAAGGCGAGCGCGTCCTCGACGGTCATTTCTAGCACCTCGTGGATGCTCTTGCCCTTGTAGGTCACCGACAGGGTCTCGCGGTTGTAGCGCTTGCCCTGGCAGACGTCGCAGGGCACGAAGATGTCGGGCAGGAAATGCATCTCCACCCGGATCACGCCGTCGCCCTGGCAGGCTTCGCAGCGGCCGCCCTTGACGTTGAAGGAGAAGCGCCCCGGCTTGTAGCCGCGGGTGCGCGCTTCCTGCGTGCCGGCGAACAGCTCGCGGATGGGCGTGAACATGCCGGTGTAGGTGGCCGGGTTCGAGCGCGGCGTGCGCCCGATCGGGCTCTGGTCGATGTCGACGACCTTGTCGTAGAGCTCCATCCCGGAATAACGCTTGTGCGGCGAGGGCGTCTCGGAGGCGCCGTTGAGCTCGCGCGCCATCAGCTTGTAGAGCGTGTCGTTGATCAGCGTGGACTTGCCCGAACCCGACACGCCGGTCACGCAGACAAACAGGCCGGCCGGCAACTCGAGGTCGACTGCCTTGAGGTTGTTGCCGGTCGCGCCTTCGAGCCGGAACAGGCGCTTCCTGTCGGGCTTGTGGCGCTTCTTCGGCACGGCGATTTCCCGGCGCCCCGACAGGTAGTCCCCGGTCAGCGAACCCTCGCAGTCGACCAGGCCGTCGGGCGTGCCGTTGTAGACGATGCGACCGCCGTGCACGCCCGGCCCCGGGCCGATGTCGACGACATGGTCGGCCGAGCGGATCGCGTCCTCGTCGTGCTCGACCACGATCACGGTGTTGCCCAGGTCGCGCAGGCGGAACAGGGTTTCGAGCAGGCGCGCGTTGTCGCGCTGGTGCAAGCCGATCGACGGCTCGTCGAGCACGTACATCACGCCCACCAGGCCGGCGCCGATCTGGCTGGCCAGGCGAATGCGCTGCGCCTCGCCGCCCGAAAGGGTGTCGGCCTGGCGGTCCAGCGTCAGGTAGTCCAGCCCCACGTTGACCAGAAAGTGCAGGCGCTCGCGCACTTCCTTGAGAATGCGCCCGGCGATTTCGCCGCGCCAGCCGGCCAGATCGACGGCGTTGAAGAAGTCGAGGCAGCGTTCCACCGACCAGCTCGAGACTTCCGGCAGCGACTTGTCGGCGATGAAGACGTGGCGCGCCTCGCGCCCCAGGCGCTGGCCGTGGCACTCCGGGCAGGCCCGCGTGGAGATGTAGCGCGACAGTTCCTCGCGCACGATGCGCGAATCGGTCTCGCGGTAGCGCTTCTCCAGGTTGGGGATGATGCCCACGAAGGGATGCTTGCGCGTCTGCGTGCCGCGCTCGGACAGGTAGCGGAAGGCGATCTTCTCGCTGCCGCTGCCGTGGAGGATGACCTGCTGCAGGTCCTCGGAGAGCTCCTCGAAGGGCGTCTCGATATCGAAGTCGTAGTGCTTGGCCAGCGACTGGATGAGCTGGAAGTAGTAGGCGTTGCGCCGGTCCCAGCCGCGGATCGCGCCGCCGGCCAGCGACAGTTCGCGGTTGGCCACCACCCGGTCGGGGTCGAAATACTGCTTCACGCCCAGGCCGTCGCAGGTCTCGCAGGCCCCGTTGGGGTTGTTGAACGAGAACATGCGCGGCTCGAGCTCGGGCAGGCTGTAGTCGCAGACCGGGCAGGCATAGCGCGCCGAGAACAGCATTTCCTCGATGCCGCTGTCGGCATCCCCCGGATCGGAGTCCGGGGCAGGCATGGGCGCCACCACGGCCAGGCTGTCGGCCAGGGCCAGGGCGGTCTCGAAGCTCTCGGCCAGGCGCTGGGCCAAGTCCTCGCGCACCCGGAAGCGGTCGACGACCGCCTCGATGGTGTGCTTCTTGCGCAGCTCGAGCTGTGGCAGTTCGTCGTCGAGGTCGATCACCTCGCCGTTGACCCGGGCGCGCACGAACCCCTGGGCGCGCAGCTCCTGCAGCACCTGGACGTGCTCGCCCTTGCGGTTTCGAACGATCGGGGCGAGCAGCATCAGCTTGCTGCCCTCGGGCAGGTTGAGCACCGTGTCGACCATCTCCGAGACGGTCTGGGCGTCCAGTTCCTCGCCGTGATCGGGGCAGCGCGGCGTGCCCACCCGGGCGTACATCAGGCGCAGGTAGTCGTGAATCTCGGTCACCGTGCCCACCGTCGAGCGCGGGTTGTGGCTGGCCGCCTTCTGTTCGATGGAAATTGCCGGCGACAGGCCCTCGATGCTGTCGACATCGGGTTTCTCCATCATCGACAGGAACTGCCGCGCGTAGGCCGACAGCGACTCGACGTAGCGCCGCTGGCCTTCCGCGTAGATGGTGTCGAAGGCCAGCGAGGACTTGCCCGAGCCCGACAGGCCCGTGAACACGATCAACTGGTCACGGGGCAGTTCGACGTCGACGTTGGCCAGGTTGTGGGTGCGCGCGCCGCGGACGCTGATCGACTTCATTGACGCAAGGCCGTAAGTTCAAGACAAGCCTGCTAATATATCGCGCCCGGCGTGAGCGGATCAAAGCAATCCCGGAAATCTCCCGGGTTCGAGCGCTGCGGGATTCTGCGTTGACTGGCATGGGCTCGTCCTGTAGAATTCCCGCTCTTTACTGGCGAGTTTTTGCGGAGATTCATCCATGTACGCGGTATTTTCCACCGGCGGCAAGCAGTACCGGGCCTCTGAAGGCGACGTCCTGCGCGTCGAAAAGCTGGACGCCGAGAAAGGCGCCAAGGTCGAAATCGATCAGGTCCTGATGGTCGGCGAAGGCGATGACGTGCGCGTCGGCGCCCCGACGGTCGAGGGCGGCAAGGTGACCGCCGAAGTGGTCGACCACGGTCGCGGCGACAAGATCCGGATCATCAAGTTCAAGCGTCGCAAGCACCACATGAAGCAGATGGGTCACCGTCAGTACTACACCGAAATCAAGATCACCGGAATCGAGGGCTAAGCAATGGCTCATAAAAAGGCAGGCGGCTCGACTCGCAACGGCCGCGACTCCAATCCGAACTACCTGGGCGTGAAGCGCTACGGCGGCGAAGCCGTCCTGGCCGGGAACATCCTGGTCCGCCAGCGCGGCACCCGTTTCCACGCCGGCGCCAACGTCGGTGTGGGCCGCGACCACACGCTGTTCGCCCTGTCGGACGGCAAGGTCAAGTTCGAACAGCG
>JAZBPT010000204.1:0-3461 GCA_036351755.1 Wenzhouxiangella sp. | reverse complement strand
GGAGGTTCGAGCCCTCCAGCACCCACCAGGATTAGGAGTGGTAGTTCAGTTGGTTAGAATACCGGCCTGTCACGCCGGGGGTCGCGGGTTCGAGTCCCGTCCACTCCGCCACTAATCTGCAGGGCGCCCGATGGGCGCCCTGTTCATTTCGGACCAATGAAAATACAACCGGGGTCATCCAAGGATCATGCTTCAGGCCATTCGTGATCGCGTAACCGGGATCGTCGCTATCTTCGTGCTCGGCCTGTTGGCCGTTCCCTTCCTCTTTTTCGGGGTCGACAGCTACATGCGTGGCGTGCCCCAGGATGCTGTCGCCACCGTGGGCGATGCGGAAATCTCCGCCAGCGAGTTCCAGACGAGCTTTGCGCAGTATCGGCAGCGTCTTCGCCAGCAGATGGGCGATCGCTACAACGAAGTCGAGACCAACCAGCCGACCGTCCGTCGCGAGCACCTCGAGACGATGATCGACGAGACGCTGCTCAGGCAATATGCCGAATCGCTGGGGCTTCGCGTGAGCGACCGGGCGATCGCCGAACTGATCCGGGGTATCGAGGCTTTCCAGATCGAAGGCGAGTTCAACCCTGATGTCTATCGACAGGCCCTGCGGTCCGCCGGCGAGAGTCCGGCGAGTTTCGAACGCAACCTGCGAGAAGACTTCCAGACCCGCCTGGTGCCTCAGGCCCTTTCGGAGTCGGCGATCGTGACGGAAGCGGAAGTCGACCGGCTTATCGCGCTTCAGCGCCAATCCCGGCGTGTCAGCCTGATCGATGTCGATGCCGAGCCTTTCGTGGAATCGGTGGAGGTCAGTCAGGAGGAGATCCAGCAGTATTACGACGACAACGTCGAGCGATTCACGACCGAAGAACGGGTTCGCTTGTCCTACGTCTCGCTCGAGCCCGAGAGCCTCATCGAGGAGGTCTCGCTGAGCGAAGAAGAGCTGCGCCAGCGTTACGAGGCGGCGCGCCAGCGCTACCTCACGCCCGAGGCGCGTCGTGCCTCGCACATCCTGATTACGTCCGACAGCGCCGGGGACGCCGAGCAGTCGGCGCAGGCCCGTGCCGAGCAGCTGGCCGAGCGGATCGAAGCCGGCGAATCCTTCGAAGAACTCGCAGCGGAATACTCGGACGACCCGGTGTCGGCCGAGGCGGGCGGCGATCTGGGCTGGCTCGAACCGGAAGACATGGTCGATCCGTTCGAAGACGCGCTCTACGCG
The DNA here is from genome assembly GCA_036351755.1 of Wenzhouxiangella sp. Lineage (GTDB taxonomy): Bacteria > Pseudomonadota > Gammaproteobacteria > Xanthomonadales > Wenzhouxiangellaceae > Wenzhouxiangella. Next base: position 2,248 of record JAZBPT010000204.1, on the reverse strand, counting down.
CTGAGCGAGCCGGGTGACGTGTCCGAGCCGGTTGAAACGCAGTTCGGCTGGCACCTGATCCGGCTCGATGAGATTCGGCCGCCCCAGGGCATGAGCTTCGACGAGGCGCGCCAGGAAATTCTCGACGATCACCTTCAGCGACAGCGCGAGGACCTCTACATCGAGCTGTCGGAACGGATGGTCGACCTGGTCTATGCCGACGACAGCAGCCTGGAGCCACTGGCCGAGGAACTCGGTCTCGAGATCCAGCAGACCGATTGGATCACTCGATCCGGAGCCGAGACAGGCATCGCCTCCAATCCGGAAGTCGTCGATGCGGCCTTCTCCGATCTGGTGCTGCTGGATGGCGCCGTGTCGGATCCCATCGAGATCGAGCGCAATCGCATGGTGGCGGTCAAGGTTGCCGAGCGCCGGCCGGCCGAGCCGCAGCCGATCGACGAAGTCGCCGACCAGATCCGCGAGCGCCTCCTGGCCGAACGCAGCCGCGAGTTGGCCGAGGAACGCGCCGAATCCCTGCTCGAGCGGATTCGTTCCGAGAATGGAACGCTGGAGGCCGTGGCCGAATCCGAAGGCCTCGAGGTGGTTGTGCTCGAATCGGTTTCTCGTCGCGATTTCCAGCAAGGCCCGCAGTTCCTGCAAGCGCTGTTCGCTCTGCCGGCGCCGGGCGAGTCCCCGACGCTGCATGTATTGCCGCGCCAGGGTGGCTATGCGGTTACGCGTCTCGAAGCCGTCGAGGAGGGTAACCCCGCCGAAGCAGGTGAGACCGAGCGCGACATGATTCGTCGCCAGATGCGCATGACGCGAACGCAGGAAGCGATCGACGGGCTGCTACAGCGGCTGAGAAACGAGACCGAGATCAGCGTGGTGGAAGATCGACTCTGATCCGAAGCGGAGCGTTCGATTGAATGACCAAGAACCCCGGCGCTGGCCGGGGTTTTTTTTTGGTTCTTCGCGCAATTCCGGGGAGCATTTCCAGCTAAGGAGTCGTAGTCTTTCCAGAACATTGGGATTTTGGAGAGGCCGATGCTTGACCGTAAAACGCTGGAACGACTGGGTGCCTGGGAGGGCTATCGGCTCAAGGACGTGATTTGGCCCGAGGGTGAGACGGGCACCGTCGAGCTGCACCTGGAGCCCACACGAAAGGTCATGACCTGCTCTGGCTGCGGGCAACGCTGCCGGCACGTCCATGAGACGGTCATTCGTCGCGTTCGGGATCTGCCACTTTTCGAGTATCGAGTCGTTTTGGTGGTCCCTCGTCGCAGGGTCTTGTGCGATCACTGCGGCGGGCCACGCCTGGAGCAGCTGAGCTGGCTGGGTCGCTATCAGCGCGTCACCGACCGCCTGGCCGATGCCTGCGGCCGACTGCTCGAAGGGATGACGGTTCAGGGCGTTAGCCGTTTCTACGGCCTGGACTGGCACACGGTCAAAGGCATCGATATGAGCCGGCTCAGAGCGGCTCTACCCGAGCCGGACTGGTCAGCCATCCGCTATCTGGCCATGGACGAGTTCGCGCTTCACAAAGGGCATCGCTATGCCACGGTGGTCGTCGAACCCACCCGGCGCCAGGTGTTGTGGGTTGGGCCTGGCCGCTCCCGTGAGACCGCGAAGGACTTCTTCGAGTGGCTGCCCGAAGGCGTGTGCAAACGTATCGAGGCGGTCGCCATCGACATGACCACGGCCTACGAGCTGGAGATCCGGGCCCACTGTCCGAAGGCTGAAATCGTCTACGACCTGTTCCACGTCGTAGCCAAGTACGGCCGTGAAGTGATCGATCGAGTCCGGGTCGACGAAGCCAACCGGCTACGCCAGGACCGGCCGGCCCGAAAGGTCGTCAAATCCGCCCGCTGGCTGCTGCTACGCAATCGGAAAGGGCTCAACCCGGCTCAGAGGGTCCGGCTCGATGAGCTGCTGGAGGCCAATCAGGCCTTGCTGACGGTCTACCTGTTGCGCGACGAGCTCAAGCGGCTGTGGCATTACCGCCGCGAGGGCTGGGCTCTCAAGGCCTGGCAGAACTGGTTCGACCAAGCCATGAGCAGCGGTATCGATGCGCTGCAGCGCTTCGCCCAACGCCTAGAGCCCTATCTGCACGGCATTCTGGCGCGGTGCCGTCACCCACTCAACACCAGCGTCGTCGAAGGCATCAACAACACAATCAAGGTCATCAAACGCAGGGCCTATGGTTACCGCGACCAGGAATACTTCTTCCTGAAGATCCGGGCCGCGTTCCCCGGTAATGCGCGATGAACCT
>JAZBPT010000203.1:0-4116 GCA_036351755.1 Wenzhouxiangella sp. | reverse complement strand
CGGCTCCGAGCTGACCAGCAGCTGGTAGTCCGATTCGTCGTAGACCCACTGACGGCCCGTGCGCACACTGACCAGCTCCATGAGACTGCGGAAATAGCGGTGGCATCTGTCGTCGAGCCCTCGACAACAGTATTTGATTGATGAACTGATGGACCCCTTCCTTTATGCAGGCAAAAAAACACCGTCCCGCCGCGTGTGCAGACGCGGGAGTCGATTACTTCCGTGAATACCCCTTTGAGACTTGATAGTTTCTGTTTACGGCATGAAGTCTACCCGGAATCCTTCACCACTGCGTGAAGGAACCGTGACAGTAAGTTGGAGCAGCCGGCCCGGGTCGCGTGCCCGGGCCGGTGTGCACAGTCAGTGGTCGTGGCCGTAACCTTCGCTGGATCCGGTCATGCTCCGGTGGAGCAGTTCGATCCAGCGATCCGCGGGAATGAAACCGCCGCCCCACTGCTCGTCGTACTCGGCGGTGAGGCCGGCTTCCTGGATTTCTTCCAGGGACATGCCTTCGTCAATGGCCTCTTCGAGTCGCCCTTCCACCGTGGTGAGCATGTCGTGGTAGGCAAACAGCTGCTCGCGGTCGATCAGCGGACCGTGGCCGGGAATGATGACGGTTTCGCCGTCGGCCAGTTCGGCGATGCGCTCGACGGCTGCGATCGTGCCCGCCAGGCTGCCGCCGGAATCGACGTCGACAAAGGGATACAGACCGTAAAAGACGGTATCGCCGGCATGGATGACGTTGGCGTCCGGCAAGTGGACGACCGAATCCCCGTCGGTATGGGCGTGCGGCACGTGGAAGCTGCGGATCTCATGCTCGCCGAGATGGAAGGAGATCGAGTCGTTGAAGGTCACCACGGGCAAAGCGCCATCGGGCGAGGCCGGCGTGGTGCGGCCGAAGAACTCGTTGACCTGCTCGCTCGACATGCGCTCGCGCACGTTCTCGTGGGCGACGACCAGGGCGCCCTTGCCGGCCATGTTTTCGTTGCCACCGGTGTGGTCACCGTGCCAGTGCGTGTTGAGCACGAACTTCACGGGCTGGTCGGTTACTGAACGCACCGCCTCCAGGATCTTGTCCGTGAGCGGCGCGTACTGGTCGTCGATCAGGAAAGCGCCGTCTTCGGTCACCACCAGGCCGATATTGCCGCCCCGTCCGGACAGCATGTGCACGCCGCTGCCGAGCGATTCGACACCGATCTCGACGTCTTCCATCGACTGGGCCTGGACCAGGCTTGCGCTCATCACGACGATCACGCTCAGTCCAAGCGAGCAAAATTGCTTGATCATTGGGAATCTCCTTGAGAGAAGAATGAGGAAAGCATAGCAAGGCCGTGTATCGGGAGCCGTGGACGCCGCTGCCGTCTGGCGTGCGCCCCGCAATAATGTGATGCGCGTCACATTTACTGGCGATCCAATTCGGTTGGTGCTAGTCTTTTCCGGTCGATTGTCGTTCTTGAAAGAGGGAAACGGATGAAACACCTGACCTGCCGCCGAGCTGCGGCCACGGCCTGCCTGTGCCTGGGCATCGGCCTGTTCACTGCCTCCCATTCGGCGGCCGAGTCTTCCCCGGCAACGAAACCGGACTGGCTTGCCACAGCCCCCACGCTGCAGGAATTCAAGCGCAATAGTGTGCCGGCGGCCAGACATGACGACCCGCTGTTCGAACTGGCAGCCTGCCTGGCCGTCGTCCAGGGCGTAAAGGTCGCCGCCCGCCACGCCAGCCAGGAAGCCCCGGTACCGCAGCTGGCCACGGGAGCGGAGTTCGAGTACTTCCTGCGACAGGCCGAGGCCCTCGAAGCCCGGGCCCGCACTCACGCGGGGGTAACCCAGCCTGCGCTTCGCGCGGCGTTCTGGGAGTCGCTGCAGCGCAAGTCCCAGGGCCGTGAACTGAGGGAAGCCATGCTCGATCGCCTCGGCGGCGACGAGACCCTGGCACAGAATTGCATCGCCCTTCCCGCGATGATCGAACGCATCGAGTTGGAAGCCTGGCATGCGAAGAACAAAGCGAAGACGAGCGGAGGCGCTTCTCAAGACCCGCGAGGCGTCGACGAGTGCAGCATTGCCCAGCCGTCGGAAGCCCCAGTACCCTTCCGCAACGATCCGGCGATCAGTTCCACGGGCGCCGAGCTCATCTACTGGGGCGGGCAGAGATCACTCGGCTCCACCGACATGTACAACTCCGGATTCATCTATGACTACGCCACCGACACCTGGTCCTTGCTGACCGGCACCGGCGACGTGCCCTCCCCGCGATTCAACGCCTACAGCGTCGCATCAGCCACGCAGTTCATCGTTTACAGCGGCTCGGTACAGAGCAACAGCGCTGCCCAAACGCTCAATACCGGTGCTGTACTGGATATCGCGACGCGCAACTGGACGGCTACGAGCACCAGCAACGCACCCGTCGTCTCTTCTGCCTCTGTTGTGTGGACCGGGAGCGAAATGATCCTCTGGGGCGGCTCCGAGTCGGGCCAGAGAACGAATGCGGGCTATCGCTATTCACCTTCCAGTAATACCTGGACAGGGGCGAGCACTTCGGGAGCGCCGGTGGGAAGAACCGGTCACACGGCCGTCTGGACGGGCTCCGAGATGCTCGTCTTCGGCGGCTCGCTCGGCTACGACAACACGGGCGAAATGCAGCTGCTGATCGACGGCGGTCGCTACAACCCGTCGACCGATTCCTGGTCGGGCATGACCCCCGCCAACATGGACGTCTCCGGCACGCCGCCCAGGACGGATCACACGGCCGTCTGGACAGGAAGCGAGATGATCGTCTGGGGCGGTCGCGACGCCGACTTCGACTATCTCGACGAAGGCCTGCGCTACAACGCCGCCACGGACAGCTGGACCGCTACGGCATTCTCACCCCAGGAGCCCACTCCTCGCGTCTATCACTCGGCCGTCTGGACCGGGAGCGAGATGATCATCTGGGCCGGCATCACCGGATTCATCGTACGGGGAGGCAGTGCCTACAACCCCAGCACGGACTCCTGGGACCAGCTGCCGATCAACACCACGATCAACGACGGCCGGGCGGACTTCTTCGCCACCTTCACCAACGACAACCGGATGCTGGTGTTCGGAAACGGTTTCAGCAGCGTTCTCAGCCCGGGCGAGTTCTACGATCCGGATACCGACAGCTGGTCGCAGGCCAGCGACTCGATTGTGTTGAATGACCCCGCCGCGGTCGAAGGGCTCTGGACCTTCAACGAGTTTCCCGTCGGACAGGTCCTGCTCCCCGGCTTCCGGATCGACGACGAATGCGGCAACCGCGATGCGCGCACCGCCGGCACGCTGGAAGTCGTCTCCGGCGTCGGCGGCAATACCAAGGCCGCGGCCTTCGAAGCGGCCAACAGCGATGCAGCGATCTTCGATCCGGGTTACGACTTCGGCAGCGGGGCCAACGCCGGCCCCGAGTTCGACTTTGCCCACGACGACAGTTTCGTGGTGGAAGCCATTGTACGAATCCCCGACGGCTCCACTCAGACGGGCAGCATCGTGGCCAAGGATGTCGGCCCCGGGCAGGCTTCCTGGTGGCTGCGGGTCGAAAACGGTGTGCTGAGAGCGCTGGTTGGAGACGCCGCCTTTCAGCCGAGCGTCCTCGGAATGAGTCCGATCAACGACGGAGAGTGGCATCACGTCGCCATGGTTCGCGACGCGATCAATCGGGAGCTTCGCCTGTACGTCGACTACCAACTGGATGCCCGGGCGATCGACACCACGGCCGGAGACATCGCCACGCCCGGCGGGACGAACATCGTCATCGGTGGATTCAACGACGGTAATCGCCAACTCGAGGGGGAGGTGGAGCGAGCGCGCATCCTGACCGGGCGGTTGCCGTCCAATTCGGCATTCCTGCTGCATCCGGAGTTGACCAGTCTCTCGGCCGCGATCACTTCGAGTGAGTTCATGGATCCGGGCCAGGTCTTCACCTACGAAATCAGTTTCTCCAATGCCGGCCCGGCGGATGCCTCGAACGTGCTTGTCGAATCTCCACTTCCGGCAGAGTTTCCCGCCTCGACCTGGACCTGCGCAGGCTCCGGGGGCGGCAGCTGCACGGGCTCGGGCAGTGATGGCATCGTCGACGCCGTCGAACTGCCTGCCGGCGGCAGTGTG
>JAZBPT010000202.1:0-7335 GCA_036351755.1 Wenzhouxiangella sp. | reverse complement strand
CGGCCTGGCGCCGATCATCCTCGAGACCTCCATCCAGGCCGTGCACCTGATTCCCATGGCCATTTCGCTGGGCTTCGGCATCGTTTTCGCCACCTCGATCATGCTGGTGGTGGTGCCGTGCTTCTACATGATGCTCGAGGACATTTACGGGGTGTTGCACCGGCGCCGCGCGGCGGCGGCCTGAAGGTCCGTCGCTGGCCGCGAATCTCCGGGGGCGCGAGGGCGCGCAAAAATGGCGTAAATTTGCCAGCATCTGCCGGGAAATGCCTCGAACAGCCGCCTTTTCATCAATTTTTCGGGGTCTGTGTTAGGTTGGAAGCCATATCGATCCATTCCGCGCAGATTGCCAAGGAGGCACCGCATGGTCCAGGAACAGCAACCGACCCCGTCATCGCTCGATCCCCAGGCCGCCGGCAAGCGCTCCGCAGGCAAGGACCCGAACAAGGGCTACATCGCCCTGCTCGGGTGGAGTCTCAATGCAATCGACGCAATGGAGCGTTTCGACCGGCGCTATGTCGTCGTCGCGCCGTCCTGGGCCACGGATTATGCCCGCGAGCACGATATTCCCTTCATCGAGTGGGATTTCGAACGGCTCAACGAGCGTTCGCTTGAAATTGCCGAGACGCTCAAGAAGGAAGGTGTCGATGTCTCCGTGCCCCTGTTCGAGGAAACGGTCGAGTGGGCCGGTGCCATCAACTCCGTGCTGATGGGGCAGCCGCGCTTGCACGGTCAGTCCGTGCTGTTCCGCGACAAGGCCCTGATGAAGCGCCGCGCCCATCTGGGCGGTATCCGCGTCGGGGTATTCGAGGAGGCGCACGATCGAGACGACGTCTACCGCTTCCTGCGCCGGGTCAACCAGACGCTGCTCAAGCTCGACGGCGATCCCAACGATCCGATTCACCTTAAGGCTTTCGACCAGGCCGGCTGCCTGGGCCATCGCGTCATCCGCATGCCCGAGGAGATCGAGTCCATTCCGGACACGGACTTTCCGCTGCTGATGGAATCCCATCTCGACGGCTGGGAATTCGCCGTCGAGGCCTGGATTCACGACGGCGAGATCAAGTTCCTCAACATCTCCGAGTACGTCACGCTGGGCTATTCGGTATTCGTGCCGGCCACGCCGGAACTGGAGAGCTGGCGGGACGCAATCACCAGGGAAGTCGAGAAGCTGATCAAGGCCTTCGACATCAAGTTCGGGCTGATCCACCCCGAGTACTTCGTGACCTCCGACGGCACAATGTATTTCGGCGAGGTCGCCTATCGGCCGCCGGGCTTCAAGGCCTTCGAGTTGATCGAACGGGCCTACGGATTCAACGCCTACCAGGCCACGGCACTGATGTTCGATCCCAAGGCGACGAAGGAAGAAGTCGACGCTTTCTTCCCCGAGCCGGTCAAGGGCGCGAAGGGCCATGCCGGTTGCTTCGGCGTGTTCCCCCGCCGGCGCGTGGTCAGTGAACTGGCGTTTCCGGACGAGACCGCCGAGCACCCCTACTTCGAAAGCCACGAGCTCTATCCCCTGGAGGAAGAGGTCGTGGCCGAACGCGAGGCCTTCGGTACCCACTGGGGCCTGGTCTACTTCTTCGGCGATGATCCGCACAAGATGCGCGACCTGCTCAAGCATCAGGAAGACCTGGACTTCTACGTCTAGTCCATAATCGTGGCCACAGGCCGGGAACGGCCCCGCCCCGAGATTCCGCCCATGGAGTACCAGCGCTTGCAGGATGCATCCCGCAACGACCCGGACCTGAACCGGGCCCAGGAACAGTTCGAGTCCGCCCTGGAAAGCGTCGCGCAGGTGACGTCGATTGCCCGGGCGGGGCATTTGCCGCGCCTGTTCAACGCCACGCTCAGGTTGCTCAAGCTGCCCGGCGGGCCCGCGCGCATTCACGGTCATGCCGGGCGATTCGACGAAGCGGGTGTTTTCGAAGGCAGTGACTGGGACCATCCCGAGCGGCTCCAGCCCGATCTCTCCCGCGGCTCGCTGACCGGGGCGGCCGACGCTGTGGCCGTCGAGGCACTGAGCCGATTGCGCATGCTCGCGATTGCCGAAGGCTCCTACGACCACCCCGACCTGGACGCCGCGGGCGCAAGGGATTTCCTCCAGCGCAGCCTGGTGGTCAATCTGGACCTGCTGCAGCCCGACCATACCGAGGCCGGCCGGGCCGGCAAGGGGCAGCGCGAGGCCGTTCGCCAGCTGCTGTCTTTCGAGCTCGATCGGCTCGGTGGTGCAAGCGTGGTCGAGGCCCTGGTCGCCGAAGCCGATGGCATTCTCGAACAGCGTCCCATCGACGTATCCGCCCCGCGGCAGCTGCTCGATCACGTCGAGTACCTTCTCGAAAGGGAAGACCTGCCCGACAGTGCCTCGCTGCGGCGGGGGCGCCAGCTGCTGGCTGCCTGTCACGGTCCGACCGAACTGACCCGGGCGTCGGTGGCCGAATGCATGACCGGCTTCGAAGCGATGACGGCGGACGAGCGCGAGGCCGAGCTCGCTGCGCTCGGGGAGTCGATGGGCGAGACCGGACTGGCCTGTCCCGGTCACGGCGCTATCGTGGCATTGCTGGCGGACAAGGGCAGCGACCGCCAGCTCAGCCTGGCGATGGGGCTGGACGCCGTCGGCAGCGACAGCCTGGATGCATTCAACCAGTTGGTGCGGGCCCTGATACGCGAAGCGGTCGGCCCGGCAACTGCCCAGTGCCTTGTCGGATTGAGCAACCTGCTGGACCGGGGAACGCTGTTCTTCCCGCCTGTGCCCGGAGCGCTGTGGCGACTGACCAGGCTCGAACCCCTGCCCGAGGTCTCCGCGCACCTGCGCGAGGAGTTCGGACACGCCGACCCGCCGTCCGGGCACAGTCTTTTGCTGGCCGGCGTGATCAGCGTGCTCGGCCTGCCGCTGGGCGTCGGCCAGGGCAACAATCCCACCTGCCAGTCTGCGAGGGCCATCAGCCTGTGGGCACAGGTCGACCCGGGTTTCCTGCTCGAAATGGTGACCTGGGCGGCGCGCGACAACGAAATCGACCTGCACTTCGAAGGCGACCTGATCCGCTCGAGCGAATTGACCGAAGGCCTGATCGAGGATTTCCATACCGATCTCGATACCGTCTCGCTCGTGCTCGTGCCGCACCTGGACAAGATCTACTGGGAAATGGGTCGGCGCATCGTCGGCCGCGGCGAGGACGGGCACCGCTGGATCAATCCCGAGTTCCACGGCTGGTGGGTCAATCGGGGGTTTGCCACGACCATCGACTACGCCACCGGCGCAGTCGCGGATTTCGCGGGCTTCATCCGGCAGTTCCACGCTGCGTATCACCCCGACTTCAACGACGGCGCCGAACTGATCTATCCCCAGCCGGCCGGCATCGTCGCGACCGACCCTTTCGGCAACTACGTGGGCCTGCACGCGATCGCCATCCAGCGCGTCGAGCTCGACGACGAAGGCGTGATGCGGGTCTACTTCTACAACCCCAACAACGAGGGCCGGCAGGACTGGGGGCAGGAGATCGTCACCTCCACGCGCGGTCGCGGCGAGATACCCGGCGAGTCGTCGCTGCCCTTCGAGCAGTTCTGTGCGCGCCTGTACGTCTTTCATTACAACGAGCGTGAGCTGGGCGATCCGCTGGCCGTACCGGACGATTCGGTCGAGTCGATCGCGCGAATGGTTCGTGAAAGCTGGGCCCGCGAACGGGCCTGGCACGAAGTGGTTACCCGCTGATGACCGCGCCGCTGGCAGTGGTCTACCACGACGAAATGCTCGAACACCGCCCGCCGGGGCTGGAGCCGGAGCTGCGCGACTACCATGCCCGCAAGTTGCGCGCGCTGCTCGGTGAACTCGTCGTTTCCGGCCCCTGGAAACATCCGGAGCGGCCCGAGCGCCTGTCGGACCTGGTCGAGCACGTCCGTGGCATCGACGATGGCCGCACCCTCTGGATCGAACCCCCGCGCGCCGACGACGAAGCCCTTCTGCGCGCGCACACACCGGGCCATCTGAAGCATCTGGCCCGATTGCGCGGCAAGACGCGCATGCTGTCCCTGGACACCACGGCCGTCTCACCCGGCAGCATCGACGCCGCTTATCGCGCCGCGGGCGCGGCCATGACGGCCGTCGACACTGTGGTCGAAGGCAGGGCGAAAAGTGCCTTCGCCCTCGTGCGTCCGCCCGGTCACCATGCCCGTGCCGCGCATTTTCGCGGCTTCTGCCTGCTCAACAATGTGGCCGTCGCCGCCCGTCACGCCCGCGCCGCCCACGGCCTCGAGCGCGTGCTGATCATCGATTGGGATGTACACCACGGGGACGGCACGGAGTCGATCTTCGAGTCCGATCCCGATGTCCTGTTCTTCGACCTTCATCGCGCCGCGCCCTACTACCCCGGCAGCGGTGCTCTCGAAAACACGGGTCGGGGCAGGGGGCGGGGCACGACCCTGAACGTCCCGCTACCCGAAGGCGCGGGGGACCAGGCCGTGCTGCGCGCCTTCGACGAGATCCTGGAACCGGTCGCGCGACGATTCCGGCCGGACCTGATCCTGGTCTCGGCCGGATTCGACGGCACGCGTGAGCACCTGGCCTGCCGCTGGAGTACGGCCGTCTATGCGCACTTGACGCGGCGGCTGCTCCGCCTGGCCGATGAACTCTGCCGGGGCCGCCTGGCGATGGTGCTCGAAGGCGGCTACCACATCGACCCCATGCGCCGCGCCCTGGAGCAGTGCCTGTTCACGCTGGTCGACCCCGACCGCGAACTTCCCCCGGTGCAGCGGAATCGAACCGGCTTGCCTGCGGTGGACCGCGCACACGATTTCTTCGTTGAATCCGGTCTGCTCGGTCGCCGCTGAGGGGTTCAGTCCCCCGAACCGCCGACGCAGGCCGGACCCTGGCCGAACAGCAGCCATCCGAAGGCCAGGGCAAACGCAGCGTGGATCGCGAGGGCCACGATCATCGCCAGGGGCAGGACGCCGCCGATCAGGGGTTTGAGCAGCGACAGCGTGGCGACGGCGAAGTAGATGAAGTTGCCCGAGGCGAGCGGGCGCGCGTAGATCCCGCCGATCATGGTTCCCTTGGCCATCCAGTTCATGATGGCGAATCCCAGCAGGGCCGCGCCCAGGAGTTTCAGCATGGGCGTTGCGGCGACGCTGATGTCGAGCCCCGTCGCGACCAGCAGGTCGACGCCCGCGAACGATGTCGCGAGTGCCAGCACCAGAAACCAGGCGGCGCTGGCGATCATGAGCCAACGAGTGTTCTGCATTTCGTTCCCCTTGGCGTGGATCCGCGGGCGAGCCTAGCAAAGGTCGGTGATTTCGCTCAAACGCCGCCGCGATACCGGCTTGGGTTTGCCTGCGCCACCCGATAAGATGCCGGTACCGATACGCCATCGACATTGCAGGGGACGCCACATGAACGAAGTGCGGACGCGCGGGGTGACGTCCTGATGGGGCCGAGGCGCAGCCGGGCCTTGACGCGCCTGGACACATTCACGGACGCGGCGTTTGCGTTTGCGGTGACCATGCTCGCCATCTCGATCGACGAGATCCCCGGGTCGTATCCGGAACTGATCGAGGCGCTCAAGGGCGCGCCCGCCTTCATCGTCAGCTTCGCCATGCTGCTGCTGTACTGGCGCGCACACCAGACCTGGAGCGAGCGTTTCGGCCTTGACGACCTGCCGTCCGTGTTGCTGACCGCGGCACTGATCGTCGTCGTGATGATCTACGTCTACCCCTTGAAGATCATGTTCGGTGCCGGATTGAGCTCGGTCAGCGGCGGTTGGTTGCCTTCCAACTTCGACATCGAAACGCACTACCGATTCAGGGTGGTCGCGACGATCTTCAGCATCGGCTTTGCCTGCCTCAGCGGCATCATCGCCGCGTTGTACCTGCACGCCTGGCGAAAGCGCTCAGAGCTGGAGATGTCGGCACCGGAGGCCTTCGACACGGCGGCCGAGAGCCTGGCCTGGGCCATCGTGGCCGGCTGGGGTGGGCTGTCGATCCTGTTGGCATGGACCCTGAACGCCGACTGGTTGCCCCTGGCGGTGTGGATCTACTGCGGCCTTGCCGTGTTCGGCCCCGCCTTTGATTTCTTCCAGCGAAGGGTGGCGAGAAAGCGTTTCGCTTGATCGAAGCAGCGGGCGACATCCCACCCTGGTCGCGCGCGATGCGGTAGGCTTCGATGCGGTTTTCGGCCTGCAGCGGCGGCACGTTTACCGGCCCCCGTCCACTCGTCTAGACTGCGTTCCGGTTGGGGGACGTTGAGCGAGTCATTCTGGAGGCCAGCATAATGTCATTTCCCCAGCGCATCATTGCCGCCCTGTCGGTGGCCGCCGCCGGCCTGTGGGCGGCGCCTGCTCCGGCAGTGGAGTATTTCGTCGCCCCGGGTGGCGACGACGCCGATCCCGGCACGGAGTCCCAGCCCTTTGCGACCCTGACGCACGCCATTGATCAGCTTGCGGATGGCGACATCCTGACCCTGCGCGGCGGCGAGTACCGACTGGTGGACGAGGACGGCCCCGGGTTCATCGACGTGCCGGGCATCACGATCCAGGGGCACCCCGGCGAGGCCGCCGTGCTGCTGGGATCGGCCAGTACCGAAGGCGTGACCTGGGAAGCTTACAACGCCAATGTCTGGCGTATTTCGGCGGGGTTCCTGTCCCGCGATCCCAAGGGCCTGTTCAACGGCAGCCGCCGCATTGCGCATTCCACCGATTTCAGCAACGGGCGCGATCACAGTGACGTCTCCGAGTTGACCGAGCCCGGTTTGTGGACCAAGGCGGACGTCAACGGCGAGCAGTGCGGTGACGACAATGCCGGCTGCTATATCTACCTCTACCCGCCGGCGGGCGAGACGCCCGACGAGGAAATCTACGAACTGGCCCAGCGCGGCCTGGCGCGGATCGTTGCCGACCATGTCACCTTGCGCAACCTCGAGTTCTACTACACCCAGTCGTCGCCGGTGTTCTTCGAAGGCGCCGATTACGCCGTCATCGAGCACAGTATTTTCGGTCACAACTCCAACGGTAACGACAACAGCTACGGCCTGCGGATCTGGGACTCACAGGGCACCATCGTGCGCCACAATCGCGTGTTCGATTCGGTCTATTGGGGCGGGGTGTCCAACAGCAAGGGCATCACGTTCATGGTGTCCAAGCTCGGGGACCCCAACATCGTCGAGTACAACGAGATCCACGACATTCCGGGGTTTGCCGCGGTGGGTACCAAGGGCGGTGTGTCGGGGCTGATCGTGCGCCACAACTACATCCACGACGTCTACGCGGCCATCGAGCCGGGCGACGAGCGTTGCGTCTGGGCGTCCGACAATCCGAGCTGCGAATCGACCGACGAGGAGTACCGTCCCGG